>CAIJGS010000370.1 GCA_903820285.1 uncultured Verrucomicrobia subdivision 3 bacterium | reverse complement strand
CGGACGTGTTTGTCCCCGCCACCGTGGTGATGATCCCGCTGATCGCATCCACGCGACGGATTCGGTAGTTGCCGTAATCCGCAATATACAAATTGCCGTTGGTATCCAACGTCACCGAATACGGATTCAAAGTTGCGTTAGTAGCCAACCCACCATCGCCGCTATAACCAGATGAATTCTTCCCCGCCACCACCGTGACAATACCGTTCGTATCGACCTTGTGAACCCGATAATTGCCGGTATCCGCCACAAATAAATTTCCCCAGGCATCCACCGCCACACCACGTGGCTGACTGATGCCCGCACCATTCGCCACCACCGTTGTAATCACTCCATTCGCATCCACCTTGCGAATGCGGCTGTTGCCATAGTCCGCCAGGTAAAGATTCCCGATTCGATCAACCGCGATGCCGTAACAGGTACCCAACATCGCGTTGGTGGCCGGCCCTCCATCCCCGGAAAATCCGTTCGTACCATTGCCCGCCACCGTGGTGATAATGCCATTCGTATCCACCCGGCGAACGCGGTGGTTCGAATCATCAGCCACAAATACATTGCCCCACACATCCACCGCCACCCCATTTGGAAAACGGAGCATCGCGCCCAGCGCCGGACCCCCATCCCCGGAAAATCCATTCGTCCCCGTGCCGGCTATGGTGGTAATGACATTATTAATCAGGTTGGTGCCGTTGAACTGCCATTGGCATGTTAATGGGCCTGCCCCGGAAACCGTCGCGCCCAGCACCACATTTCCGCCATTCAACACCACCTGGTTGGTGGGTTGACTCAGGATGACCGGCTGGGCTGCCAGGCAACCCGCTGACAAACAGATCACCAGCGCTAAAATATTGAATCTCATGGTTTAAAACAGCATGCCAAGTTGTTGTGAAGTCATTTTTAAGCGATCTCATTTAATTGAAAAGACTTAATTTAAACTTTGCCGCAGAATAATTTACGCGCTAATCCAGTACCAATAACCCGGCGGTTTGAAACCAAAACCCGCCCGTCCAGTCAACGGCAAGCCATCCGCCAGTTTTCACCCGGCGGGCCATTTGACTTCTGTCCGAAATAAGCCATCTTTATTGACTCATAATCATGAAGCATCACCTTCGGTCGGCCATTGGATTGGTTTTGGCCATTTTGGGACTTTTAGCAGCCAATGCCAATGCCCAGACCACCGCTCAAACCGGGGTAACCCTGCTGAGACAGACCACCACCAATCTCTACGGCAACGGCATCGTGGTGGGCCAGGCGGAGGCGGATGTCACCGCCAGTCCCCTGGGCTTTGAAGTCAATCCCGCCAATGTCGGAAGATCGCCATCCATTTTCACGTATGTCTCCGCCGATGGCGTGGCCACCACGTATCCCAACCTGTTGGGCACTAATTCGTGGCATGCTGAAAATGTGGCTTGGTTTTTTTATAGCCCCGGCAGTGGGGCCGCTTCCAGTGTCGCCCATGTGGACAATGTGGATGCCAATTTTTTCATCACCAACTACGTTGGCAACCCCCTCTTGCCCCCCTGCGGCGATGCCGTGGTCAATCAAAGTTTCACGTTTGGCAATGAGGTGACCAACGATCCCGCACCGGATAACGACATCTCCGTCAGCGATGCGCAACAGGTGGATTCGGCCTATGATGATTACGCTAATCAGAACGGCACCCTCTTCGTCTCGGCCGTGAACAACGTCGGATCTGTCAGCCCGCCGGGAACCGCCTATAATTCCATCGGCGTCGCCGCCTACGGTGCCGGCGCTACCTCCAGCATCGGCCCCACCGTGGACAACGGTCGCTGCAAACCTGATATCACCGCCCCGGCCGGTGCGACGAGTTTCTCCACGCCCCAGGTTTCCGGGGCCGCCACCGTGCTCCTTCAGGCTGGCGAACGCGGCGATGGCGGCGGCGACACCAATAGCGCCTCCGACATGCGCACGCTCAAGGCGTTGCTCCTCACCGGTGCCGTCAAGCCCACCGGCTGGACCAATGGCCCCAATGCCCCGCTGGATGCCCGTTACGGCTCCGGTCTGCTCAATCTGTTCAACGCCTACCACCTGCTCGCCGGTCTGCGGCAGAGCAATTGCGTCACCACCGCCGTTGCCATCGGCGGCAGCCATCCGCCTGCCAGCGACACCAACACCATCGGCAGCCTCAACGCCTGGGATTTTAATACCAATACCAGCAGCGCCCTGACCGATACGGTGAATCACTATTATTTTAATGCCACCAACGGCCATGCCACCACCCGCTTCCTCACCACCGCCACCCTCGTCTGGAACCGGCAGCTGGGTCAGACCAATATCAACCATTTGCGACTGTTTCTGTACCGCGTCGCCGACAGCAATCTGGTGGCATGCAGTACCAGCCTTGTGGACAACGTCCAGCATATCTACCTGCCGCAACTGGCGGCCGGCCGCTATGATTTGCAGGTCTGGAAAGCCGGCGGCACCAACCTGGTGAGCACCAATGAAGCCTACGCCCTGGCCTTTGCCTTTGCCCCCATCCCGGCCCTGGCCATCACCCTCACCGGGGCGAATCTTCAAATGACATGGCCGATATATCCGGCCGGTTTCACCGCTGAAGCGACAGCCTTCCCCGTAACCGGAGCCACTTGGTCCACCAACAATCTGCTCTCCATTATAGTGACTAATCAGCAGAACCTGTTGCAGCTCAACCCCACTAACGCGCCCCGATTTTTCCGCCTCGTCAGCCCCAATTTTTAACGCCGGCCGCCCGGAAAAAACTGCGACCACTTCGCAACCGCCCATTGATTTCCAGCCAATCTCGGCTATATTGGTTACGACCGCATGAGGCCACCGTATCCTTTCAAATTTGTACTTATCTGCCTCCTCTGTTCCCTCTGTATTCCTGGCTTTGCCCCGCTGCTGAATGCCCAGGTGGATGACCAGACCGGCGTGAAATTTTTCCGGCTGGCCACCACCAATCTCTATGGAACCGGCATCCGCGTCGCCCAGCCCGAGGCCGAGGAAAGCACCAATCCGCCTGCCTTTGAAGTGAACCCGGCCAATGTCGGTGCCCCCGCCGGCATTTTTTCCTTTCAGTCCGCCAATGGCTCCAGCACCGCATATCCCAATTCTGTCGGCACCAACAGCGGTCACGCCGAACGTGTGGCCGAATTCCTGTACGGTACGGTCAGCCCCGGCGACACCCCCGGCGGCATCGCCACCAACCTCTCCCACGTGGATGTCATTGACGCCAATTATTTCGTTAATACAGACGTTTACCAAACCCTGATCGGTCAGGTAAACGTGGGTGATCCTCTCGTTAATCAAAGCTTTGACTTTTCCGACACCGTGGCCGGCAATCAGTCGTCCATCTACCTTCAGGAATCGTTGGATATGGCGTACGACAACTATGCCGCCCAGTTCAATGTGTTGTTCATCTCCTCCGCCGGTACCACCGGCACACCCGCCGCGCCGGGTACCGCCTATGACAGCATCTCCGTGGCCTCCTACAACGGACCCGACAACGCCGGTGGCAACTCCGCCACCGGCCCCACCGTGGATAATGGCCGCTGTAAACCCGAAATTTCCGCCCCCGATCAAAACACCAGCTTTGCCATCCCCCAGGTGACCGGTTCAGCCGCAGTGCTAATGCAGGCCGGCTTGCGCGGCGATGGCGGCCGCAACACCAATGCCGCCGTGGATATTCGCACCCTCAAAGCACTGCTGCTCAATGGTGCCGTCAAACAGTCCGACTGGACCAATGGCCCCAACGCCCCGCTCGATGCCCGCTTCGGTGCCGGCATGTTGAATTTGTATAACTCCTACCGCCAACTCGCCGCCGGCCAGCAAACGAATGCTGTCAGCGTGAGTGTTACCACCGGCGCAGCCCACCCGCCCACCGGTGCCACCAATACCGTCGCTACTCTGTCCGGGTGGAATTATGCCACCAACACCAGCAGTACCGCCAACGATGTCACCCACCATTACTATTTCAACGTCACCAACGCTGGCACCGCCGCTTTCCTTACCACCGCCACCCTCGTTTGGAATCGTCATATCAATAGCAAATTCATCCCCGGCCAAAGCCCGCCCAACATCATCGGCATCAACAACCTCCGGCTCTACCTCTATAACACCGCCAACAGCAATCTCGTCACCTGCAGCACCAGCCTCGTAAACAACGTCCAGCATATCTACCTCCCCGCCCTCGCGCCCGGCCGGTATGATCTGCAAGTCTGGAAGGCGGGCGGCTCCGGCACCGTCAGCACCGCCGACCCCTACGCCCTCGCCTTCGCCTTCCTCCCCCGGCCCCTGCTGACCATGGGGCATTCCGGCACCAACGTCACCGTCTCCTGGCCCTCCTATCCCGCCGGTTATCTTGCCCAGTCCGCCACCAATCTCACCGCCTCTCCGAGCTGGTCCACCAACGGCCTCCTCGGCTTTGCCATTACCAACCAGCAGGTGGTCCTGCCCCTGCCCCCCACCAATCGGGCGCGGTTTTTCCGGCTAAACAGCCCCAATTTTTAGGCCCCAATACCGTCCCCCTTCGTGACCTTGGATGGGACTGGGGTTAATCTGAACACCAACATTCAAATTGGCCGGCTTAGTCCCGCGGTATTAAGCCCCCGTGGTATAAATTAATTTACCGCCACGCTCTCCGCGTCACCGCCTCAATTTCATGCGCCAAATTCATCGCATGCCATTGGGCCAGGATATGATATAACCATCTATCTTGCCATTTACCAGCGACCACCACTATTCTGCCGCACCAG
The DNA here is from genome assembly GCA_903820285.1 of uncultured Verrucomicrobia subdivision 3 bacterium. GTDB lineage: Bacteria > Verrucomicrobiota > Verrucomicrobiia > Limisphaerales > UBA11358 > UBA11358. Next base: position 15,587 of record CAIJGS010000370.1, on the reverse strand, counting down.
CTTTTTCGTATTTACTATTGACATATTAAAAATAAAACAATATATTGTTTGTTTTTTCCATTGTCGGGTTGACTCCATCAGGACCCGGATGCGACTATCTCACCTGTCAGCCGTCCAGTAGCAATCAGATTTACGGCAATAAACCAGTCTTAACTTAACATGAGCCGCCACTCTTCCAAAAACCATGCTTACCTGCTTTGGTTTTGCGGTTGTCTGCTCCTCCTCAGTCTGTCCCTGCAAGCCCAGGACGATGACCAGACCGGCATCAAGCCGTTCCGAGCCGCCACCACAAACCTGTATGGTACCGGCATTCGCGTGGCCCAGATCGAAGCCGATGATGGCGAGGCGGTGGGTGTCCAGGATTTTGAGGACGATCCGGCCAAAGTTGGTTTCCCGGCCGCCAAAATGACTTACGTGTCTGCCGCCGGTAGCATCAACAATTATCCCAACAAGATCGGGACCGATTCGTATCATTCTGAGCGGGTGGGACAGTTTTTCTATGGCACCGTGAGTCCGGGCCAGACGGCCAATGGTGTGGCCACCAATGTCGCGCATGTCGATGTGGTGGATGCCATGTATTTTCTCTGGAACAAGCTGGTTCCGTTGAATCCTTTGAACGATCCGATCATGTGCCAAAGTTACACTTTCGGAACGGTGCCCATTAATACCCAAGAGGCATGGGACAGTTATTTCGACGATTATGCGGCGCAATTCGGCGTGCTATTCGTCTCGGCCATCGGTGCGAACGGTGTGACCTTGCCACCGGGCACCGCCTACAATTCGATTGCCGTTGGAGCTTATGGCTCCGGCTCCTCTTCCGCCACCGGCCCCACCCCTGACAACGGCCGGTGCAAACCGGACATCACTGCGCCGGACGCCAACACCAGCTTTTCCGCCCCGCAGGTGGCTGGCGCCGCCGCCGTCTTGTTGCAGGCCGGTTTGCGCGGCGATGGCGGACCCAACACCAATGCCACCGCTGATTTGCGTACCCTCAAAGCCCTCCTGCTTAATGGCGCCGTGAAACCGGCGGGCTGGACGAATAGCGCGCGCAGCCCGCTGGATGCCCACTATGGTTCCGGCCTGTTGAATCTCTATAATTCCTACCGCCAGCTCGCCGGCGGACGCCAGACCAACTTTGTCGTGACCACCGTTGCCATTGCGGCTGCACACCCGCCCGCCAACGCCACGAACACCATCGGCGTTTTAAGCGGCTGGGATTTTAACACCAACAACAGCACCGCCAATGCCGATGCGATCAACCACTATTATTTTAACCTGACCAATGGCCTCGGCAGAGGCTGCTACCTTGCGTCCGCTACGCTCGTTTGGAACCGGCAGCTTGGCGGCGACGATATCAACCATCTCCGGCTCTACCTCTACAACACGGCCAACGGGAACCTGGTGGCCTGCAGCACGAGTGCCGTGGATAACGTCCAGCATATCTGGCTGCCGCGCCTCCCGGCCGGCCGGTACGATTTGCAGGTTTGGAAGGCCGGCGGATCCGATATCGTCAGCACCGATGAACCTTACGCCCTGGCGTTTGCGTTTGTCCCCATGCCCCTGCTGAACATCCGTTGCCAGGGCGGCAGTCTTTCCCTGTCCTGGCCGGCGTATCCATCCGGTTTTGTCCCCCAAGCGACCGGTGGCCTGATGGGATCGTCCGCCTGGACCACCAACAACCTGCTCCCGATTACCTATTCCAACCAGCTGAACAGCGTTACCATTTCCTGCACCAACCTGGCGCAGGGTTACCGGTTGTATTGTCCGGATTTTTAGCGCCCGGCCTACACCGGCGCCGCAATCAAATCGTAGTCGGTGTGCCCGATGATCTTCACGCGCACAAATTCACCCACCGGCACCTTGCCGCGGATATAAACCCGCCCGTCAATGTCCGGCGCATCCGCTTCGCCCCGCGCTACGAGATAACGGCCTTTCATCTGGCCGGTGTGCTCATCGGCGGTGCGGATCAGTCCGTGCTCCCAGGAACTCACATTGGCCCCCTGCAACTGTTTGGCATCTGCCTCGCCTTCCACGAGCACCTTGAGTTCGCGCCCGACAAATGATTCTGCCACCTGCACCGCCACCTTATGCTGTGCGGCCATCGCCTGCTCACGGCGCTTTTGCTTCACCTTGTCGGTAAGCTGACCGGCCATCGTCCCCGCGCGGGTGCCATCTTCCTTGGAATAGGCGAACACACCCAGCCGCTCGAATTTGGTGTCACGAATAAAATCCAGCAACGTCTTGAAACTCGCCTCCGTCTCGCCCGGAAACCCGACGATGAATGTCGTGCGCAAGGCGATGCCGGGAATCCCCGCCCGGATACGCGCAATCAAATCCACAATGTACTGCTGCGAAGTCTCGCGGCGCATGCGCTCCAGCATGTTTTCGTGAATGTGCTGCAACGGCATGTCCACATAGCGGGCCACTTTTTTGCACTCGGCAATGGTGGTGATCAGCTCGTCTGTCCAGTGCGCCGGATGCGTGTATAGCAGGCGGATCCAGAAATCCCCCGGCAGCGCATTCAAGTCGCGCAGCAGCGTGCAAATGGTCGTGGCATCGGCCGCCAGCGTTTTGGCCGCGTTCGTAAATTTTTCCGGCGAAGAAATTGCCCGGCTGTGGTTCGCCCGCAAATCCATCCCGTAATACGTGGAGTCCTGGGAAATTAAATTGATTTCCTTCACGCCGTCCGCGATCAGCGCCTTTACCTCGGCCACAATATCACTCTGCACCCGGCTGCGATGTGAACCCCGCATGCGCGGAATGATGCAGAAACTGCATGGATGGTTGCAGCCCTCCGCGATTTTCACATACGCAAAATGTTTGGGCGTGAGCCGGAAGCGCGGCGTAATGAAATCCGGAATATACGTCGGCCGCTGATTTACCTCCATGATGGGCAGCGCCGGCGGCGCCTTGACCCCCATCACCGTTTTCGTTTTGCCAAACTTTTCCGTGCCCCGCAGCGAGGCCGCCTTTTCGTGATCCGTGCCTCCCTGCTTCTTTTCCAGCTCGGCCAGCCGCGTTAGTGCCCGGGCCGCCCGTCGCTCGGCCTGGCCATCGCGCGGCGGCTGGTTGGCCTTTTCCGTGCGATTGCTGATGGCTTGGCTCACGATCTGCGCCACCTGCGCCACCTGGTCAATGCCCATGAACGCGTCCACCTCGGGCATGAGCTTGGGCAATTCATCACGAAAACGCTGCGGCAGGCAGCCGGAAACAATCACCGCCTGGCCACGGTGATTGGCCTCGCGCAGTTCCACGGATTCGAGAATGGTGTCCACGCTTTCCTCCTGCGCCGAATCAATGAAGGAACACGTGTTCACAATCACCGCGTCCGCCTGCGTGGCATCGTTGGTGATTTCGACGCCGCTTTTCAGCAGCGAGCCCAGCATGATCTCGGCGTCTACCAGATTTTTGGCGCAGCCCAGGGAAATCATGCCGACCCGTACCGGCCGTACATTGGAATTTTTCTTGCTCACAAGTCCTTCAAACTAACTGAAAACCGGCGTCCGGTCGAAAATAATCTTACAGATCTTACGGGATGGCGGTGGGTGCCGGATTGGTCGACTCCAACGGCGTAGCATTCGTTGAAACATCTCCCGGCGCAGGCGCATTAGTTGGCGCGGCTGCCGCCTTCTGGGGTTCCGCCGGCAGTCCCAGCTGGGTGCGCAGCGCGGCCCGGGCGGCATAAGCCATGCCCTGGTCCGGATCCAACAACTGGGTCAGCACTTGCGAATTCAGCTGGTTATAGGGCGGCAGCGGTATGCGAACATCCCCCTTGAAACCGCTGGTCTTGTCCGTGTACCGCTGGTACACCCGGTTGGCCAGCCGCTTGAGGTTCTCATAGCGGTCATCCTGCCCGATCGCGAGGTCGTAATACGCCCGGAATAGCAGTCCTTGCACCGCCGCCGTCACGCGGTCCTGCGACGTTTCCCCAATGTCAATCTGCACCACGGCCACGGCGTACTCATCCAGCGTAAGCGTGCGTGGCAGCGAGTCCGGCTGGTTTTCGATCACCGGTTTGTCCGGGAACTTATCCCCGAGATATTTGAACCACTTTTGCGCATCGCTGATCCGGTTTGCCTCGTACAGAAAATAAACCGCATCGCGCAAAAAATTCCGCTGCGCCTTGAGAATGCCGTCCCGCTGCCCCGCCTGCGTTTCCTCCCGGAACATTTCCTCGTAAGTCTCGTTCAGAATGGGCACCACCTCCAGATTGGGCGTCAGTGAAGGCCGGTGCGTGATCGGGTCAATCGTCAGCCGCCCATGATGCAGGGATTGTAACAGCGACTGATAAATGATCCGGCGCAGGGTGATCAGGTCATCCGACTTTACTTTGCCCGGATTTTTATCGGCATCATCCAGACCCAGCCGGCCCCAGTAAATGGCATGCGCCTCGGGCAGCCGCCAGTCCAGTGGACCATATTTTTCATCCACGGACTTGGCAAATTTGGCGTCGATCTTGTACCTGTCCCGGAGGACCATTGCATTCGTCCGCTCCGCCGGCGTGGCCGGGTTGAGCAGGGCCGTGAAATTGGTGCCCCCCAGCCCGAAAAATGGCATCATTTCCTGTGCCCAGCGGGCCTTGTAATACATGTTCGCATCGTCCAGGTTGGCCCCCATCTTGTGCTGAAAAAACCAGGCGAGTTCGCGATGAATCAACACGTTGTTCTCGTTATATTTCAAACCGTCATCGCGCAGCAGTTCAATGCCGTTTTCCACCCAGCGCCAGCGGTCGGGGGGATCCTTGAACTTCACCGAAATGTTGTAAGCCATGTTCCAGCCCTGAAACAGCCAGACTTGGGTGAAGGTTGGCTCCAGCTTGGTGATCCAGTCCGCCAGCTGCGCCGCCTCGAAAAATTTGTCGTCCTGTTGCAAGTCATTGGCCCGAATCCAGAGAAAGTTCGAGATAATGCCGCGAAAACCGCCCAGCGCAATGGTAGTGAACGCCAGTACCGGCGGCGCATTGTCCAGCACGGTATTGCGCGTCAGCCCCAGGGCATCGCGATCCCGGTTCAGCCACGCCTGCATGCGCCCGGAGGCAAACAGCAGCAGCGCCGCCAGCAGCAGACAGATGATTTTTTTAAGACGCGCGTTCATTGGGTCCCCTGTGCCGCCGCCAGTTCCCGCCGGTTAAAGAGCAGCATGCCAATGATCGCAATGCCGCCGCCGATCAGCAGCACGATCTGCCCGAACACCGTGCCCAGCTCTTCCCACGTGATGCTCCGCCCCGTGCTCAGCGAATCAATGGGCGAACTGCTTTTCACAAAGCCGGCCACCGTCAGAATGCCCTTGAACGCGGGGATTAAAATAATGTCCGCCATCGAATGTCCGGCCGCCCCGGTTTCCTCATTGCCCACCCCCACCGACCCGGATTCCACCGTTTCCGAAAGCGTGCCGCAGGACAGCCCGACAATGATCAGGCCCAGCGCAAAGAAAGTCGCCACCGGAAAGGACAGGAAACTTGCCGCCATCAGCCCCAGCGCCGAAAGCAGCGCCATCCAGCAGAAAATCACCGCCAGCCCGCGCACATAATTCAGCGCAAACCCGCCCTCCGGATACAGCACCTCTATGCCATCATTCAGCGGAAACAGCAGGGCGATATTCTCGTTCTGATTCATAAACGAAACCGTCAGCACCCCGTCTGCATCAAACAGATCCGGCGGAATGGTGAATTCTTGAAAAGTGTCCTGCGGCATGCTCATCGATTCGCTCTGCCAGAGCAGCGTCTTTTGGGGCACTCCAATCTGCCACATGCCCAGATAATGATCGGCATTGTTCTTTTGTGACGCGTTGAACTTGATACGCAGTTGCAACGGCCGGCCCTTCAGATAATTTTTGGCAAACCCAAGGTCAATCTGCCATTGTTTGACATAACTGGGCGGTACCACCTGGGCGTCCGCCTTGACGCCTTCCCGAATCTGCCGGCGCACTTCCGCCACGTCCACCTTGTCCACCGGGGCGGTTTTCAGTCGGTTCTCAAATATGCGCTGGGTTTCCGACTCGATTTCCGCATCAATGCTGGCCGGCTTGGCCGAACCCCGTGCCACCAAAATTTGCTCGCGCAGAATCGCCTGTTGCCGCGGCTCCAGTTTGCCCGACCGCCATTGCAGCAAACCATAAACGCAACCGCCGGAAATGCCCAGCAACACGGCATTGAGCGTGATGATGCCCAGCCATTTGCCAAGCCAGATCTGCCACCGGGCAATCGGCTTGGTCGCCACCACCTGAATCTGACATTCCTCCACATCCCGCGCCAGCGTGCCGCAGGAAAGCCACAGCGTCGACAACCCCAGCAAGGCGGTAATGCTGCTCAATGTATAGGTGAGAATGATCTGCGTAAAACCCTGCGCCGTGCCGTCATCCTTGATCACCATCGGCAAGCCCACCACCGCCAGCACCAGCAACGCCGCGATGACCAGAAACAGCCGGAACCGCAGCGCAGCTTTCCAGGTCAACCACGTGATGGCCAGAATTTTTTGCATCAGGAATAATTCGTGCGGGAGGTGTTAAATGCGCGTGTGCTTCGGTGTCCAGCTTACTTCTTGCCGCCCAGCAGCGAGGATAGTTTTTCATCCGCCTGTGCCAGATCCGCCGGCTTCACCGCCGGTGTCGTGGCCGCAGGTGCAGGTGTCACCGCCGGCACCGTGACTGGCTGGGATAGCGCCGCCAGTTTGCTGTCATCAACGGCCGGGCCGGTTTCGGCTTTGACCACCGGGGCCGCCGCCGGAGCCTGTGGCAGGGAAAGTTTTTCCAGGAGCTTGTCGGTGGCGGGCTTTTCCTCCACCCCGGCCCGCAGATACGCCGCCACCTTGGCGCCGGATTGCGCACCGCTGGTTTCATGCGCCGCCCGCGCCTTGGCCACCACATCCAGAAAATAGCTCTCGAGATTTTGCGTCGGATTATCCACGCGCACTTCCCCGCTGGAAATGTCCTTGCGAATGATGGACAGCACCTGCTCCAGCGTTTCGCGCGGCAACACCGGCGCAGTGATGCGCACCGAGTCCGGCTTCGCCAGCAGATCCTTCAACGTCCCCATTGCCTGGATTTTGCCGCCGTAATAAATCACCACGCGATCGCAAACGTCTTCCACATCCGAAAGCAAATGACTGCTCAGAATCACCGTCTTGCCGCGACGCGCCAGCGCCAGAATCAAATCCTTCACCTCGCGGCAGCCAATCGGATCCAGCCCCGCCGTGGGTTCGTCCAGAATGATCAGATCGGGATCGTTGATCAGCGCCTGGGCCAGGCCAATGCGCCGCTGCATGCCCTTGGAGAACTCGCCCACCGCCCGGGTCTGGGTCTTGCCCAGGCCCACCATGTCCAGCAACTGCTCGGACCGGTTATCGCGATCCGCCTTGGACAGCTCGAAAATGTTGCCGAAGAAATTCAGCGTTTCCTTCGAATTCAGGTAGCGGTAAAGATAGGACTCTTCCGGCAGATAACCAATGCGCGCCTTCGTCTGCACGTGACGTGGTGAATGACCGAATACCTCAATGTGCCCCTTCGTGGGATTCAGCAGGCCCAGCAACAGCTTGACCGTGGTGGACTTGCCCGACCCGTTCGGTCCAAGCAGACCGAACACCTCGCCCCGCCGCACTTCAAAATCCACATTGTCCACTGCCCGCGCCTTCGGACGGTTCCAGAAATCGCGGAACACCTTGGTCAGACCGCGCACGGAAATGACGACTTCCGCCGGTTTTTGGCTTCCGGCCGGCGCGGGCAGATTGAGTTCGGCAACTGGCATGGTGTCTGGCGTTAATTGTTCTTCATCTGACCACGGAGTGGCCGTCAATGTTTTTCCAAAAATAACAGTAATGTCCCGTGCCAGCAAGCCACTTGGCAATTTGTTCGCGACATTAACAATGAATGCATGAATTTATGGTTTTCGCTTTGCGGCGGACCGAAAAAGTTCAGCGAGTCCGGCTTTTGTCAGCTGCTTCTTGGCTATGTTAATCATCGCATCATACAATTCATCCTCAGTTGGAGTCTGGGAACCCAAGTTTAGTTCAATAAAAATTAGCGCCGCGCCCATCGCTGTGCGCTTGTTGCCGTCATTGAAGGCTTGGGCTTCGGCGATGTGAAACGCATACGCCGCCGCAATATCGAACAGATCTCCTCCGCCGTAATGGAAGGTGTTTTGCGCGGATGCTAGGGCAGAATCCACCAAGCCGGATTCTCTTACTCCTGCCTGCCCGCCGTATTGCGCCAAACTGAGATCGTGTAGCTGATCAATCTGCGAGCGGGTCAAAAAGAATGGTAAGTTGCCGCTCATTGCGCCAGCCGGCGAAATAAATTGTCATTCTCGCGGAAAACCTTGTCGGCGGCTTTTTTGAAATCAGCGTCAACGGCATATTTCACTTCGCCTTCGGCCAGCTTGTACGGGTGCAGCTTTTCCTGCAAAAAGTTCAAAATCCGCTCTTGATCTTCAAGCGGCAAGGCCTGGACTTCTTGGATGACTTCAATTGCACTCATGTACTTAAACTAGCCGAGTTTTGGAACAACGGCAAGTCCACCTCTGTCACGCCATCTTCGGCGTCAACTGGCCCGCCGGCTTGGCTTTTCCGTCCACCAGCTCGGGCGCAAAATGTTCCATTTCCTCACCCTTGCGCACCAGTCGTGCACTGTTGAAAATCACGATCAGTGTACCCGCCACATGCAACATCGAAGCCGCAATCGGACCGATGTAGCCAAACGACGTCACCGTCAGGCCGACCACGATGAACAGCACGCCGAACAGGAAGTTCTGGTTAATCACGGCGCGCGTGCTGCGGGACAGCTTGATCAGGAACGGCAGCCGGCGCAGGTCGTTGTTCATCAGCGCAATCGTCGCGCTGTGAATCGCCACTTCGCTGCCCGCTGCGCCCATCGCTATGCCAATGTCACCTGCCGCCAGCGCCGGGGCGTCGTTCACGCCGTCGCCGATCACCGCGACCTTGTAGCCCTTCGCCTTCACGGCATGCACAAATTCCACCTTGTTCTGTGGCAGGCAGTCACCCTTGGCTTCTTCGCACCCGATTTCCGCCGCCACCCGCGTGGCCACCACCTGCCGGTCACCGGATACCATGGCAATCCGGCGGACGCCATTGGCCTTCAATTCCGCCAGCGCTTCTGCCGCCTCGGGACGGGTCTTGTCCTGCATGCCCACCCAGCCGACGCATTGGCCGTTGCGCGCTATGAAAATCAGGCTCCAGCCTTCCGTCTCATTCAGATCCACAAACTTCTCAAAACCGCCGTCAATGCCGTTATCCTTAAGCCATTGTGCTCGGCCCACGTAAACATCGGCACCATTCACCTGGGCCCGCACGCCGCGACCAGCCGTTTCCACAAAATCCTTCGGTTCCGCCAGCGGCAGTCCAGCTTCTCCCGCCAGCGTGGCCAGCGCTTTCGCCGTTGGATGGTTGCTGTAACGTTCCGCCGAGGCGGCCAGCAATAGCAATTCGGCCGGCTTCACTTCACCAATGGGCGCCAGCCGGCTCACCGCCAGTTGACCGGTCGTGAGCGTGCCCGTCTTGTCAAAAATGAACGCGTTAATCTTCGCAGCGAGTTCAATGTCGGCCACGTTCTTGATCAGAATGCCCAACCGCGCCGCCGCCGAAAGCGCCGCCACCATCGCAGTCGGCGTTGCCAGAATAAATGCGCAAGGACAGGAAACCACAAACACCGCGATCACGCGGTTCAAATCATGGGTAAACGCCCAGACCAGCCCGCCAATCACCAGCACCAGCGGCGTATAATACCCCATGTACTGATCCACAATCTTCTGGATCGGCAACTTGGTCTGCTCCGCCGCCATGATCAGTTCACGCACGCGCCCCAGCGTGGTGTCTTCCCCGGCACGGGTAACCTTGATTTCTAGCACGCCGTTCAGATTCTGTGTACCCGCAAAAACTTCGTCCCCGGCCTTCTTGTCCGCCGGCAAAGATTCACCCGTGATGGTCGCCTGGTTCAGCGAACCCTGGCCGTTCACGATCACGCCATCCGCCGCCACATTATCGCCCGGCCGGATGCGGATCACATCGCCCACCGTCAGCTGGCTCGCGGCCACTTCTTCCTCGCTGCCGTCCTTCAAAATGCGCCGCGCCTTTGTGGGCGTCAGTTTGATGAGCGATTCAATGGAATTCCGCGCGCCTTCCGCCGTGCGCGTCTCAATTATTTCGCCGGTCAGCATGAAGAACGCCACCACCCCCGCAACCTGATAATCGCCGGAGGCAAACGCCGCCAGCACCGCAATCGCCACCAGCTCATTGATGCTCAGCCGGCCTACGCGCAAATCTCGCACCGCCGTCACCACGATCGGATAACCCAGAATGATCGCCCCAATCATCGCGCTGGCGCTGGACAGCGTGCTGCCCGCCGCAAAAAACCAGTCCACAATGAACGAGTTCAGAACAAAGACAATGCCCAGCACCACCTGGACCATGTGGACGACGGAATGCGAATGGTCATGGCCACAACCACACTCCGGCCCATGCTGGTGTTGCTGACTCAAAAGCGATGTGACTTGCATAGGATGCTGCTTTAAATGTTATTACGTTTCCGGTTCATCACGGATTCGCCGCCGATTTCGGCTGGGGCGGTTCCCGGTTCAGCTGCAACCGCAATTCCCGCGCCTGGCCATCCGCGCGCTGCGGCAGAAAAATCTTGTCTTCCACATTCGTCAAAACCTGGGCCATGGCCTCGGCCAGCTTCATTTCCTCAAACAACCGCGGATTGCTCTTGTACGCCGGCGAATCCAGCAGCTTTTGGAAGGCCTCGGCTTGCGACCGCATATCCGCCACATACCGGTTGCGGGCGGATTCCGCCACATTGGTGATCGAAGCCGCCCGACCGGCCGCCTCACTCAGAATGCGGTTGGTTTCGCTCAGGGCCACATTGATCAGCTTGTCATGATTCTGCAACGCCGTGGATACCGCCGCAAAAACATCCTTCAATTGGCGCGGCGCAATCGGCTCAACCGTGCATTCGTTGTCCAGGGCCACCCCCAGATTCTCCCGGTCCACCATCGCGCGGATGTACTGGTCCACCGCGTGCGAAAAAGACGCCCGGTTGCGGATGAGGATGTCATCCACATTAAAACGTGCCGCCGTCGCAATAATGGCGTTGTTCGCCACATTCAGCACCGCGTTGGAAACGCCATTCAGATTATACTCCTGGTTCGTGCCGCTGGCAAAATTGAAGATCGCCCGCAGCGGGTCTTCAATATGATATGGCACCGTCACCCGCACATGGATGATGTTGCGATCCGCCGTGATGACATAGCCGTCAATCGCCGGATTCAGCGAGGCCGAGGGCGGCGGCTCGAAACCGGACGCTTCCATTTCCGGCGTGGTAAAATACCAGCCGGCCGTGGAGATCACATGTTGCAGTTCCGTGACCGGAATGCGTACCACGTCGTCAATCGGATACGGCAGCGACCAGTGCAGCCCCGCGGTCAGCAGCATTTTCTGCCCCTCACCCATCGGCTTGCCAAAGCGCAGCACCACCGCCCGCTCCTGCGGTCCCACCGTGAAAAATCCGGCGGCAAAAATTAGCACCACCAGTGCAAACATCGCGATTTTAACGATGATAAAGCTGCTGTGCAACGCCTCGGCCAGCGCCTGCGACCCGGCATCCCGGGTTTCCGGCGTCTGCGGCGGATGATGATGTTCGTGCTCGGTGCTCATGTCACATCACGGATTCGCCGGGGCGGCCGGCAGATTGCGGAAAAGGTCAAATGGCGGGGTGCGCTCATCAAAGATCAACGTGGACTTCTGGTTCAGCGACTGCTTCAGCGCCGCCAGACGCAGCTGGAATACCGCCAGTTCCGGATTTTCCTGGAACACTTTCAAGGCCTTCACCGCCTCAGCTTCGCCTTCGCCTTCAATCCGCGTCGCCACCGCCGTCGCATTGTTGATCGTGTCGGAAGCTTCGCGCTCGGCTTCTGACTTGATCTTCGTGGCCTCGGCTTCGCCCTTGTATTGCGCCTCGGTGATGTACTTGTTACGCTCGGACTTCATGCGGTCGAACACCGCCGTCGTCACATTGTCCGGCAGACCCAGCTTGCTGAAACCAAGGAACTCGACGCTCACTCCGTAATTGTTCGTCGCCAATTTCGTCTGTACCGCAGATTCAATCTCCGCCTCAATCTTTTCAAACTTTAAATCCTGCGGATTCGCATTCACAAAGTCCGAAAGATTGTGCTGGCCGATCACCGCCGCCTTGGAACTGCGGACGATTTCCTCCAACTGCCGCCTGGCCGCCTCCGCCGAACCGCCCGGAAACTTCGGGAAGAACACCTTCGCATCGGAAATCCGCCAGCCGACGTAAACGCTCGACACCAGCAGCGCGCTGTCCGCCGTGGGATGTTCGCTGAACTTGTCCTCAAAGGTCTGGATGCGCTGGTCAAATTTATAAACCTGCTGCACCGGCCACGGCCATTTGAAGTAAATGTTCGCGTTGGTGTATTCACCGGTCGGCTTGTTGAAGGTGGTCACGAGGGCCACCTCCGACTGCCGCACCTGGAAGGTGAACAGCAGCAGCATAAAAATCACCACCAGCACGGCGGCTATGATGATGGTCGCAAGGTTCTTTTTCATGGCGTATTGTTAGTCACGTTCAAATTCAGCAAGTCATCCCGGATCTTGTCTTCCAGGTCAAAAATCACCACATCATGCGTGTTGGTCACGAGCAGGACGTATTTGCGCGCCCCCTTCGTGGCGTCCGCAAAACTTTGCAGATACAGCCGCTGACGGTACACCGCCGGGGCCGCCTCATAAGCCGGAATCTGGTTCGTAAAGAGGCCGGACCGCGCCAGCGCGGACAATTCCACCCGCACGCGATTCGCCTCGGCGGCGTTCGTGGTTACAAACGCCCGGGCATCCGCCAGCGCGTTCGTGCGGATCGCATCGGCCTGCGCCACCAGGTTGGAAGACTGCCGCGATTCTTCCGCGCCCACCACTTTTTCATACGTCGCCGCCACTTCGCTGGCCGTAGGCGGATGTATGTCCTGTAATCCGACAAAAACAATCTTCACGCCCAAGCCACGTTCATTGGCCGCCGCCTGGAGCCGGCTCTGCACTGTATCGGCCGCCAATGCGCGTCCATGGGATAGCACTTCATTCAAATCCACACCCGCCAGATAATGCGTCACTTCGCGATTGGCCAGCGCCTGTAGCAACCCTTGTGGATCGGTGTTTCTATAAACCCAGTCCATGATGTTGGTCACCTGGAATTGCACCGGAATGCTGATCGAAATCAGCCCTACCGCGCGCAATTTGGAGGGATTGTTCGTGTCTGTATCGTCCGTACCGGCCGAAGATTGGGCACTGTTGCCGACCAGAAAATTCAATTCCTTGTCATGCGTCACCGTCCACAGAACCGTCCGCGCGGCATCCTTGCTGATATCAGGCGTGAAGCCGACATAGAGCGACTGAATCTGCTCGGTACGGTACCGGTTAATCTGGTCCATCGGCCAGGGCCATTTGAAATGCATCCCCGGATCCAGCGGCGCCGCCGCCGGTTTGCCAAAATGTTCCAGAACCGCCTGTTCCCCCACGCCGATGAAAACGACCGTGGTGGATAAAATCAGCACGCCCAATTGCAGCCCCAGCAACACCGGCAGATTCTTTTGCAACGCCTGGAAAAACCAGGTTTCGGAAACCTTGAAGCCAAATTGATAATCCAATGTCTGTGCCGCCGTGGTAAACAGGCTCTCCGGCTGGGCCAGAATCCCCACCACCCGGCTGTCATAGAGCGGACGGGTGATTTTACCCTTCACGCGCGGACGATAGATTTCCAGCAGCAGGGTCAGCAGATTTTCCACCGCCATCAGGCCCAACAACACACACAAGGCGCGCGCCATGTAAAAATCGGCCTGGGGCATCTTCGCCTCCACGCCGGCAATGCCAATCGCCACCAAACCGCAAACATAAGCGCCCGCCAGTAGAAAACCCGCGCCCGGCTGTAACAACCGGTGATTTTCCAGCCGCGCAATCGTCACCGAAAACCGGCCCAACATAAACAACAGCAAGGCAAAAATGGCAAACAGCGAGAGTCCCGCCGCCGCGTTCACCGGCCTGATTCCCCCCGTGGCCATTCCCGTCCAGCGCCAGAGCAACCAGCCGCCACCGGCTTCCAGCAGCAGCAGCAAAATGGCAATACCCGGCACAAAATATTTCTCAAACTGCCGGCGCGCATTCTGGGCCGGAAAACTGCCCGAATCCTTGATCTCAAACAGCGAAGCTCCCCGGCTGCGAGCCAATTCCTCCAATTCCAGCTTTTCGGAACGTTCGTTTTCCTCCAGGCGCATCTGGAACCAGCTCGCAAACGTCACCAGCACCGCCAGGCCCAAAAAGACCGACGCCACCTGCCCCGCCAGCGTGCCGGCGAAAACCGTCACGCCAAAGCCTGCCAGGAAAATCGCCAGCGCCGCCGCGAAATTCACCAACCCGTTCTTTTGGATGTTACGTTCCACAAAAATCTATATTTAAGGATTATACCGCCAAAAACCGTCCATCGCAAATCCGCCCGTCGTCGCTTTGGGCGACACCCGCGGCGTGATGTAAGCTTTTATTTTGCATAGGCGCTGCGGTTCAGTTCAATTCCCGGTCTTCAAACATCGCCGCCCCGGCGGCAAGTGCCGCCCCCGCGTAACAGACCACATACGCAAAGGCCTTGCCCACATACGCCCACTGAAACGTGTTTTTACCCGCTTCAAGGGCATCGGCAAGCCAGAAAATCTGCCAGTTTGGAACGACGCTGTAAAGTATGGAAGCCCACCATTTGCCTTCCCCCGCCGGCCGGCCGAAGAAATAATCAGACATTAACCCCACCAGGAAGATACCCGAACAGATCGCCAGCGTCGGAATCGTGTCAAACCGTGTGGAACACGCCAGCGCCACCGCCGCCAGCATCCACAGCGCAAATAAAATCAAAATGCCCGCCGGCACCAGACTCCAGTCCACCGATGCCTGGGTGCCCAGGCTCTGCATCTGTTGCGTAAACTGCAAAATCACAAAAGTCGCCAGCGTCGTGGTCACCACCAGCGCAAAAACCGCGTCGCTCACAAAAGGACGCCGCAGGAAAAAATTGCTGAAACCCGCCAGCAAATAGGCAAGAATCACTGCCGCCAGAAAAATGCCGATGGCGGTCATGTCTGTCTTGCCATACGCATCAAACGCCATCCAGCCGGATAGAATCACCCCCACCAGTTTCACGTATGCCAGCAACGCCAGCGCCCCCGCCAGACCCGCAAATTTCGCCAGCAAAAACTGCACCCGCCCCACCGGCTTGGACAACACCACTAGCGCCGTGCCCGTGCGAATCTCCCGCGCCAGCGACGCCGACGCGCTCAACACCGCCCCGAACAACCCCGTCAGCAGCATCACCGCCAGCGCGCTCGTCTTCACCAGCTTGATTTCGTCCCCAAACGCAAAATAATAGGGCACCGCGAGGAATACCTCAAACAGCACGGACCCGGTCATCAGCAGCAAAAAAATCGGCTGCCGGACCAGTTCCATGAACGCATTGGCCGTTATGTTCCAAAATTGTCGCATGAACTATCCCGAGATACTACAAACCGCGCGCGCATTTGCCAACGGTTAATCAATGAT
>CAIJGS010000369.1 GCA_903820285.1 uncultured Verrucomicrobia subdivision 3 bacterium | reverse complement strand
CAGGATTACACGTTGCCGGCGGGCGATGCGGAAGTATTCAAGAGCAACCCGGCGCTGGGCGCTTATTTTGAGGGTATCGCGCGGCAGGCAAAGACGCCGAAAGCCGTGGCCAACTGGATCATCAACAATCTCCAGTCCAAGCTCGCAGAGGCCAATGCGAAAGAGCAGGCCGAGCAGGAAGCCATGGGCGTGGAAGCGGCGGATGTGAAGCTGCTGTCGTTTGCGGATTTGAAATTTCCGCCGGCCGCACTGCTGGAGCTGGTGGCCCTGGTGGAAGGCAAGACCATCAGCAGTTCGGCCGCACAGCAGGTGTTTGCCGAAATGTTTGAATCGGGCAAGGCTCCCGCCGTGATTGTGCAGGAAAAAGGTCTGGCGCAGGTCAGTGACACGGGCGCGATTGAAGCGCTGTGCGACGAGGCGATTGCGGCCAATCCGAATCCGGTGGCGGATTACCGGGCGGGCAAGGTGGCGGCGCTGAATTCGCTCAAGGGCCAGGTGATGAAGCTTTCCAAGGGCAAGGCGAACCCGGCCGTGGTGGGGGAAATTCTCGAGCGCAAGCTGAAGAATCCGGCCTGAGCGCCGGATAAAAAGCAAAACCCCGGAACGCGGCGTGCGCCGGTTCCGGGGTTTGTATTTTAACCAGCTAAATCAGTCTTCCTGCCGGCGGGAGGCGACGAACACGAATCCGCACAGACCGAGGCCGATCACTATGGCCGCCAGGGTGAAGTACATCGGCTGATGGGGGATGGAGAAACTGAATTCCACCGTGTGTTGGCCGGGGGGCAGGTAAACGCCGCGCATGATGAAATTGCAGCGCAGCAACTTGGCGGGCTGGCCATCCACGGTGACAGACCATTGCTCATCATATTTGTCATTGAGCAACAGCACGGCGGGTGACGCGGCCTGGGCTTTGAAGACAATATGCTTCGGGGCATAGCTTTCAAAATCCACTGTGCCGGCGTTAGTCGAGCCAGGCGAGGCGACGGGGACGGGTGAGGACACCAGGAGCGTGGCGGTGGGATCAAAGTTGGTGCTGGCCAGAGTGGTCAGGGTGGTCTGGTCATTGGTATTAACCACCCAGTTGGAATAGAGTTTCACGCGGGGCAACGCACCGGTGAATTCATACACGGCATAGCGGCCGTCGTCCTTGGGGGTGGCGGTGAGGTCCGAGTATTGGCGCGGCTGGGTGATGCCGGGCTTGGGTTCTATTTCAAAGCGTTGGGCGATCTTGAATCGGTGCAGGGCGGGATCGAAACCGTCATTGAGGAAAGAGAGCGTATCCACGGTGCCCATGGGGAGGCTGCAGGCGGTGGCCCCCAGCAGATAGCGGGTATTGGTGAGCTGCCACATCCGCGCCAGCGTGTAGAGCGTTTGATATGAGCGCGGTGCCAGGGCGGTTTCGTAGGCGGCGATATCGGAGCTGATACGCGGCCGTTGGACCACGTCCAGGGACTGGATGTTGTAGTAGGGGAACAATTGCTGGAGCCATTCAATGCCGTAAACGCCGGAAAACGTTTCCATGCCTTGGGCGGGCTGGAACGGTTGGCCGGGCAGGGAAATGACGCGGTGTTCGTACGGTTGCTGGGTCAGGAATTTGACGACGGGGTTCAGGGTGCCGACTTCGTATTTCTGGACATAATCCCAATAGACAGCAAAGGGGAGGTCGGCGCGACACAGGTCAAACACGAGCACGCCGCCAAGCAAATACCCGGCCAGTTTGGACCGCTGACCGGCGAACACCCCGGCGATGATCAGAATGACCAGGCCGACGATGGCGATGAGAATGCCGGCAAACCAGGCCACTTGGGAAACGCTGAAGTCCGCAATTTGCTGGGCGGTTTCCTGGTCCCCATATCCGACCTTGTTCAGATAGGTGATCAAGGCGGGCTTTTCCGAGGAGTAAATCATCCAGCCCAGCAGGCTGGCACCGACCACACCGAGAGTTGCAAGGGTCCATTTGCGGTCAAAGCCGGCAACACGGGACCACCAGGCAGAGAGGTCGCCGATGGGAGCAGCGGGATTCAGGTAACGGCGGCTCAGGTCATGCACGCCATAGGCGCAGAGGATGCTGATGGCCCATGAAAAAATGAGCACAAATTTGGCCGGGTTACGGATGCTGGAAAAGAACGGGAGTTTATAAATGGTATGGGCGTACAAGCCAAAGGGATCGAACCGGCCCCAGGCCAGCACCACGGAACCAGCCAGGACGAGGGCCCAGAACCAGATATATTTCTGCTGGGAGGGAGTGAAGCCACTTTGATCTTTGCGCCGGAAAGACTGTGCGATGGCCCAGGCAGCGAGCAAGGCCACGGTGATGCCGGCATAATTCTGGCCACCGGTGAAGCGCATGATGAGGTTCGGGCCAGAGGGGGCGGGACCATCCTTGCCGCTGTCGAAGAACCGATCAATTTCCGGGGAACGGCCCATGCCGCCCCAATACTGGCCACCCCGGTAAGAGTCCTGCCAGATTTCGGGCATGTTATTGGGCGTGTCCATTTTGTAGCCAAACACGCCGGGAACGAACAGGCCGATGGTTTCGGCCTTGGGTAGGCTCCATTGTGTGGCCCAATCCCAATGGGCGGCATCGCTTTCCTTATTGGCTTCCATGCCGGCCACACCCTGGATTTGGGTGGAGACGAGCGAGACGATCGTTTGCGCAGCGATGAAGGCAGCAAAGATGGCCACGACGGCGACCCGGGCGATGCCGCGACCGATTTTGACGCCCATGGAGCCTTCGCCATCCGCGAGGGACTTGATGAAGACAAAGGCGGCGATGAAGAGACTGAAAATGGCACCGATGTCGGAGGCTTCCATCACGTTGACGCCGACACAGAGACCGGCAAGCGCCCAGCGGGCCCAGCGGAGCGGGCCGGGTGTGCGGGCATCACTGGACATGATCAGGGCGAGGGCAAAGAAATCCATGCCGATGCCGATCTGCTGGGAGGCCACGCCCCAACAGGCGCTGGAGAGGAATACCGAGTTCAGCATGGCGGCCAGGGCGCCGAGCACGGCGGCCAGCGGCGTGAGTTTGAGCTGACGG
The DNA here is from genome assembly GCA_903820285.1 of uncultured Verrucomicrobia subdivision 3 bacterium. GTDB lineage: Bacteria > Verrucomicrobiota > Verrucomicrobiia > Limisphaerales > UBA11358 > UBA11358. The sequence goes on along the minus strand of CAIJGS010000369.1, from coordinate 24,001 downwards.
AAGAAGGTCCAGGCGCCCAAGCCGAGGATGAACAAGGCGGTGGGGGCCAGAAATTTGGCATAGCCGACGGGGCCCAAACTCCAGCGGATCAAGGCGTTCAAATCGAGGGGGAAGGTGCCGGCGTTGCTGCCGATGTCATTCAGGTCCACCCAGCCGCCGGTGAAAGCCCCGGGGAGCTGCAACCAGCCGGCCATCTGCTGACCGAGGGGGCCGTCATTGGAAAAATGAACGTAACCGGAGGTGAAACTGCGCCAGAAGATCAAAACCAGCACGAGCGCCAGAATGCAGACCGGCCAGAGTCCGCGGCCTTTGGTGGGGGAAGCCTGAGAGGTGATTTTCATTCAGCGTGGTTCAAAGTCGGTTATTAACGGCGTGTGTTGGCATTCAAGTATCAGGGTTATGATAATGATTCCGGGGCGAATGTTCAATCTATGTTGCTGCCCGGTTTGGGTTTCTTTATCCTCGCCGGACGCATGGGTCTTGATATTAACGATGTTTTGTTCCTGGTTGCGGCGAAGAAACGGGGGCTTTCCCTGGGTGACACGCTGACGATCGGCCGGCTGGATTTGAATGTGTATCCCGCGAAGATGCGGCAGGTGATGACGCGCGCCGGGCTGCCGGACGCGGCGTTTGCGCCGAACGCGCCGGACTCGGGTTTTGCCGAACCGGTGTTCAAGAGCCTCGGCGCCCGCAGTGTGGCGGCGCTGGACGTTTCCAATTTTGAAGGGGCGGAATTCATCCATGATTTGAACCAGCCGGTGCGGGATGAATTGAAGCAGCGGTTCGATACGGTGTATGACGGCGGGACGCTGGAGCATGTTTTTAATTTTCCGGTGGCGCTGCGCAACTGCATGGAAATGGTGCGCGAAGGCGGCCGGTTCATCACGCATACCTGTGCGAACAACTGGTGCGGCCACGGTTTTTACCAGTTCAGCCCGGAACTGTTTTACAATGTGCTGTCCGAGGACAATGGCTTTGAAGTGGAACGGATGATCCTGCACGTGGTGGGGCCGTACAACCAGTGGTACGAAGTTTCCAATCCCAGGGTGATCCGGTCGCGGGTGGAACTGTTCAACTCGGTGCCGTTGCAGATCATGGTGCAGGCGCGGCGCACGAAAATCATTCCGATGTTCACGAAGACGCCGCAGCAGAGCGATTATGTGCCCCGCTGGGAGGAGCAGTCGCCGGAGGATAAAAATCCCTATGCGCCGTCGCGGCCGAAGCTGGCCAAACTGTTGCCGGGGGTGGCGCGGTTGCAGAACGTGTTGAAAATTGGCTGGCAGATCTGGCACGGCAATTCGCTGCGCAACCGGGTGAAATTCAAGCCGGTCAAGAAATGGGACTGAGGTCCGCCCTACTGGCAGGTTGATCCTATTATGAGCCAAGCCCCCCGATCTGCGGTTGTGACCCTGGCCATGGGCCGGGCCACGGAAAATCTGGATTATACTTTTTCCAGCTTCGCCCAATGCAAGGGGGTGGAGCTGCATGCATTCATTGTCGGCAACCAGCTGCCCCAGCGGCGCATTGATGGCATTCAATATCATCTGCTCCCCTCCGTGCCGGATTTTTCGCATCCGTTGCGGGAAATCTATTTTCGCCGGATGGAGGTGCTGGATTCGCTGGGCGTGGATTATGCGCTGACGGTGGATTGCTTTGATGTGCTGTGTCTCCAGCCGCTGCCGCCATTTGAACAATTGCTGGGCAATGCGGACGTGGCGGCGTGCGTGGAGCATCAGGGCAGCCGCTATCTGATGGGGCTGGGCTACACACCCAATTTTCTGAACGGCGGGGTGTTTCTGTGGAATGTGCCGCGCAGCCGTGACATCCGGTCGGAGATTCTGGCGCGCGGGCGCGCGCATTTCCGGACGATTGCAGATGACCAGCATTGCATCAACGAAGTGATTCATGCGCGGCATCACGAGCGGCTGCGCATTTTGCCGGGGCATTACAATTACCGCGCCTATCTTAACAAAAAGCACAAGGGCTGGCCGACGGTTTCGACGCTGGACGGGGTGCGGATATATCATTGCTCGGCGTGCATTGACGAGGCAAAGGCCAAAGGTCCGTTCAAGCCGAAACCCGAACTGCCGGAGTTGCCCAAGGATGGCGGGCCGCTGGATGAGCGGCAGCAATTCTGGCGGCGGCTGAGAAACCGGTTCAAGCCCTGGGTGATCAAGTAGTCGCTGGCAATCAGGCTTTACGGGGATTGCCAAAACAGGGGAGAGGAGTAAGCTGGGAAAAATCTCCCGATGCAAAACTTATGAAACGAGCCAAGATCACCAAACTGTTCCGCATCAAACCCGGCAAAAAATTCCGTTTGCGGGATTTTCCGACGGATCTCGGGCACCACCAGGGGCTCAAGCATTTGAAAGGGGAGAAGCTCACGGACGATGCCCGCGCGGATGTGCAGGCGAATCTGGACAAACTTACACATGCCCAGGAATTGCTGTATGCGAATGCGACGCGGTCGGTGCTGATTGTGTTTCAGGCGATGGATGCGGCGGGCAAGGACGGGATGATCAAGCATGTGATGTCCGGCCTGAATCCGCAGGGCTGTCAGGTGTACAGCTTCAAGAAGCCGTCGGACGAGGAATTGCAGCACACGTTTCTGTGGCGCTGTGCGCGGTGCCTGCCAGAGCGCGGGCGCATTGGCATTTTCAACCGCAGCTATTATGAGGAGGTGCTGGTGGTGAAGGTGCATCCGGAAATTCTGGCGCGCCAGAAGCTGCCGCCCGGGAAACGGGACAAGGCCTTCTGGCGGCAGCGGTACGAGGACATCAACCATTTGGAAAAGCATCTGACGGCCAACGGCACGCTAGTGTTGAAATTTTTTCTGAATCTGTCCAAGAAGGAGCAGAAGCGGCGGTTTCTGGAACGGCTGGAGCAGCCGGAAAAGAACTGGAAGTTCAGCGCCGCCGATCTGACGGAGCGCCGTTTCTGGGACGATTATCAGCAGGCCTACCAGGAGGCGATCAATGCCACGAGCACGGAATGGGCGCCATGGTTTGTAATTCCGGCGGATGACAAGTGGATCGCCCGGGCGGCGGTTTCGGCTATCGTTTCGCAGGCGATTGATGTGCTCGGCTTGCAGCCGCCGGTGGTTGCGCCGGAACAATTGAAGCAGCTCGCGGCGGCGCGGCGGGAGCTGCTCAAGTCATAACCCGGTGCCGCCGAATTACCTTGCAGCGGGGGCCGGCCGAAACGCCGGGCCGAGCAAAAAGCATGGACACGGGCGGTTAAACCGCTAGAATTTTTCCGATTATGAAATCCGATTCATTAAACACGGTTTTGAATATCGTGCTGGCGGTATTCGTCCTGCTGGCGGTCAGCTGCGGGTATCTGACGCTGTCGCGGACGGCCAAGGTCCGCACGCTCAATCAGGCGGCTGGCCAGGCGCAGTCGTTGCTGATGAAAACGCAAACGCTGCTGAACGAACTGAACGCGTATAACCAGCACACGCCCAATCCGGAACTGACCCGCCTGCTGCAACCCTATTCCGCCAAACAATAATCTCATGAGCGAAACCACTTTTACCACGCCGTCCGACGGCGATCTTTCGAGCCGCGTCACTTCCCTGGAACGCCAGGTGACCATCCTGCTGATAGCCCTCATTTTTGTGAGCGGCACGTTGGGAGTTTTCTTTTACCGCCAGGCGGCGAATCTGAACAAGGATTATGAAGCGGTCGCCCCGCAGGCCCGGCAGGTGCTTGATGTCTACGGCAAGAATCAGCAGGGCATCCAGCGTTTGATCACCTCGCTGGTGCAGTATTCCCAGACGCACAAGGACATCGTGCCGCTGCTCGAGCACAACGGTGTGTTGAGTCCCACCGGTGCCCCGGCCATTAAGAAGTAAGCTTCAGACCGTCACTTTGCCGCCGCAGTTCGGACAGTAGTTCGACTGCGGCGGTACTTTTTTGCCGCAGGACGCGCAGTCGAGATGGGCGGCCTTATGGCGGCGATGGATGATGATGTTGCGGATATAAGGAATCCAAGTGAAAGCGTAGGCGAAGATGACCACGGAATCCTTGAGGTAAAACAAACCGTAAGCCAGCAGCGTCACGGAGCCGGTAAGGCTCAGCCACCAGAACATCTGGGGCACGACCACCTGTTTCCGCTTTTCTGTGGCGTACCATTGGACAATGAAGCGGGAGAAGAAAACGGCGTTGCCAAACCAGCCGACCGCTTTCCAAACGTTCCAGGTCACGCCCAGAAATTTGCCGTCGTGCCAGATCAGGTTGGTCAGGTTGTCCATCGTCTTATTTAGCCGGAATCGCCCCGGCAAGGCAAATCACTTTGCTTCCGACTTGAGCAGCACGGTCTGGGTGGGGAAGGCCATCTCAATCTTCTCCGCATCGAACCGCTGTTTGATCTGGAGATTCAGCTCCTGCAGGTCGGCAAAGTGGGCCTTGGAATCGGTGCCGGACCAGACGTGGACGATGAGGATGTTAAGGGCGGAATCACCGAATTTGTTGAAGCTGATGATGAGGTCCTGCGTGCGGGGATTGGCCCGGAAGATTTCTTCCAACAGAACGGTGGCGCGCTTCACTTTTTCGGACGGGGTGTCGTAGGTGAGACCCAGGTTGATCTCGGTCTTGATGCTGGGGCGGCGCGTGACGTTGGTGATAATGGCATTTCCCATCAGCTTGTTGGGCACGGTGACGTGATGGCCGTCCAGATTGCGAATGCGGGTGCTGCGCAGGCCGATGCCTTCGACGGTGCCGTCCACGCCCTCAACTTTGATGCGGTCGCCGAGGTAAAAGGGGCGGTCGAGGAAAATGGCGACGGCACCGAAGAGGTTGGCCACGGTGTCCTGCGCGGCGAGGCCGAGGGCGAGGCCGCCGATGGAGAGGCCGGCGAGCAGGGATTTTATCTCGATCTGGAGATTTTCGGCGGTGATCAGGGCGGCGGCGATGATGATGGCCGCCTTGGCGACCTTGCGCAGCAGGGGAAAAAGCTGTTCGGCAAACACCCGGTCCTGGGTGGAAACGATCCGCTCCCGCCAGACGCTGAGCAGCAGATCCAGCAGCTTGAGGGTCACATAGGTGACGGAGCAGGCGACAATGACAATAAAGCCGCGGGACAGATAAAGCTGGGCGCGTTCGGGCCATTCAAAAATGCCGAGACCGACCTGCAAAAAGATGACGAGAGTGACGACTTTGACCGGGCCGTGCAGCAATTCCAAGAGAAGGTCGTCGTACTTGGTGTCGGTGCGGGCGGCCCAGCGTTTCAGCCAGACGTTGACGATGTAATCCAGCAGCTTGGCGGTGTAAAACGCGAGCAGGATGTAGATGAGGGAGGCGAGATATTTCCACAGCGGCTGGCCGAGGACATCGTGTTCCCGGAGGAAGTCGATATGATCCAGATTGAAGGTCAGGGTGTGCAATTCGAGTCCGTTGGTGGAATTGTCAGGAACAAGCGGGGCGGCCATGCCGGTGGCGGGAGCATTCGTTTTGCCCGACACTTCAGCCCAGACGGCCCAGCCGGCGGTAGCCAGCAGGGCGATCAGGGCGAGACGATACACCCATTCAAAGCGCCAGCGCATAGTCAGCCAATCTCCAGAAAGCGCATGAGGGTGTCGCCATGTTTGAGCATCTTGGCCTCGACCCAGGGGGCGACGAGATCGAGGGTGTCACGTTTGGTATGGCCGAGCACAAAGCGGCCGCCGGGAGCGAGCAGCTTGGGAAGGTGCTTGTCATCCAGCAACTGCTGGGCAAAGGAGGTGGAACGGCGATTCACGTTTTTCTCGCCATAGGGCGGATCAGCCAGGATGAGATCAAACTGGCGGCCGGTTTCGGCGAGATGACCCATCACGGGAAAGACGTCCTGCGTGCGCACTTCCAGCAGGGCGCCATAGCCGGCGGCCTCGGCGTTGCTGCGGATGAATTCGGCGTGACGATAGGATTTCTCCACGCACATCACAGCGTCGGCACCGCGGCTGAGACATTCGAGGCTGAGCGCGCCGGAGCCGGCAAAGAGTTCCAATACGCGGGCGCCTTCCACCCGGGCACCGAGGGAATTGAACACGGCTTGTTTGACGAGATCGGGCGTGGGGCGGACGTCGAGTCCCTTGGGGACTTTCAGAATCCGCCGGGCGGCCTGGCCACCGGTGATGCGCATGGTTTTTTGGTTTGGGTAATGAAGTGCCGGGTGAAAATATCACCGGGCACCACGGTTAAGCCGGCCGGCCGTCAGTTAAAGATTTCGCCGAAGAAGGACTTCATGTCCGCCCAGGAACGCTGGTCGGCGCGGGCATTGTACTTCGCGCCGGGGATGGCTTCGCCGACGTTGGGCTGGGTGAAGCTGTGGACGGCACCGCCATACATGATGAGGCGCCAGTCCACGCCGGCATCACGCATTTCGCTTTCAAAGGCGGTGAGATCGGCGGGCTTTTCAAACGGATCATCGGCGCCGTGGCAGACGAGCACTTTGCATTTGATGTTATGGCCGTCGGCAGGAGTCGGGGAATCCAGGCCGCCGTGGAAGCTGACAATGCCGTTCACTTCGGCGCCGCTGCGGGCGAGTTCAATAACGGTGGTGCCCCCGAAACAATAGCCGATGGCGGCGATGCGTTTGGGGTCCACAAGCTCGTTCTTTTTGAGTTCGGTCAACCCGGCGTTGACGCGGGCGCGGAGCAACGGGCGGTCGGTTTTATATTTGGTGGCCTGCACGCCGGCTTCCTGGGTGTTTTGCGGGCGGACGCCCTGGCCGTAGATATCGGCGCAGAAGGCGACGTAACCGAGCTGTGCGAGCATTTCGGCGCGATGTTTTTCGTAGTCGGTCAGGCCGAGCCATTGGTGGACAATGAGCACGCCGGGACGGGCGCCGGCCACGGCGTCATCGTAGGCAACATAGCCTTCGAGGGGCGTATCGCCCTGCTGGTAAGTGACGGTTTTGGTCACAATTTTGGCCGAGGCGGACACCGCGCAGGCGGCCGTGAGCAGGATGGGCAAAATTCGTTTCATGGCGTCAGTCTAACCGGTTTCGGGCAAATTGCCAATGGCGCGGAGGGTGATTTGAAATGGGAAATTGGAAATTTCATATGGGCCCAGCCCGCCCCCCGGCCGGGCGTAGCCTGATTGTGACACGCGCGGGGGTTGACCTGCGGTGGCGGGCTTGATAGGTTTGCGGGAAGGTTGTGCCATGAAATCCGCGCTTAACCAGCACGTGTTAGTGTTGAACCGGCTCTGGCAGGCAGTCAATGTCTGCACCGCCCGCCGTGCGCTCACGCTTCTCTTTCAGGGGCAGGCCCAGGTGGTGATGGCCGATAATGACGGGGCTTTTCGCACATTTAATTTTCAGGAGTGGCGCACGGTTTCCGCCAGCGCCCCGGCCGATGAATCCGTTTACGGCATCTCCTTCCGCATTCGCGTCCCCCGCATCATTCTGCTCTTCATGTACGACCGGATGCCGAAGAAGGAAGTGAAGTTCACCCGGCATAATATTTTTGAGCGGGACCGGAATACCTGCCAGTACTGCGGCAAGGTTTTTGAACGAAAAGATCTGAACCTCGACCACGTGGTGCCCCGCGATCGCGGCGGCCCGACGACGTGGGAAAACATCGTGTGCTCGTGCATTCCGTGCAACACGCGGAAGTCCAACCGCACACCGTCCGAGGCGGCCATGAATCTGGTGCGCAAGCCGAAGCGGCCGAAGTGGCGTCCGTTTGTGCAGATCAATTTCACGCTGCACCGGCATGACAGCTGGAAACATTTTGTGGATCTCGCCTACTGGAACGTGGAACTGGGCGAGGATGTGACCTGACCCAACGGGGGAGACGGTTGACAACCGGGCGGGTAGTCAGACATATTATGGCCTCCGTGGCGTGTTCGTCTATCGGCTAGGACGTGGCCTTCTCAAGGCTGAAAGAGGGGTTCGACTCCCCTACGCGCTACCAATCTTGATTTTCGTCGATGGGATCAAAGGGTTTTGAGTTTTGAATGTTTGTTTTTTTGGCGCAAATCACGCAGTTCTTCCATATTCCACTCCGCTGGAGCTAGTAATTTTTAGGAGACGAATTTCTACAAATATGGCGCTCCGCCGGAGCTTGGGCAGTCCGCCATAAGTGCAGTTTCAAACTGCCAATGGTATTAGCAGGTTGGTTTCCATTGCGGTCTGGTTACCACCAAAATAGCGAATCCCGGCTCATGATTTCGCTGGTTTCTTTGGGTTGGGCACGGGTGGCGGTTCCGTTTTGGCAGGAAGTGTTGGATGGGTCTATTGTAAACCATATGTTTGTATGTCATTCGTGCTTAAATAATTGTGCTGGAATCAGTTTATTCGGAAACGTATAATCCAGCGATCTGAATTGCCGAGTTGGCATCGTTTGCATAGGCCATGGAATTGTTACTTAAAAATGAGCAGAATGTTTCAACCGGGTGGTTAACTGCCACCCAAGGTCATTCGTCAGCGGGGCGGCGGGCCGGCGGCCTGATTCAAAGAAGCAGATTTTGAGAGCCGAACGGCGCGGCAGGCGAAACCAGATATTTTGAAACCATTTTATACGGATGAAACGAAAACTTTCCAATCACCAAAAACAACTGCGCTTTTTCACCTGGTTTTTCGCCATCCTGATGCTGCTGCTGTTGGTTCTGCTGATATGGGTGGCAAACCGCCTGCACTATTGAGGTGGTGAACCAGCGCGAGGGTGACTGGCAGTTTTGCCCAACCGCTTCCATATCCAAAAAAAGCGCAAAGGAAATTCATCCTTTGCGCCGGAGAGATTTGGTTGGCCGATTTCTTAAAACGGCTTGGTCAACGTGAGCGTGATGGTATGGCCCTGCGGGCGGTCTTTGGCATCCGCTTCATAGACATAGCGCAGCGAGGTGAAGAGGGCGGGCTTTTGCCAGAACACGCTGATTTCCGGGCCCACGCCCACGACGTGGGACAGTTCGGTGGAGGCGCCGGTGCCGCTGTCCTTGGTGATTTGCTGCTGGTAATAGCCGACCAGACCAACATCCACGCCGGGGGCCACGGATTTGCTGATGCCCCATTCCAGGGTGCCCATGTTGCCGGGCGTAATGTGGGTATCCTGCTGTTCCTGGCAGATTTCATAGCGGCCGAGCAGCGAAAGCGACCACGTCTTCTGTTCATCGGGATGCCACACGGTGCCGAGCGTGAGCATGTGCGACCAGAAGCCGCTGCCGGGGCTGCTCAGATATTTCGACGGCGTGCTGGTGTTAAAATTCCCCGAGGGCGCCCACACAGCGTAACCGGCGGCAATATCGAATTGTTTCAGGTGCCACGAGAGCAGCAGCGGTTCCAACTGAATGTCGGCCAGATTGAACTGGTGGTCATGGCCGAAGGCCGCGTTAACGTCCTTGTCGGCGAAGGGCACGATGATATCCATGCCGTAGTTGGCGCCGAAGATTTCCTGCTTGGTCATCCAGATGAGGCGGGGCGCCTGCACATAGGCAAAGAGGTTCGCTTTTACGGGCAGGCCGTCCACCTTGCTGGCGGTGTAGAAGAAGTTGTAGTCGCGCAGGTATACTCCGGGCGGCGGCAGGGAGGCGCCGTTGATGCCTTCCGCCCCGACGGGATAATGGCTGCCGACAGGCAGCTGGGCTTGGAGTTGGGTGGCAAACGCACACAGCGTGGTGGCCGCCACGAGCGAAGTTTTGGTCAGTGTTTTCATTTGGTTTTGGCACGGGTTCAGACGTCCTGGATTTTTCCGTGCAGATAATTTTCAAACGAGCTGAGGTCAAGCAGCCCATGGCCGGAGAGGTTGAACAGCAGCACTTTCTTGGTGCCGGCCTCGCGGCAGCGGACCGCTTCGTCGATGACGGCGGCGATGGCGTGGGAGGATTCCGGTGCGGGCACAATGCCCTCTTTCCGGGCAAACATCGTTGCGGCCTCGAACACCCTGGTCTGGTGCACGGCCTCGGCTTCGATGAGGCCGAGCTTGAGGGCGTGGCTGACCATGGGGGACATGCCGTGGTAACGCAGGCCGCCGGCATGGATGCTGGGCGGAATGAAATCGTGGCCGAGCGTGTACATTTTCATGAGCGGCGTGGTCATGGCCGTGTCGCCGAAATCGTAGCGCAGTTCGCCTTTCGTGAGCGAGGGGCAGGCGGAAGGTTCGACGCCCACGATGCGATATTTTTTGCCGTTATTGATTTTGCCCCGGATGAAGGGGAAGACGAGGCCGGCAAAATTGCTGCCACCGCCGCAGCAGCCGAAGATCATATCCGGTTCCTCGCCGGCCATCTCCATCTGGCGGATGGATTCCTCGCCGATCACGGTCTGGTGATGGCAGACGTGATTCAGGACGCTGCCGAGGGAATATTTGGTGTGCGGCGTTTTAACGGTGTCCTCGATGGCTTCGCTGATGGCGATGCCGAGGCTGCCGGGATGATGGGGATCCTGCGCCTGCAACTTGCGGCCGTACTCGGTGAGGTTGCTGGGGCTGGCGTGAACCGTGGCGCCCCAAGTGTGCATGAGCATCCGGCGGTAGGGCTTTTGGTCGTAGCTCACTTTCACCATGTAGACATTACATTCCAGCCCGAAGAGGCTGCAGGCAAACGCCAGCGAGGAGCCCCACTGGCCGGCGCCGGTTTCGGTGGCGAGGCGCTTGGTGCCGGCGAGTTTGTTGTAATAGGCCTGCGGCACGGAGGTATTCACCTTGTGGCTGCCGGCGGGGCTGGCGCCCTCGTATTTGTAATAAATGTGTGCCGGGGTGTTCAGCGCCTTCTCCAGGCGCACGGCGCGGAGCAGCGGCGTGGGCCGCCAGAGCGCGTAGATGTCGCGCACCGGTTCGGGAATCTCAATGTATTTTTCCGCGCTGATTTCCTGTTCAATCAGGTTTTTCGGGAAAATCGCCTCCAGGGCGGCGGGCGGCATGGGCTCTTTGGTGCCAGGATGCAGCGGCGGCGGGAGCGGCTCGGGGAAATCGGCATTGAGGTTGTACCAGGCGGACGGAATGTCGGCCTGCGTGAGATCGAAACGCGTTGGCTGGCTCATACGGTGTTGGAATCACCGATATTATTTGGGTGAATCAAAACTGAAACCAAACCCGCGCTGTCAAATGCTGGACTTTTCTTGACGTGAATTTGTCCGGCGGCCGGTAACCGCCGGCGTGGCCCGGCGACCTGGCTGGCGATCATTTTTCCGCCGCCGGCCCCGGAATCCAGAAGGACCGGACGGGAACACCCCGCAGTTTCTATTTGACGCCACCCGCCCAAACCGGGAACACTGGCTACAAGAATATTTTCTCCCCATGAACCTTAAACGCTGGTTTCCGTGGTTGTGCCTCGTGCTGATGCTCGGGGCGGAGATTTTGCTGCTCCGCTCCAACAGCGCGCGGGATGCCGCCCTGACCGATCTGCACGAAGCCCGGACCCGGCTTACCCAGGCCCAATCCGATCTGGATGACCTCAAAAACGCCAATCCCGGCGCCCAGGCCGCCGAAATCAACCGGCTGCGGCACCAGAACGAAATTCTCGCCAACAAGCTGGCCGCCCTGCAGGGCACCGTTGACAAGCTGCAAAAGGAAAGCCAGCAGAGCTCGCAGCATCTGGACACCGCCCGCACGGCCTTGCAGTTACAGCAAGAGCACCTCCAGCAGCTCCAGGATGAGAAGCAGCAGGCGGCCGCCCAAGCCACCGAGGCCGCCAATGCCGCCGCCTGCATCGCGAATTTGCGTCTGATTGACAGCGCCAAACAGCAATGGGCGCTGGATAAGAACAAAGACCCCAATTCGGTGCCGACCGCGCAGGATTTGCTGCCCTACTTCAAGGACGGCAGCTTTCCCGTCTGCCCCGATGGCGGCACCTATTCCCTGAATTCGATGGCCGAGGCGCCAGCTTGCAACATCACCGGCCACGTCGTTCCGGCTCAATAATCCACACCCGGACCCGGGTTGATCCGGCTGATTTCGGATCAATTTGGAAATAATTCAACAGCCATCAGGCGGCTGAAGGTTCCCCGGTTTCCCATTTTAACCGCCACTATTTGGCCTCCTTACCACGGAAAACCAAGCCATTGGCGCGGCCGGACCAGATTTCAGCCTTGGCTTTCCCGCCTCTTCATTTAGACTCCGCCAGTAACAAATATGATTGAAACGGATATTGAACTGCTGAAGGGGATTGCCAATCAACTGCGCATCCATTCCATCGAAGCCACCACTGCGGCTGGCAGCGGACACCCGACTTCCTGCTGCTCGGCGGCGGATGTTGTGGCGGCCCTGTTTTTCGGTCATATGAAGTATGATGCGAAGAACCCGCACTACTATAACAACGACCGTTTCATCCTGTCCAAAGGTCATGCCGCCCCGCTCCTGTACGCGGCCTGGGCCGAAAATGGTTTTATCCCCGTCACGGAACTCGTAAAGCTCCGCCAGTTTGGCAATGACCTCGAAGGTCACCCCACCCCGCGCCTCGCGTTTGCCGATGTGGCGACCGGTTCGCTGGGTCAGGGCCTTGGTGTTGGCGTGGGCATGGCTCTCGCCGCCCGCCAGGACAAGCTCGATTATAATACCTACGTGCTCCTCGGCGACGGCGAAATCGCCGAAGGCGCCGTCTGGGAAGCCGCTTCTCTCGCCAGCTTCTACAAGCTGAGCAACCTGATCGCCATTGTGGACGCCAACCGCCTCGGCCAGAGCCAGGCCACGATGTTCGGCCATGACATCAGCGTCTATGCCGACCGTTTTAAAGCCTTCGGCTGGCGCGTCGAGACCCTCGACGACGGCCACGACATGGAAGAAATTCTCGAAGTGCTCAGCGGCGTCGGCCTGGATGAGAAGCCCCTCGTGATCATCGCCAAAACCTACAAAGGTGCCGGTGTCTCCTTTCTGCAGGACAAGGACGGCTGGCATGGCAAGCCCCTGACCCAGGAAGAGGCTGGCCGGGCCGTGGCCGAGCTCGCGCCTTCCGCCAAGTCCGGTCTCACCGTTACGATCCCCGCGCCCACCGCCCTCCCGGCCCCGAATCTCACCGCTCCCGCGCTGTATCCCGCCATCAGCTACAAGCTGGGTGACGCCATCGCCACCCGCGAAGCCTACGGCACCGCCCTGGTCCGCGTGGGCAGCGCCGATTTGCGCGTTGTCGCCATGGACGGCGATACCAAGAACTCCACCTACGCCGAGAAGTTCTACAAGCAGTTCCCCGACCGTTTCACCGAATGTTTCATTGCGGAACAGAACTTGGTGGCCGTCGGCGTCGGCTTTGGCACCCGTGGCCATAGCCCGTTTGTCTCCACCTTTGCCGCGTTCTTCAGCCGCGCCGCTGACCAAATCCGCGTGGCCGGCATCTCCTCGGCGAACCTGAAGCTGGTCGGCTCGCACGTGGGCATCAGCATCGGCGAGGACGGTCCCTCCCAGATGGCGCTGGAAGATATCGCCCTGTTCCGGGCCATCCAGGGCAGCGCGGTGCTGTATCCGAGCGACGCCGTGAGCACCGAGAAGTTGATCGAAGAAATGGCCAAGACCAAGGGTATCCAGTTCCTGCGCACCTCGCGCCCCAAGACCCCGGTCATCTACGGTAACGACGAGAAATTCCCGATCGGCGGCGCCAAAGTGCTCCGCCAGAATGCCGGTGACAAGGTCACCGTGGTGGGTGCCGGTGTGACCCTGCATGAAGCCCTTAAGGCGGCCGACCTCCTGAAGGCGGATGGCATTGGCATCACCGTCATTGACGCGTACAGCATCAAGCCCCTCGGCAAGACCGAGATTCTCGCCGCCGCCAAGAAGACCGGCAACCAGGTCATCACGGTGGAAGATCATTATCCCGAAGGCGGTTTGGGCGATGCCGTCGCCGGCGAACTGAGCAGCGAAGGCGTGAAAGTTCACAAGCTGGCCGTGAATGGCCTGCCCCGCTCCGGCCACGCGGCCGAACTCATGGCGAGCTTCGCCATTGACGCAGCGGCCATCGTGAAGCTGGTCAAGTCGCTCTAAGCACTTCCGGTTCAGCCGGTATTGCGTTAAACAAATTCAGAACGCGGAGAATTTATTCTCCGCGTTTTTTATTGGTTGCGTTGCCGTCCCGCCGGGCGTAATTTTTTTGCAAGGTGGTCGAAGTTGTAGCACATTACACTTAGGAAATGGCTGAAAAGAAAAAATGTCTCAAAGGCCAGTTGCTGCTCGATAGCGGGCAGCTGGGTGGATCGTTTTTTCAACGCACGGTCGTCCTCATCTGCAAGCACGACACCGAAGGCGCCTTCGGCCTCGTTCTCAACCGCACCGTCGGCAAGACCGTCGGCGAAATGATTATCGCTGACCTCCCGGACGTGCTGAAAAGCTCCCCCCTCTACCTCGGCGGCCCCGTGCAGCCCGGCGCATTGAGCTATCTCCACACGGACACCTTCATCCCCGAGGCCGCCGTGCTGCCCAACGTCTCCCTCGGCCACTCCCTCGATGAACTCATCGAAATCGGCGAGTCCTTCTCCGTCGCCAAACGGGTGCGCCTGTTCGCCGGCTACGCCGGCTGGAGCCCCGGTCAGTTGGAGAATGAAATGCGCGCCAAAGCCTGGGTCACTTTCCCCGCCACGCTTGACTTGGTCTTTGAAACGCCCCCGGAACAGCTCTGGCGAAAAGTTCTGGAATGCAAAGGTGGCTGGCGCAACCGCTTGCTGGCCCAGTTGCCGGAAGATCTGTCGTGGAATTAAGGCTAGTGTCGTGCCCGCTTAGGTTCCCGCCCTCTCTCTCTTTGGTAAATTGTTATTAGGGTATCGACTTCCCCCCGCCATCGCCACCCTTGGGCGGATAAACCTATCCGCTACCCGCAACCTGCTTATTTATGTTAACCATTGTGAATCTGCGACAGGTGGTTTTGTGGTCAAACAAAATAGGGCCGGCTGTTGGCAAAATAGGTTGACATTTAAATACTACAAATTAACATCCCCCCGCTAACGCCCATAGGCGAACGGCAACTCGAATCAGAAGTTGATGATTTCAGTACTTTGCGAGCAGCTTAAAAATCAGAAAAAACACTAAGAATCAGATAAACCATGAATAAAAGACTAACCCAATCAGCTTTGTGCCTTTCCATTTTGGCGGCGGCAGCCTCCACCCAAGCCCAGTCTTGGATCACCAGTGCCAGCAGCCCCGCTCTGACCGGGGCTACGATTGAAGGGTTTGAGAGTGTTACACCGGGTATTATTTATGACACCGTGTCTGGGCCCCTGACGTTCGGCGATGCGACTGACATGTATGGCGCCAACAGCGACGTCACCATTACTGACACTTATGCTGGCACTCAAGGCTTGTCTGGTTTGTACTTGTCCAACGACCAAGGTGACGACACTATCGCCCCCAGCACCACGGTTCAATTGACGTTTGCTTCGCCGCAATCTGCCATTGGGTTTCTGTACGCCCTCCAAAACGACAACTGGACCTTCAACGCTTATAACACATCCGGCACCCTGCTGGGAACTCACGTCGTCACTGGTTCCGGTAGTGGATCCGGTGATGGTATCGGTGGTTTTATTGGTTTTTCTGAATCCTCGGCGCTGATTTCCTACGTCACGTATTCGGAAAATGGCACCGAAGGTGGCAACGGCGACTATATCGGTATTGATAATGTGACCTACCGGGCCACCCCGGCTCCCACCCCCGAGCCCACCACGCTGGCGCTCGCCGGTTTGGGCGTCGCTTCCTTGCTGATCGCCCGCCGCAAGCAAGCCTGAGTTCTGATTCTTGAAGCAACCCCGGTCCTCCACGGATCGGGGTTTTTTGTTGAGGTGGGCGGTGGTCAGCAGGGCAGAATGACTGGTCAAGCAGGCGAAGCGAGCGCGAATAGATCATGCTATTTTCCGGTGACAACCGGTAAGGCAAGAACGGTCGGGCGCTTCTCTCCACGTGGGCCATCATGGCGAACCAGTGAGCGTTTGTTGGCTGGCAGCTGCAGGAACAGAGTGACGCGCCCTTCCTCGCCTAAACCTTTCCACCGATGATTTCCAAAACTTGGTATAAGAAGCCATGCCCCAGGCTTGAGGCAAGAGTGATTACGCTAGTCAGTGCCACCGTGCTCCCGCAGCCAATTGGCCGTATCGGGATTCCCATTGTCTTCGGCGAGATGCAATGGGGTAAATCCTTGACCGTCCTTGGCATTGAGCTTGGCGCCATGCGCTATCAGCAGGCTGACAATCTCCGTCTTGCCCATTGCGGCCGCCAAATGCAAAGTGGTCTGACCATAAGGCGTCTTGAAAGCAATATCGGCGTTGTGTGCCAGTAACAATTCAACCATGCCCAGGTTGCCTGTTTCCACCGCCATGAATAAAGGTGTACCATTATTCCAACCACTGGACTTCACATTCACGGTCGCTTTGTGCGCCAGCAACAGTTCCGCCACATTTTGATGTTCCTTGAAAACTGCGACATGCAAAGGCGTCATGCCATCGTTGCCTTTGGCATTGACCGGGGCATTGCTGGATAAAAGAAATTCGGCGATCTCATAATTTCCGTTATCCGCCGCCAAGTGTAGAAGAGTCATGCCAGTCTCATCTTTGCAGGAAATAAGCTTGGGATTCGCCTGAAGCGATGCCTTGACCGCACCCAACTCGCCCGCAACGACCGCTTCAATCATTTGTTCCTCGGGGCTTTGGGGCGGGGCACTTTTTGGATCGCCATATGTGCGTAATAAATGCGCCGCTTGGCTATTGCCGGCTGAAACCGCCACTTCTATCGGCGTCTTGCCACGCATGTCCTTAGCACTGAGATCCGCTTTGTGTGCGAGCAGGATTTTTATCAAGTCCGTATTGTTCATATCTGCTGCATAAAATAATGGAGTCCACCCGGCATGGTCTTTGGCGTCAACTTTCGCTCCGTGTGCCAGCAGTACTTCAGCGACTCCGCCATCAGACCAAGCCGCATGATGCAAAGGGGTTTTCCCCTGAAAATTAGTCGCATTCACATCCGCCCCATTATCCAGCAGTAATTTTGCAATTTCTTTATTCCCTCCAAAAGCCGCCAAAAACAAGGGGGTTTCCGATTCGGTGTTATCATTCAACGAAACCCGGTTGGTATGAGCCGTAATTAACGCAGTCACTTGTTGCAAGTTGCCTGCTTTTACTGCTTCGTGAAGTTGAGATTTATCATTAAAACTATCCAGATTCGTGGCGGCAGCAAGTTTGTCGGCGGCAGCGAACAAGGCAGCAACTTTTTGCAGATCTCCGGCCCGTGCCGCATCGTGCAGCTCATCACAGAAAGCCGGGTAACACCCCAGCAGGAAAGCACCGAGGGCTATAAGCCAGCGAACCTTAACAAGTAAACGCATAAACCAATATGCACCCCGAACGGGAACCGTTTCAACCAAATATCGTTGTTTGGCCGGCATCGACCACCCGCCCACATAAAAATGCTACCCATTGCCCGAGAATCAGTTGTTGGATTCCTTGATTGCCAAATTACCGTTTCCATGGTGAAGTGGCGTGGATGAATGTCCTGGCCCGGATCAAGGCATGGTTCTCAGTGGAGCCGCGACCGGAACACCTCCGGCGCGGCGAACTCGGCGAGCGCGCCGCCCGGAAATTTCTCCAGCAAAAGGGACTCCATTTTCTTACCGCCAATTTCCGTTCCACCCGGGGCGAGATTGACCTCGTCTTCCGCGAAGGCGGGAACCTCATTTTCGTGGAAGTCAAAACCCGGTCTTCGGAAGACTGGACCCGGCCGGCGGCGGCAGTGGATGCCCGCAAACGCCGGCTGCTTTCCCAAACCGCCCTGGACTATCTGAAGCTCCTGAAAAATCCACCGGTGAAATTCCGGTTCGATATTGTGGAAGTTCTCCTTGCGGACGGGGCTGTGCGCGAAATCCGCCATCTGCCGGATGCCTTCCCGCTGGCGCGGCCATATCGCTACGGTTGACCGCCGGGAGAAGACGGAGGCAGGCAATGAACGGTCGCTGATTTCTGCGCGTGCATTGCGGCGACATCGGGGGTAAATTTCCGGGCCGATGAACGAGTGGAACATTCAGTCCCGTGCGCATGCCTGCGAGGCATGCACCCAGCCTTTTGCCGACAAGCAGCATTATCATACCCTCTTGCTGGATGAAGCGTCCGGCCTGCGCCGTTCCGACATCTGTGAACCGTGCTGGCAGAAGCAGACGGCCGCCGATCAGCGCAGCCGCGCCGGCTTCATCTCGCACTGGCAGGGCATCTTCGAAGTCCCCCCGCCGGTTACCGAAGTGATCCAGAAAGGCTCCGCCGAAACCCTGCTGCGCCAGCTCATTGAGCAGAACGACCCCGGCCACGGCCCCGCCGCCTACATTCTGGCCGTGATGCTGGAACGTAAACGGCTGTTGAAGGTGAAGGAACATTTCAAGCGCGACGGCCACCGGGTGTTCGTCTATGAACAGCCCAAGACCGGCGATATCTTTACCATTATTGACCCCGACCTGCGGCTCGACCAGCTTGAAGCGGTGCAAAAAGACGTGGCACATTTGCTGGAACATGGCCTAAGTATTCCCGTGGCCCCCGTGGAAACACCTGCTGTGGTGGAAGCTCCGGTGGCTACTGAAGCTCCCGTGGCGGCCGAACCGGAGTCGGCCCCGGCTCCGACGGAGACCGAATCCGCGCCCACCCCATCCTGAGGCCATGTCCGAACTCGCCGCCTTTCAAGTCCGCCTCGGCTACTTGTTTCGCAACGAGCAGTTACTCTGCCTGGCGTTGACGCATCCCTCCCTCGCGCACGACCAGAACAAACCCCTGCCGCATAATCAAAGACTGGAGTTTCTGGGCGATGCGGTGCTGGGCGTGATTCTCTCTCGCCATCTCTACGAAACCCTGCCCGACGCGGATGAGGGAATCCTGACCAAATCCCGCGCCAAGCTGGTGAATGCCGGCGCCCTGGCCATTCACGCCCGCGCCTTGGGGCTGGGACCACACCTGGTGCTGAGCCGGGGCGAGGAGAACATGGGCGGGCGCGAACGCGAATCCACACTGGCGGACGGCTTTGAAGCCTTGCTCGGAGCCATCTTTCTGGACGGCGGCTTTGAAGCCGCGCGGGAGTTTGTGCTGCGCCAGTTTGCGGCGGATTTCACCACGCTGCCAGCGGACCCGGCGGGCATTGAAAATCCGAAAGGCGAATTGCAGGAGCTGTTGCAGTCGCGGTCGCCCAACGCCCCGCTTTATCAGATGCTCTCCGCCACCGGCCCGGACCATGACCGCCAGTTCGAATGCGCCGTGATGCACGACGGTGCGGAACTCGCGCGCGGTCACGGTAAAAGCAAAAAAGCCGCCGAAAGCGAAGCGGCTTTGGCGGCCTTGAAAAAACTGCGGGAAGCGGTAAAAGCCTAATTATTCGGGTCGTCCAAGAAAGTCAGCTTCACGCCCTGCTTCGGCTGGGAAAAACTGTCGAGCAACGTCGGGGCTCCCGTCGGCGCAATCGGCGCGGGTGCAGGCTTGGCGGCGGCGGCCGGTTCCAAGGCGGAGCGCAAGGCCCCTTCCACGAGCTGCGCGCAATGAATTTTCATGGGCGGCAGCGGTCCGAGTTCTCCCGCCAGTTCCTCGGTTTTGAGCGCCAGCGCTTCTTCGGCGGTTTTGCCGCGAATCAGTTCGGTGGCCAGGCTGGCCACGGCAATGGCGGTTTCGCAGCCGAATGACTGGAAAGTGGCGCGGTCAATGACCCGTTTGCCGTTCTGTTCCTTGAATTTCACCCACAGGCGCAGCATCTCGCCGCAATCGGCATTGCCGACCGTGCCCACGGCATCGGCGCCGGCGAGTTCACCCAGGTTCTGCGGATTGGCCAGCGCGGCCTGGATCCGTTTTTGCAAATCGTCGTTCATGTTCTCCCTGATTATCATGCAAAAACAGAATTTCGCCACCCCATTTCTGCGCTGGCGAGGCGGAAGATGATGGGCGAAGGCATATTATCCCGGGCATATCGCAACCCATGCGCCAAAAAACGGGTGCCAAACCGATGAATTCCTGTTCTATTTGCGGGTGTGACTATGGCCAACCAAAAATCATGCCGGCGCTCAGCGCCAAAAATATCGCGGTGACGGTCCCAACCTACTGACTGATGCAACGCATCCTGATCATCCTGTGCAATTGCCTGCTGCTGATCCTGCTGCTGGTCGGTCTGCCGGCGGCCACGCGCGAGCAGTGGGGTGATCTGCAATTATCCTCCGCCTCGACCGGTCGGACGCTCCTGTTTGCCGGGCTGGGGCTGGCGCTACTGCTGAATCTTGCCGGCGCCCTCTGGCTGGTGAAAGTTCGCAAGCACAAGGTGCTTTGCTGGGAATGGTCCGCCGTTTACGCCGGGTTGTTGCTGGCCGGCTATGCTTTCACGCGTGGCTGGCTGAATTTCCACTGGCTCCGGCAGACACTGGAGTGGTTGCAACGGCACCTTTAGCAATCATGACGAGCGTAAAAGTATGTTCTTTTGCTCGCCCTCATCCCGGCCTTCTCCCCCGAGGAGAAGGAGAAACGGTTGCAGCCGCTTTAGCGAATCACGCCGTTGGATTGGTCAGACTCGCTCGTACCAATTGGTTAAAAGTGTGCCAGGGAAAAGCCCTCTCCTTTGGGGAGAGGGTTGGGTGAGGGAGAGCGTTGCCACTAAATTTTTGCCCCTAACTCACCTTACGAACTGCGAACCGCAGCAGGATTTTGATTCAAAGCGGATGCACATCCACGGACACTTTTACCACGTGACTGCCGCCGCCGGTGAGGATGCCGGCCACGGGGCTGACATCGCCGTAATCACGGCCGTAGGCCACGGTGATGTGGCCCTCGGCAGGCTGAATATTATTCGTCGGGTCAAAATCCACCCAGCCGACCTGCGGCGAAAAAATGGAAAACCACGCATGGCTGGCATCCGCCCCAATCAGCCGCGGCTTACCCAACGGTGAATAGGTGCGCAAATAACCGCTCACATAGCGGGCGGGCAAACCCAGCGAACGGGTGCAAGCGATGGCGAAGTGCGCGAAATCCTGGCAGACTCCGCGCCGCTTTTTCCATACTTCCTCCAAAGGCGTGGCCACAGTGGTCGCCTTGGGATCATATTTAAAATCCTCAAAAATCCGGCGCGTCAAATCCGATGCGCCCGCCAGCAGCGGTGTGCCGGGACGGAAACTTTCCATCGCATAATCCGCCAGTTCGCGCGAGGCGCGCAACTGCGGGGAATCAAAGACAAATTCGTACGGGGTGACGACCTCCGGCGAGACGGGATCGCGAAACAGGCGGGCGGCATCCTCCCATGGCAGGGAATGTTCCAGCGAGGCTGGTACGGTGGCATTCACGCTGACCCGGCTTTTGGTGATCACTTCCAGCTCGTCGTGGATTTCCTGAATGGTAAACAGGCACAGCCGGTTGCCAAAATAATCCGCCCGGGTCCGGCGGCGCGCGGGTTTGGGCAGGATGTCCAGGGTGAATTCTTCACAGGCCTGGCCGGCCGTTGCGCGGGGCTCGAGGCGCGCGACATGATGCGACACGCTCACCGGCGCGGCGTATTCGTACAGCGTGCGATGCGTGATCTCGTAGTTCATGCTTCGCTTTCCCGGCCGGTGCGGGAGAGGGTGGAATGCGCGAAATAATTCGCAGCAATGATGTTGGAGATCTGCGGCAAATCCTGGAGGGTTTCGCGGATGACCGAGGCGACGTTGCTGGAGGCCCACAAAGCGGGCGGACAGGCGAGTTCACGCGTATCAATGCGCTCCAGCCGTTGCAGACATTTCTGCAACAGCACCTTTCCCGGCCCGGCGGAGTTGTCGCGGTCCACCGGCAGTTTGTCGAAATGTTTCACGAGCTGCTTGAGCTGGAACAAAACCGAGCGCGGATTCTTGTCATCCAGCATCAGCAGGTCGAACACCGCCGGCACGGTGGCGAGCAGGTTGTAGCGCGAGCGGAAGGTGATGGAGCTGTCCGCCACTTCCAGCATGGCTTCGAGCAGGCTGGGATTTTCCGCATCCGGAAGTTTCAGTGTGGAGTCCAGCAGCGTGGCCAGATATAGAGTGCGTTCCAGCCGCAGGCCCATGTCAATGAAGCGCCACGCCTGTGCGCGCGTCATGTTTTCGCGGGCGAGACCATGAAAGGCCGCGAGGCTTAGCAGCGTTTGCGTGCACACATTCACGGCATCGCCGGCGAGCATCACCAGACTGCTGGCGGGCCGGCTGAAGCGGTCATGCAGTTCGCTCAAGACCAGCCACATGTCGTGCGAGGTCCGGTCGCGCACCACGGCCGCCAGACGCTGCAACTGTTCGGTGGTCTGCCGCAGGCTGCCGGGATGGCCGGGATCGAAAATGGCCGCCAGCAGCTCGGCTTCAAATGCTTCCGTGTTCTGGTACAGCTCGGGTTTGTCTTTGCTGTCCGGCAGCTGCCCTTGGGCCACCAGGGTTTTCAGAAGCGGACTCAGGGCCGGCTGGGCGCTGCTGTTGCGTTCGGGATTGAACCGCAGCAGGGCGCTGCGCAGCACGCGGGCCGTGGCATCCGCGCGCTCGGCGTAACGGCCGAGCCAGAAGAAAATGTCCGCGAGCCGTGACGGCAGGTTGTTGCCGGTGCGACGCAATTCCACGCGCATGGCGGATTCGTGCAGCAGTGAGACTTCCTCCACCGGCGTCTCGGACACCACCCAGGTATCCTTGCTGCTGCCGCCGGTCTGCATGGAAATGAACTGGCCGCCCGCATCCGGGGAGACGCGCGTCAATCCGCCTGGCATCACGCGGTAACTGCCCTCATGCGCCACCAAAAACACGCGCAAACTGACCGGTCGCGCCGCCAGGCCCTGCTTATCCCACACGGCCGCCGTGGAAAGATCCACATCCTCCTGCGCCACGAACAGGTCGGGATCAAATTCAATCTCCCGCTTCAGTTCATCCGCCTTGGCGGGCGGACGGACCTGCGTACGGAAGGCCGGCTTCACCACCAGCCGGTCGAGATGTTTCAAGACATGCTCGCGCGCGACCTTCTGTCCGCACCACCAGGTGGCCACGGACGGCAGTTGCAGCGGCACGCCAAGAATATGCCGGCACAGGCCGGGCAGAAACGGCATGAACGCCGGACTTTGCACCAGACCACTGCCGAGGGAGTTCGCCACCACCACGTTACCGGCGCGCAGGGCTTCGACCAGACCGGGCACGCCGAGGATGGAATCGTTGCGCAATTCCAGCGGGTCGCAGAAATCATCATCCACGCGGCGCAGGATTACATCCACCGGCTCCAGGCCGGAGAGGGTTTTGAGAAAGACCCGTTCATCCCGCACCAGCAGGTCCTGGCCTTCCACCAGGGTATAGCCGAGGTAACGGGCCAGATAAGCCTGCTCAAAATAGGTTTCGTTCAGCGGTCCGGGCGTGAGCAGCACCACGCGGGCGTTTTCGGAGCCGCGCGGCGACAGCCGGGTGAGGGTGGTCTGTACACTGCGGAAAAACCCTGCCAGCCGGTGCACATGATTCTCCTGAAACAGTTCCGGCAGAATGCGGGAGGTAACCAGGCGGTTGGCCAGGGCATAGCCCATGCCGGTCGGGATCTGGGTACGATCCGAGGTCACCCACCAGCGTCCGTCCGGGGAGCGGGCCAGATCGGCCGCGTAGAAATTCAGGTGCGAATTGCCGGGGGCCCGGATGCCGTGACACGGCCGCAGAAAGTCCGGCTGCGCAAACACCAGCGCCGGGGAAAGCCAGCCAGAGCGGATCAGTTCCTGCGCCCCGTAACAATCGGTGAGAATGTGGTTTAGCAGCGTGGCGCGCTGAATCAGTCCCGCCTCCAGCTTGCTCCATTCACCCGGGGAAATGACCAGCGGCACGGGGTCCAGTTGCCAGAGCCGTTCGGTGCCGCGCGGATCGTTATAGACGTTGTACGTGATGCCCTGCTCATGCACCAGCCGCTCGCAGGCATCGCGCCGGCGCTGCCATTCCGTCCGGCCCAACTCCTGCAAGGCGGGCAGCAAACGGGCATATTGGGGGCGGGGTTCACCGTTGGCGCTCAGGACCTCATCAAAAGCCGACGGACTCCGCTGATAGTTTTCCAGCAGATTGACGAGAGGTCTATTTTTGCGGTCAGCCACGGCCCGATCCATTATTCGGCATAGCGTATCGTCTGAAGTCCGCAAAAGCAAAGTCTGGTTACGATTTGGCGACGTTTT
>CAIJGS010000368.1 GCA_903820285.1 uncultured Verrucomicrobia subdivision 3 bacterium | reverse complement strand
TGATTGAACTGCTGGTGGTCATTGCCATCATCGCCATTCTGGCAGCCATGCTGTTGCCGGCCCTGGCCAGTGCCAAGTCCAAAGCGTATCAGGCGCAATGCGCGAGCAACCTCAAAGAATGGGGCATCGCCGTCAACATGTATGCCGGAGACTTCGGGGATTATTTCCCGGACTGCGGGGCGGATAATGCCGCCAATTCGCCGGTCAGCGCTTATGGCCCGGCGTTTGGTCCCGGGTGGGTGGCGTTAAGTTTCACCAATTTTTTCAACACATATCTTTACAAGAACAAACCCGGTACCGCCGCCACCGGCACCCGCACCCAGAATGATGTGGCCTATTGTCCGACGGATACCTGGCACCGCATTGCCGAAGTGGATATTCCGGCGGTGAACCTGATTGGTTATCATTGGCTGCCGGCCCGCACGGATATCGGCGGTGGCAGTTATGCTTCCGTTAATGCCGCTTATGGCCAATGGTATTACCGCAGCAAACTCAGCGGAAAATACCGGAATGCCCCGGTGATGGCCGATGCGATGGAAACCAGCGCGCTCAACAACTGGAACATCACCCTGACAGGCGCGGTCAATTTTAACGGTCCGATGTCGAATCATGCCGGCAAAGGCGGCATACCCCTCGGGGGAAATTTCATGTACGAAGATGGCCGGGTGGAATGGACCAAATTTGCCGGCAATGTCAACAGCGTCGCCCTCTCAGTAAACAACAGTGGTCAGTGCTATTACGATGCGCCCGTGTATCTGGGCACTGGACCATGGTGATTGCCAATTTGGTTGCCGGATTTAGCAGGCCAGAAACACCGCAGCCGGCATACTTCTTGCAACTTTGGCCCGGGAAATTTTAGCCACCTCAAACTGTGTGATAGGACGGTTGGGAAATATTTGATTATGCATGCAAAATCATGTCTGGCGGCTTTGCTGCTGTCAGGAGCCGTGGCAACCGCCAGTGATGCCGGCGGAACCAACTTGACGGCCGGTTTGGAAATCGCCCCTGGCCCGTTTCGGCCAACGTGGGAATCGCTCGCCTCGCATTACCATTGCCCCGATTGGTTCCGGGATGCGAAGTTTGGCATCTGGGCGGTTTACGGACCGCAATGTGCTGTCGAGGATGGCGACTGGTATGCCCGCGGCATGTATTATCAGGGCACAGCCCAGAATAAATTTCACGTGGAACATTACGGGCCGCCGTCGCGGTTTGGCTTCAAAGACGTGATCCACGAGTGGAAGGCGGAGAATTTTCACCCCGACGATCTGCTGGCTTTTTACAAAAAGTCCGGGGCGAAATATTTCATGGCCATGGCCAACCACCATGACAACTTCGACAATTACAATTCCAAATACCAGCCATGGAACTCCGTACAACTCGGCCCCAAAAAAGACATCATCGGGATGTGGGCTAACGCGGCCAAAAAGGTCGGCTTACACTTCGCCGTAAGCGTCCATGCCTCGCATGCGTGGTCATGGTATGAATCCGCCCAAGGCGCGGACAAAACCGGTCCGATGGCTGGCGTGCCGTATGATGGGCGGATGACCAAAGCGGATGGCAAAGGCCTCTGGTGGGAAGGCTTGGATCCCCAGGATCTCTATGCCCAAAACCACGTGCCAGGCCGGGAGGAAGGTTCGGCTTGGTGGGACTGGAGTCCCGCTTCGGGTTGCAGTCAGCCGGACGCGGCCTATATGCAGAAATTCTTTCTCCGCACCAAACAACTGTGGGACGACTACCAGCCCGACATGGTTTATTTCGATGACACGATCCTGCCGTTTCATGGTGTCACCGACGACATCGGCTTAAAACTTGCCGCTCATTTTTACAATACCAGCATCCAATGGCACGGTCATAACCAAGCCGTGATGAATGGCAAGTTTCTGGATGCCCTCCAACGAAAAGCGCTCGTTTACGATATCGAACGCGGCAAAGCGACCGGCATTTTACCAGAGCCATGGCAAACCGACACCTGCCTGGGCGACTGGCATTATCAGCGCGAAATCTTTAACCGGCATCAATACAAGACGGCGGCTACCGTTATTCCGATGCTGGCAGACATTGTCAGTAAAAATGGGAACCTGATGCTCAGCGTGCCGGTACGCGGCGAGGGCAGTATCGATGCGGACGAAGTTAAAATTGTCGCTGACATTGGTGCGTGGCTCAAAATCAACGGCTCCGCGATCTATGGCACCCGGCCCTGGGATATCTATGGCGAAGGACCGGCCATGAATGTTTTCGAAAAAGGCCATTTTGACGGGCAAAAGGATACCTTCAAAACCCCGTTCACCCCGGCCGACATGCGTTTTACCCAGACCAAGAATGGCGACAACCTTTACGCCATCATCCTGGCATACCCCACCGATGGGCGGGTCACCATAAAATCACTGGCAGAAAAATCTCCTTACTGGCCAGGCAAGATTAGCCGGGTGACTTTGGCTGACAGCCGTGTTCATTTGAAATTTAACCGCGACTCCGGAGGCCTGCACGTGCTGGTGCCGGGAATAATACCCGGGAGCATTGCTTTTGCATTAGCAGTCACCCATTGAAATTGTTGCCGCCGCTTGCTCCAAAGCAGTTGTTTTCATTGAATGGCAAAACACCGGACAGGCACATATAAACGGCACCGTCTTCTGTCCATTGGCCTCCTGGCTTTATTGCATGGGGCATTCCCCTGGCGCGAAGGAAGCGGTAACACTGCTAGAAACGTCTGCGAGCGGGCCGGCGGGATCCAGACCATCGGCTGGAGTGGTCAGCGAGACCATGGCGGCGAGGTGGCCGCCGGCGGATCCGCCCATGACGCCAATTCGGTCCGGGTTCACATTTAAACGTGCTGCATTGTGGCGAAGCCAGCGCACGGCATTTTTGCAGTCCCACAGATTGGTGGGCCACACGGTCTGCTTATTATCAGAGAGCATGTATTCGATGCTCATCACCACATAGCGGTGACGCGCAAGTGTGGAGCCGATGTTAATCTCCCGCGAAGCATCCCGTTTCCCCCCGATCCAACCGCCACCATGAATCAGCACCACTGCTGGGATCCGGGCGTCCTTGGACATAAGCAAAGGGAAATAGAGGTCGGCCTTTGGCTTGCGCTCCGGGGGAAGAAAAGTTACCGCCCGCTCCACTCGGATATCCGACGGAAAAACTGGTGTGGACTTTGATTCCTGCGCCATTGCGGGCAGCTCAAGAAAAATTAAAAAGCTAACAACGGCCAGGGTGCCTTTCATGCAAATATCATGGCCAAACCGTCCGGATATTCGAGCCGCCAAAAAACGCCCCCTGCCCTTTGGTATGTGTTTGGCAAAGTAGCCGAATGCCAGGCAGTGTCAATGACGTCATACGAAGATTGCCGATAATCCCATATGTGCCGGGAACACAGCTATCACTCGGCGGGCCGCAAGGGGTTCCATCCATCCGAGCCATGCAGAATATTTTCAACGGTCATTTTCCCGGCTGCTTCGGCGGTCAATTGGCCGGCCCATTTAACGCGAGCTTCAGGGTTCGCTCCCGGTCCGGTGCTATTGAATTCGGCGAAGCGCGTAGTCAGTTCATTCGTGGGATTGCGCCAGTTGTTCCAGCCAGCAGGAGTGATATGACTGCCGATTTCACAATTCAAGTAGGTGACACTGGCATACGGACGCCACGGACGGCCAAGATCCGCCAGCGGTTTTCTGGCTGGTTTTGCAATCGCGGTGTTCGTGGGATTGATCCACGGAGTAGGATCGCCAGTGAGATTGCAACTTATGAATACGAAGCCATATGGCTGATCCTGAGGCGTATTGGCAGCGGTAACGTGGCCACCGTTTTTGCTGTGAATCTCACACCGGTCAAACACGGCGGTAGCGGAACCATAAATAAAATCCACCCGGCCTTCGATGTAGCAATTGGTGAAATAAAGACGGCCGTTGTTGATCATGAGGGTGTCCTGCCAGCCCAGCAGGCGGCAATGCTTTAGAATTTCACGGTCGCCATCGGAGCGGAGCGCCAGGGCCTGACCATGGTCGCCGGAGGTATTTTCAAAGGTGAGGTTCTCGGCGTGAAAATCATCCGCCAGCACGATCACGCCGGTGCCCTTAAAACGCAGATCCGTGGTGGCGTTCGTTTCCTGGACATTCAGGCCATAGGTTAAAATGGTGTTCTCAGTTTCTTCGCCGATCAGGCGCAGGTGCTGTTTGCCGGCAGGGATAATGATCTGGCCTTCATATTTGCCAGACTTGATGAGCACAGTGAACGGTTGGGTGGAATTATCCGGTGCGGCGGCGATGGCAGCCTGCACGGTGGAATGCGTGCCGGAGCCATCGGCGGAAACAACCGCATCGTAACTGGACTCTTTGGCCACCGGGTCGGCAATCACCGGCTCGGCGCGCAATACCGGCGCCAGTTCCGGGCACGCCTTACGCAATTCATTCACCACCAGTCGCGCGAACAGCACATGTCCCTTGGCGTTCAAATGGGTTCCGTCAAAGCCGCCAGTGTTGGTGCCGTCCACCACCTTGGGCGGGCTGAATTCCAGACATTTCTCGGGTCCCAGCGATTCGCACAGTTCAATGCTGCGCGCCTGCAAATCCACGAGCGGCACCTGTTTCTCGGCGGCGATTTTGCGGACTTCCACGGCATAGGGTGCGAGGCTGGATTTGATTTTGCCGGGATGTTCCTTGTCCCACTGGCGACGCGTGAGGGGTGTGACCAGCACGGGCTTGGCACCGATGGCCCGGGCTTCCTCCACATAGCTGACCAGGTTGCTGACATAGGTGGGCATGTCGGTGGAACGACCGGGTTTGCCGGGTTCGTTGTTATGGCCGAATTGGATCAGGTAATAATCCGCCTTGAGCGCGAGCGCATTCGTCCAGCGGCCTTCGCGACGGAAACTCTCGGAACTGCGGCCACCCTGCGAGGTATTGGTGCAAACGGCATCATCGGTAAGGAATTGCTTGAAGCCCAGGCCCCAGCCGGCGTTGTCGGTGACGGTTGAATCACCGACGAGGACGATCTTTATTTTATCCGCCTGGCTGGAGAGGCCGGCCAAGGTCAACAACAAGGCAAATAATATGGGGTTTTTCATCGATGCGGAGTTATTAAAAACGTAAGGGATAAGTGAGGCGATAAAACACACTGCCATTGGTCGGGACCAAGGGGAGTGAGATTTGATTGGTACCGCCGGTAGCCGCCACCGGCAGCCAATTCGTGCCGAGTCCGATGCCGGGTTGGTTGGTCTGCGATTCCACATGCCAGCCAAGGTGGTCGGCGGGCCATGCGAGTGTCAGCCGATTGCCGGCCAGCTGGAAAATCAAATTCGCCGGCGCCAACGAGGGCATCGGCACGGCGCTGGCCTGAATCGAATTGGCGCTTTCGCCGGCGGCGTTGGTCGCCGTGACCACATAGTAATTGGTGACGCCCGGACTCATAGCGGTGTCGGAGTAATTCGTGGCAGCCAAACTGCCGATCAGCGTATAGCTCCCGCCATTGGTAGCGGATCGTTTGAGATTATAGCCGGTCGCATTGGCAGCGGCTGACCAAGCGAGACCGATGGCCAGATTGGTGCCGGTCGCCGTCAGACTGGCGGGCGCCGCTGGCGCTGGCGGCGTGGCAATCAGTCTCACCTGCCCGGCTGTATTGGTATTAATCGTGCAGACAAAACCGGCCGGTGTTGTCCCCAGCACTGGCAAACTGCCAACCAGCGCACCGGTATAAGTGAACAACGTGTAAGCGCCATTCGTAAAACCGTTGCCCGCGTAGATATTATTTGTTCCACCAGGGGTCAAACTGCCTTTAACCATCACGGTCGCCGCATTGGTGCCAAGCACGAAATTAAAACTGTTGGAAGCCGTCAGCATCAGATTGTTGCTGACGGTCAGCGTGCTCGCGCCGAGCGTAACGGCGGTATTCAGTGCCAGGGCGTTGGTGTGACTGAGGGCCACGGTGGCATTATAAAACGTGAAGGCATTGGCAATAGTGTTCGTAGTGGCGCCATCCAGCGTGACCGTGGTTGCTGATGGAATGGAGTTGGAAAAGGTCACATCCGAATCAAAGAATGAAAACTGGCTGACCCCGGCGGGAACGCTGTGCGAGGAGTCGATGATGCGGACATTTTTCGCATGGTAAATGCCGAAGGTAGTCGAGCCCGCCATGTGAATATTTACCATGGTGACGTTGCTCACGCAGCTTTCAGGCAGCCCCCAAATCAAGCCAGCCGCCCGCCCCGACTGCGCGTTGCCGGTGACGTTGCTGATGGTAATATCGCGATAATATGGCGTGGTGGCGGTGATTGCGGCGGCGGGATAGGAAGCGGCCACGCCCGGCGAAATATTGTCCAAAGCGCGATACATGGAGATGGCATTGGTGTATTCGGTGTAAATCAGAATGGGCCGCATCACATTCGTCATTGTAAGGTTGGAATACGAAATATTGTGAACAAACCCGCCCCGGTCGCGGTCGGTCTTGATGCGCAGGCCGGCGTCGGTATTGGTGAACGTACAATACATCACCGTCAGATTAGAAACGCTGGGCGACGTATAACTGCCGATGGAAACCCCGTGGCCGTTGCCGTAAACATTGTTGGAAATCAAAACACCCGAAGTTTTGCCACCACAGGTGTAATTGTCATCGCCGACACTGATATTGTTAAACTGCACCAAAATATTCGTTCCCGATACATCGCAGGCATCCGTGTTGTGGCCGGGGGTGACGGGGTCGCTTGAAGGATTCGCCCGCTCAGTGACGTACTGCACCGTTGTATTGCCGCTGCTGCCGCCAATGGCGATATGAAACATGGGCGAATTTGACAGTGTGATGCCCTGAATCAGTTGACGGTTGCAGCCGGTCAATGAAATCATGATCGGCCGGCTGGCACCATTGGTGTTGGCCCACGGCCACCACGGAGGCCCCTGCCCGTCGATCGCGCCGGCACCGCTAATTTCAATATTGGTCAGACTGGACCCGGAAATAAAATTGGCCGTCGCCACGAAGTAAACATTGGTGACACTGTTCGTGTACCACGTGACGGGATATTGACCGAACGGCAGCATCCGCAACACGGCACCGGCATCAATTTGCAGGTTCACATTGTTTTTAAATGCCAGCGGCCCGCACAGAAAAGCACCCGGCGGAATCTCCACGGTGCCGCCGGTGAGACCGTTCGTGACGCCACCGGTCGTGGCCTTGTTGATGGCGTTCTGAATGGCGGTGGTATTCGTGAAATCACCATCGCCCACCGCGCCGTAGGCGGTGTTGGTCACCACAATGATATTGTTCATATTGATGATCGGGAGCTGAACGGCGGCATCAAGACGCATGACACCTGCAAACAGCATGACCAGCAGACAGAATACGTTTACCAGGCGAATATATTTCCGGTGAAGAATCATGCGGCAGCCTTAATCGGAGGTAAGCTGGAACATTCCTTCTGCCATGATTTCCTCACGGAATTTGCAGTACGTAAAATGCTGGCGCCGTCCCCGCGGCAGGCGCATTGGTAAGCAGGAAATGGCCGGCCGCGTCAAACTGATTGGTTGCGACCCGCGTCCAAGTCGCCAGCGGCTGCGTCAGGTTGGTGGTTGCCAGCAGATAAAAGCTGGCCAATGGTACGCCATTGGTGCCACTGAAAACCAGATTCGTCCCGGTAAAAGCCGGGCTGCCGAGTTTGGGTGGCGTGGTCGAAGCCACTACCAATTTGACGACGCCAGCAGTGTTCGTGTTGAAGGAATAATTGAAACCGGCCGGCGCGCTGGCGAGCGTCAGATTGCCGAACGCCAGGGCGCCACCATAGGTAAACAGCGGGTAAGCGCCTACGCCGAAACCGCCGGCGTTGGTAACGGTCAGCTGGCCGGTCAAAGCCAGGTCACCGCTGACCACGATACTGTCGCTGTTGCTGCCGAGGCCGAATTGCAAGAGGGAGCTGTCATTCAGTGTGAGGCTATTGGCGATGGTGAAGGTACCGCTGGGATTTCCCGGTGCCAGGATGGCGCCATTATCAATCGTCGTCGCGCTGCTGATGCTGCCATTGCCGGTCAGGGTCGCGCCGGAAAAAATTTCCAGATCACCGCTGCCCGTACCGCTGCCGGCAGAATTATTGACGCGCAACGTGCCACCGCTCACGGTGGTGCCGCCGGTGTAGGAATTGGTTCCGCTCAACGTCAGGGTACCGGTGCCGATTTTGTTCACACTAACAACACTGCCGGCCACCGCCGAATTGCTGCTGATCACGCCGCTGAAAGTAGCGTCCGTGTTGTTGCCACCCAGAACGTACAAGGTATCACCCGTGCCGCTATTGGACTGGGGGCCGGCCAGCAGGCCGGAACCGGTGAACGCACCCAATTGAATCGTGTTGCCGGCGTTGCGTGGCTGTATCGTGCCGTTGATGACGAGAGTCGAATTGGCCGAACCAAAGGAGTTACCACTGCTGTTGGGCGAGAACCGCAAGGTGGCCCCCGAGGCCAGGTTGATGGTACCGGTGAAATTATCGAACTGGGCAGAACTCGTGCCGCTGAAACTGACGCCACTGGCAAGGTTCAGCAGGCTGGCGGAGTTGCCGGAAAATAGTTTTCCTGAAAAGCCATTGGCCAGCGAACCGGAGGAAACAGTTCCGGTGGTGTTTGCCGGTACCGTCACCGAGCTGCCGAAGAAAATCGAACCGTTGGCGGGCAAAGCCAGCGTTGCGCCGTTACTGATGGTCAACGTCCCATTGCCCAGCGCGCCAGCCACACCGGGGGCGATGGTACCGCCATAGAGGTTGATGGCCCCGGCATAATTGGTGTTGGCGGTTCCCAGACTCAAGGTGCCGGATCCGAGTTTGGTCAGCGGGCCGCCGCCGGCCAGCATGCCAGTGCCACCAAATGCATAATTCTGGGTTGAATTTACGAAGATGGCCGCCGGGGTGAGCGCGGCGCCGAGGGTAACGCTGCCGGCATTGAGCCCGGTGTTGTCAAAAGTGACCGTATCGAGATTGTAATAGGAATCGGCCGCGGATCCGTTGGCCCAATTGACGGTGCTAGTATCCCAGTTAACCCCGTTGGTGCCGCGCCATACCAGGGTGGCTGCCGTGCCGGCGACGGCCAGGCGAATATACGATGGATTACTGCCGGGGGCGGCACTGGAAAAAGCAATGCTTTGACGCGTATTTGCCGGCAAATTGTTCGTGAGGGTGACAATGGTGGCGGTGGAACTGCTCGCTCCTTCGATAAGACTGTACGTTCCGGCGCCCAGCGCATTGTCGGTAAGTGTGAAGTTGAACAGCTGCGGCCCGGTCATTGCCAGCGTGCCGGTCATATTGATGCGGTCATTGTTGCCGGACGGTGAACCTGACAGACTAAAGTTTAGGACGGGAGAATTGTTGGTCAGATGGCCATTGATCGTCAGCGTGCCCGGGCTGTTTGCCCCCGGCGAAAGAATGCCACCGCTGTTTACCGTCACCGGACCAATGATAAGCCCCGTGCCGCCCAGCGTGGCGTTCGTAAACACTGTGGTGAGCAAAGGCGTATTGGTGCCATTGACCAGCAACGTGCCGGCGAGAATACCGTTGGTGCCACCAAAGCTGTTGGTGCCGGTGAGGGTTTGCGTACCTGTGCCAAGCTTGTTGAAACAAATGAGACTGCCCGCACTGTTGGCGTTGCTGATGATGGAGCCGGTGAAAATGGCGTCCTGATTCTTGCCGCCAATATTATAAACCGTGCTGCCGGAGCCGGTGCCGGCCGTCTGCGGGCCTTGCAATTGGCCACTGCCGTTGAGCGCACCCAATACCACCGTATTGCCGGCATTCCGCGGTTGCAGCGTGCCATTGATGATGAAATTGGGATTCAACGAACCAAAGGTGTTGCCGCTGCTGGCGGTGGAAAACCGGATGCTGCCCGGGGCAATGATGATCGTTCCCGTAAAGCCGCTGAACTGGTTGGTGGTGGCGCCCCCTAGACTTTGGTTGCCGGTGAGATTGAGCACGCTGGTGCTGTCGCCACTGATGAAATTGCCATACCCGCCATTGGCCACATAACCGGAGACAATATTCACATTTTCCCCGGCCGGAACCGTGACTAATCCGGGAACGCTGATGGCCGTACTGCCACTGGACAGGGTCAGGGTGCTGCCACCGCTCAGAGTGATTGCCCCGGAACCCATGCTGCTCCCGGAGTTGACCACCAGCGTACCACCGCCGAGGTTGATGCTGCCGGTGTACCCGCTGTTGGTGGTGCCAATGGTAACCGTGCCGCTGCCGGTCTTGCTGAAGGAACCGGAACCGCTCAGCGCCCCGCTGCCGGCCAGCGTATAATTCTGGGTGTCATTGAAAAGAATGGCCCCGGGTAACAATGCGCCGGACAAACTGATGGATGGACTGTTGGCACCCGTATCATCAAAAGTGCACACGTCGCCGTTCTTGAACGCCGCCGCACTGGCGCCGTTCAGCCAGTTGGAGGTGGAAGCATTCCACTCGTTCACCGAACCATCGCCATGCCAGAGCAGATTAGCCGGCGGGGTAGTAACAGATGCCGCCGCATTGGTGGCGGCCACCACCAGAGCCCCGTTAAAACTGGTGGCGCTGGCGGGCGGCGTGGCCGGGGTGATACATACGGTTACCGCTGCACTCAAGGCATAACCGCTCTCACTTACATTGAAATTAAAGGTGCCCAGCCCGGAAAAACCGGCCGTCGGCGTGAACAAGGCATTGGTGCCATTAATCAAGGCAATGGTTCCATTCGTGGCGTTCGTGACACTGAACACCGCGCTGCCGGAGAAGCCGGCGGTGAACTGGCTCAGGCTGATGGTCACCGGCACATTCGTCTGCGTGACGGCGTGCGGCCCGGCCAGAAAATTCAGGTAGTTCTCCAACAGCGTGTAGCCACTGGCGGTGTTCGTGAGCGGATATGCGGTGTTGGTATTCAAGCCCATGGCGAGCTTCCAATAATCCGCCATGCCATCGCCGCTGAAATTTGCCGGGGCCGTCCCGCCGGTGGTGGTGCCGTAACCGTTGTTGGAGAGGCCAGTCTGGGTCTGGCTTGTGTAAAGCCCGCCGGATGGCCCGGCCGTGCCGGTACCCGTTCCCGTGGTGCCGCTGCCCACCGTCTTCACCTGACTGATCACCAGCGAATCCACATCGTCACGGGGGAAGGCGCCCGCCGTGGAAACATCGTATCGCCAGGCCAGCGGGGCGCTCAGAGTGGGTATGACCGTGGTCCACGACGACCAGGGCGAACTCAACACCGTCCCTGTTCCCTGATACCAATAGGGCGTGGTGCCACTGCCATCTAGCGTACCG
Organism: uncultured Verrucomicrobia subdivision 3 bacterium; assembly: GCA_903820285.1. Taxonomy (GTDB): domain Bacteria; phylum Verrucomicrobiota; class Verrucomicrobiia; order Limisphaerales; family UBA11358; genus UBA11358. The sequence goes on along the minus strand of CAIJGS010000368.1, from coordinate 18,278 downwards.
TTGTCGTTGGAATCATAATAATTGCCGGAATAATAAATGCTCTGGTTTTTATCCACCTGATACCATGGGAAATCCGAACTGGAAGTAGAGGCTGGCCCGGCCACAAAGTAGTTGTTTACAATATCATGCGAAAAACGGGTGCTGGTATGGGTGGTGTAACCGGCGGAACAGTTATAATCCACGTTGTTAATAAACAACGTGTTGATCTTCGCCAGCGGATTGCGGTTATGGGAATTGGCAAAGATGTTATAGGTCCAGGAATAAAAGGCCCCGACGTTTTCCGTGTGCGCGCCGAATTGCTGGCCGATGGGATCGGCGTCAATGCAGTGCTGGATGGAGATGTTGTTACAGGTCACCGCATCAATGTTGTTCCACGGACCAAATGCCAGGGAGCAATGGTCCAGGATGCAATTGGTGGCCTGGTAAAGACTGAGGCAATCGTCACCGGTGCTCGCCGTGGCGCTGCCTGGCCGGATGCGGATGTAACGGCAGATGATGTTGTTCCGGCCGGCAAAGGCGACTTCACCCGCATTAAAACAAATGCCGCCCGGAGCCGTCTGCCCGGCAATGGTCAGGCTGCTGGAACAGCTCACGGCGCTATTGAGCGTGATCATCCCGCCCACATCAAAAACAATTGTGCGGCCACTATGGCTCACTGCGTCGCGAAAGGAACCGGCACCGCTATCCGCCAGGGTGGTGACGTGATACACAATGCCATTGCGCCCACCGGTGGCATAGGCCCCGAAACCAAGCGCCCCGGGAAAGGCGGCGGTCTGGGCGAATCCGGAAAGGGCGGTGACGAAAAGCCCTGATGCCAGAGCACAGGGCAAATTAAGGTTTACCGTGCGTTTCCGCCTCATCAATGAGGAGATTTTAATTAATTTCATGATCAACTGCCAATGCTGCCAATACCCGGTTTAGGCCCAGCCACTGGCTCCACCGTTGGCAAAGCAATATTCGCGCTTGCAAATACTTAAGGTGTTGGCAGGCAGGTTAGCAAATCAAACCACCAAATGTTTCTCCTTTTTCGGCAAAAAGGTTTGAAGTTTGGGCGTTCCCTCATCGGGGTCAAAGTGACGAAAAATTAATACTATTGTTAGTCGGATCAAAGGAAGCTGATGATATAACACCGAACACCAACGCGCACGGCGGTTTCCAGCCAGACAAGTGCAATCAGCGGGATTGAAACGTGCTTTGGATAAAATCCAAAGTTCTACTGAACGGGAAATGGATTATTCCTTATTACAAATAAGTTATTCACAAGTTATTCACAGTTTTAAAATTCTTATCATATTCGTATACAATAACATGCCGACTGCATCTTGAATTGATGAACCCTATTACTGGAATTGTGAATAATCTTCTTGTGGTAATATAAGGTAATAAAGGGTAAATTTAGGTATGATTCGGGAAAAGGCTGAGAATATGAGCCAAACCGGGGATGCCTCTCCTACGGTCAGTCCCGACATGGCCTATACCGAGAGTGCGCCGTATGCCGTTGATCCCAGCAAGCGAATGCTGCTGCCGACCCATTGGCGCGGACCAGGTACGACCCGCCAATTCATTGTGATGGTGGCCGGTGGCGACAAGTACTTGTCCGTGCTGCCGCCGGCGGTATTTGAAAAATTTATCAACCGCCTGCGTGAGCAGAAGCCGGAACATGTTTCCATTCCCGACCTGGAGCGCGAATTAAACAGCCGCGTGAAATGGGTGACCCTCGATCGTTTCGGCCGCCTGCCCCTGCCCCCGGAATTTCTGACCCGGGTGGGAATCGGCAAGCAGGGCTATTTGGTTGGTCGTAATACACACTTTGAAGTCTGGCAGATTGAAAAATTCAAAGCCGAGGCTGATACAGCGGCCCGCCAAGACGCCGGTGCGGCCATTGACAGCCAACTTACAGCCCTATGACCTATGAACACCAATCCATTCGCATCGCCCAGGCACCACCCCGTGCCAGCAACTTTCACCGGTAACGCCGGCGGCGGGTTCAGGCCATCCCCCTTGTCAGAGGCTGAATCGCCGACTCAACCGGCCGGTTCGGATTTGTTCCGGCCCGTTATGCTTAAAGTCACCGCCTGCTCGTGCGTATTGTTTCTGTTTCTGTTATTTTGCGTCTTTCGCGAGGTTCGGCACAGTCGCGAGCTGTTCAGGATGAATCAGCTGGTGCTGGCGGCCGACATGCAGCGGCAGCATTGGCAGGAACTGGAGCGGCTGGATGAGGCGCGGGAAGCCACGCTGCTGGCCGAAATCCAACGGTTGCAAGCCCAAGCCGCCAACAATGCCCTTAAAAAGGTGGCTTACCGAATCCCGGCGCAGCAGCATTGACCATTCAACTGACCTGACTCCACTTGCCTGATGGATAATCGCCCCGCCTCCCCGCCTCACTTCCGCCATGAAAACCATTGCCTCCACGCGCATCATCATTTGGGCCGGCATCCTGCTGGCGATGTTTGTCATTTTGGAATGGCGGCTGTTTCATCTTCAGGTGCTCCGGCACGAGGAACTCGAAGAGAAGGCGGAGGATTGCCGTTTCACCACCCGGGTGGATCAGGCCTGGCGGGGGGAAATATCCGACCGCTTCGGCCAGCCGCTGGCGATGACGGTTCCGACCAAGGATATCTATGCCGACCTGGCTGTTTGGACCAATCACGTTGATATTCTGGCTCCCTTGGTGGCCCCGATGCTGGGCCTGCCGTCCGACCAACTCGCCAGTTTTATCCGTCAAAAACTCGCATCGCGCCAAGGGCCAGGGGCCAATGGCGAACCAGGTATCCTGCTCTTAAAGCGCGGGGTGACACTGACCGAATGGACCCCCATCCACGAAGCTCTGGCCCGGAATGCGTTCGGGATGCCCACCAACCATCTTGCTAGCCGCCAAAAGATCCTCCTCAAGGCGCTCCGACGCTGGACCCTGTTCACCCAGAACAATCAGCAACGCTATTATCCCTACGGCGGAGTTTTGGGGGCCACGCTGGGGTTTGTCGGCACCGGAACCGACGATCATCTGCTCGCTGGCCGGTGGGGGCTGGAGGCTACATTGAACAACCTGATTTCCGGCTCAAACGGAATTTGCAAGTCCTGCCAGGATGCCGCCGGGAATGAGCTTTCTTTTTGCCGAACGGAGGAGGCAATCGTCACGGACGGCGCGCATGCGATTCTGACCATCGACCTGCGGTTGCAGCAAATCGTCGAGCGCGCGCTCGGCCGGACCATGACGAGTTGCCATCCCGTCTGCGCCTCCTGCGTGGTCATCCGCCCGGCCACCGGGGAAATTTTGGCCATGGCCAGTCTGCCGTCATTTTTGCCGCAGCGCCCCGACCTGGGCCCGCCCGCGAACTGGCGCAACCATGTGATCAGCGACCGCTATGAAGTCGGGTCGGCATTCAAAGTCATCACCCTTGCCGCCGCGCTGGAACATCACGCGGTGACCCTGGACCAGCGGTTTGACTGCCATCAGGGTACGTGGGTTTACCTGCGCTCCGTCCTGCACGACGACGGCCATCACTATGGGATCATGACCGTGCGGGAATGCCTGGCCAAATCGTCGAACATCGGATTTGCCCAGATTGCGCTCCGGGTGGGCAAGCAGGATCTGTACGCCTGCATGACCAACTTCGGCTGCAACCGGGCCACCGGGGTGCCGCTGCCGAATGAGACGGGCGGGACCATCAAGTCGCCGGCCCACTGGACGCCCATCTCCATCACCCGCGTGGCCATCGGCCAGGAATTTGCCATGAGCCAGTTGCAACTGGCGATGGCCTACGCGGCGATCGCCAACAACGGCGAACTCATGCAACCCATGCTGTTGCGCCAGTTGAATCACGCGGATGGAACCTGCTGGTGGCGCTATGCGCCCAAACCGGTAAGGTGGGTTGTGCATCCGGAGACCGCGCGGCTCGTGCGCGCGGCCATGCAGGATGTGGTCGAGTATGGCACCGGCAAGGCCGCCGCCATGGCGGACTATACCGTCGCTGCCAAAACCGGTACGGCCCAAAAATCCGACCGTCATGGTTATCTGCCCGGCCAGGTTTATTGCTCCTTTGTGGGTATGTTGCCCGCCGGCAAGCCCGAATTGGTGATAGCTGTGGCGGTGGACAACCCGCAGGGACCGGCCAGCGGCGGTACCGTGGCAGCACCGGTGTTCCGGGAGATCGCCGAACAAGCAGTGAAACTGTACGAGATCGCCCCCGACAAAATCCCCGGAATAAAGCGGCCGGCCACTCCTGCCCACCTCCCGTTTAATCCCGGCGATATGATCGCCATGAGCCAGTAAAACGCTGCAAAAAACACCCGTAAAACCTCCACCGGTTATGAATAAAAAACTTCTGCTGTTGCTGGGATTGTGTGTCGGCGCCCTGTGCCTGCTCGGGCTGGTCATGCTCTACAGCACGGCATTCACGGCAAAGGACCAGGACCGGGTGCACGCGCAATTATTCTATCTGGCCGCCGGCTTGTGCATGGCTCCGTTGCTGGTGTGGCTGGACTACAATTGGCTGCAGCACCGGGCCGTGCTTTATGCCTTGGGCGGAATCTGTCTGGTGCTTTTGGTGGCGGTATATATTCCCGGCGTGGGCGTACAAGTCAATGGCTCCAGCCGCTGGGTGCGGGGTTTGGGCCAGCCTTCGGAATTCGCCAAGCCCGTGGTCATCCTGCTGCTGGCCGCCGGGCTGTCCCGGCTGAATCAATGGACCAGCGTTAGGTTGAAACAAGGTTTCCTCCTGCCGTTGCTGCTGGGCGTGGTGCCGGCGGGGCTGATCTTTTTTGAACAGGATTGGGGCACAGCCACCCTGTTGCTGTTGCTGACCCTGACGATGCTGCTGATCTCCGGAGCCCGCTGGCAGCACTTGGCCTTGACCATTCTCGCCGCGCTGCCCGTGGCGGCCGTGCTTGTGGCGCACAATGCGGTGCGGCGGGAGCGGATCATGGTCTTCCTCGATCCAGAAGCCGCCCGTCACGGCTCCGGCCGGCAGGTCTGGCAAAGTCTGCTCGCCATTGGCAGTGGAGGCCTCCAAGGGCACTTTCTGGATGGTTCCCTGCATAAATTTGGCTACGTTCCGGAACAGCAGACCGATTTTATTTTTGCGCGCATCGGCGAGGAAATGGGGTTGTGGGGCAGCAGTCTGGTGGTGCTGCTATTTGTGGGAATTTTCCTGTGTGGCCTGTACACCATGAAACACGCGCGGGACCGGTTCGGCCAATTCATCGCCACCGGGTGCACCACGGTCATTGTCCTGCAAGCCTGCATCAACATGGCGGTAGCCACGAGCCTGGTGCCCAACAAGGGCCTGCCCCTGCCCTTCATGAGCTATGGCGGCTCGGGTCTGCTCGCCATGTTCATCTGCGTGGGGCTCCTCGGCAGCGTGGCGTGGCGGGCCAGGGAAATGAAGCCGGCAACGGAAACCCCGGCACAAAACCAAGCCGGCGGAGTGCAACTCAATCTGTCTTTTAAGGGTTAGTTCATGATGCCAAACTGGCCTGATAAAATAAGCCCTGACGGCTACTTCCGCGAATACCCCTGCAAATCCACTGAGATCTGCGTATAGCCCAGTTTTTTCAGGGCGGCCAGGATTTCAGCAGCGGTCTTTTCTTCAACCAAACGGGCGATTTCCTTGGGGCCAACTTCGATCCGCGCGAGGCTGCCGGTGCCGGCGGTATGATGACGGACACGGACGTCGTAGAACCCTAGGTCCCGCAACACATACTCCGCCTCTTCGATCATGCGGAGTTTTTCGGGGGTGACCACTTCGCCGGTGGGTACGCGGGAGCTGAGACAAGCCATCTGCGGTTTGTCGGCGGTGGGCAGGCCGAGTCCATGTGACAGTTCGCGGATTTCCGCCTTGGTCAGGCCCACTTCCTTAAGTGGCGCACGCACCTGAAATTCCGCCGCTGCCTTGGCGCCAGGCCGGAAATCGGCGAGGTCGCTGGCGTTTTCACCGTACGCAATCACGGCGAAATTCTCGGCCACGGCCAGCGGGGTCAACTCTTCAAACAGCTCATGCTTGCAGAAATAGCAACGGTTCACCGGATTGGCAGTGTAGCTGGGATTCGCGAATTCCTGCGTCTGGAGCACGCGCACGGGAAAGCCGAATTGAACGCCGATGTCCAAAGCCTCCTGCAACTCACGGCGCGGCAGACTGGGGGAATCAGCAATTGCAGCCAGGGCGCGATTGCCCAAGGTTTGGTGGGCAACCTGCGCAAGAAACACGGAGTCCACGCCGCCGGAATAGGCCACCAGGCAGGAGCCGTATTCGCGCAGTTGCGCGCGCAGCTTTTCCAGTTTTTGATGGGCTTCGCTCATGGCTTCACTTCAATTGTTTGGCGCTTTTGACTGCCGCCGTATGCACCAGCTTTAAAGGCACCTTCTTTTGTGCCGCAATTTTTTTAACCGATTCATACTCCGGAGCGGCCTGAATCAGTTTGCCACCGAGCCGGCCGATTTTCACCGTCACCTCACCGAAATCGGTTTTCACGGGCGCGAATTCGCGACGCAGTTTCCGACGTTCGGCGATGGTTTTGCGCACGCCAAAAGCGGTCGTTTCCCGCAGCAGCAGTTCGCTGAATTTATCGGCGTCCCCCTCATTGCACAGAATGGTCAGGAGCACGCCCGGCCGGTTTTTCTTCATCTGGATGGGGGTATGGAATACATCCAGCGCGCCAGCTGCCAGCGCGGTTTCCACCACGCTGCCCAGAATTTCCCCCGTGCAATCATCCAGATTGGTTTCCAGCACGGCGATACGATCGGTCTCCCAGTCCAGTCCGGTTTTAGGCGACTTGGCTTTGGCATCAGCGGCCTTGGCAACCGTTCCGAATACGGCGCGAACCACATTGGGACGGGTCTGGTTATCACGTGTCCCCAGGCCAAAGCCGATTTTTTCAGCCACGAGATCTTGCATGGGGCCGAAACTCTCCACGAATTCCGCCAGCAAGGCGGCACCGGTCGGCGTAACCAATTCATGCGGCTCCTCACATTGGGTCACCCCAATGCCGCGCGCACCGAGAATGGCCAGCGTGGCCGGAGCGGGCACGGGAAAACGCCCATGCGCACAGCGAATCCAGCCGGTGCCTTCCACCACCGGCGAGGCGAATACGCGCGGCTTGCCCAGCAATTCCATGGCAATGGCCGCACCAACAATATCCACAATGGAATCCACCGCGCCAACCTCATGAAAATGAACTTCTGCGGCGGGCATCCCGTGAATTTTGCCTTCAGCCTCAGCGATGCGCTGGAAGACTGCGATGGATTTCGCCTTCACCCAGGCGGAGAGTTTGCTTGACGCGATCAATTGTTTGATCTGCGAAAAATTACGCTGGTCGTCATGATCATGGTCGTGGGAATGTTCATGCCCGTGATTATGCTCATGGGTATGCACATGTCCGTGGTCATGACCATGCTCATGACTATGACCATGTTCATGACTATGACCATGTTCATGACTATGACCATGTTCATGATGGTGATGATACACCTCTTCGTGGCGGTGACCATGGTCGTGATCATCGTCATGATCATGCTCGTGCGGATGCTCATGAAAATGGCGGTGGTCGTGCGCAAGGTGGACGTCGAACTTCACGCCGGCGATGGCGGATTTTTCTCCCCGAAGCACGTGCAGGTGATAGCCGTCTAGTTTGAGTTTCTTCAGCTCGCGCTCGAGTTTGGCTGCGTCCACGCCGAGGTCAATCAGCGCGCCGATGAACATATCGCCGGCGATGCCGCTAAAAATATCGAGATAGAGTGCTTTCATTTGGATTCCGCCACCAGGGCGTTGATCTGGCTGGCGGCATAGCCGGCGCCAAAACCGTTGTCAATATTCACCACCGTAACGCCACTCGCGCAACTGTTCAACATGGCAAGCAAGGCGGCAAGGCCACCAAGGCTCGCGCCATAGCCGACACTCGTCGGCACGGCGATGATAGGTTTGGCCACCAACCCGGCGACCACGCTGGGCAGCGCGCCTTCCATGCCAGCGACCACGATCAGGATGTTCGCCGACTGAATGGATTCCATCCGCCCCAGTAGACGGTGCAATCCAGCCACGCCCACATCGGTCACGCGTTCCACACTGTTTCCCATGATCTCCGCTGTGACAGCGGCTTCCTCGGCTACGGGCAAATCACTCGTGCCCGCGCAAACCACGGCAATGACACCGGGACGTTTGCTTGCAGGCTTCTTCTGGATGGTCACACACCGGGCCAGTTCATGATGCACCGCGTGCGGAAATTTTTTCTTCAACACTTTGGCGTGCTCCGGGCCGATACGCGTGGCGAGCACCCGCTGGTCGCGTTCTACGAGCTTGGCGGCAATGCCGGCGACCTGGGCCGGCGTTTTGCCGGCGCCATAGATGACTTCCGGAAAACCTTTGCGCAAAGCGCGATGCATATCCACCTGGGCATAGCCAAGGTCGGCCACCGGCGCCGCCTGAAAGGCGTGCAACACCGCCTCGCGGGAGATGTCCCCGGTGCGAAATTGTTCCAGGAGCCGGGTGGCTTCAGCAGTTGTCATGGTGTCACAATGCCGCACAGACAAAGGACTTTCAATGCTAAAGGCTGAATGCTAAAGGCTAAAGTGTGGCCGGGAGCCCAGAATGCTGGCGGCATTCGGATTCGGAGAGGCTTTCCGCGACACCAATACCTGCCCCACCGATTGAAGTAAAACGAGGCTGGACATCATTATCGCACGCTTTCATAGTCCAATGGCGTAATTTGTTTAACGCAGTAATAGATGTATGGCCAAAATGCCCCGACCGATTGTCTGCCTGCTGCTCGCCTTCACCCTCGTGATGGCGGCCAGGCTTGCCGTCCATGCCCAGACCAATAGGCAACCCAACATCATATTCATCCTCGTGGACGACATGGGCTGGGGCGACCTCGGCGTCTTTTTCCAAAACGGCCGCAACTTTGCCATCAACCGCAGCCAACCCTCCTTCGCCACGCCCCACTTGGACACCATGGCGGCCGAAGGTTTGCAGCTGCGCCGTCATTATTGCCCAGCCCCGGTCTGTGCGCCCTCCCGCGCCTCGCTGCTGCTGGGCGTCCATCAGGGACACGCCAATGTCCGGGATAACCAGTTCGACAAAGCCATCGAAAACAACCACACGCTCGCCAGTGTCCTGAAGTCGGCCGGCTATGCCACCGCCGCTTTTGGCAAATGGGGATTGCAAGGCACCGGGGCCATCCCCGAAGCTCACCCGCAGCATCGTGGATTCGACTATTTCTTCGGTTACATGACCCACATGAACGGCCATTTTCATTATCCCAAAGAGGACGGCCAGCCAGTTTGGGACGGTTTTACCACCAATCTGAACAGCGGCCTCGACAAGTGCTACACCACCGATCTCTGGACCGCCCGCGCCAAAAAATGGATCACCGACCAGCAGTCTGACCACCCTGCCCAGCCCTTCTTCATCTATCTCGCCTACGACACCCCCCATGCGGAACTGGAAGTCCCCTCCGTTAGCTATCCTGCCGGTGGCGGCCTCCACGGTGGTATGCAATGGACCGGTCAAACCGGGGCCATGATAAATACCGCCGCCGGCACCATCAATGCCTACCTGCACCCCGATTACACCAACGCCACTTGGGATGCCGACCATAATCCCGCCACCCCCGAAGTCGCCTGGCCCAATGCCGAAAAACGTCACGCCACCATGATGCGCCGCCTCGATGACGCCGTGGGCGACGTGCTCCAGCTTCTTAAAGATTTGCAGATTGATGATAACACCCTCGTCGTTTTCACCTCGGACAATGGCCCGCACAATGAAGGCAGCAAATACGGAACCCAAAACCCGACCTTCTTCGAATCCTTTGGCCCTATGGACGGCATCAAACGCGATTCTTGGGAGGGTGGCATGCGCGAACCTGCCCTCGTTCGCTGGCCCGGCCATATTGCCGCCCACGGTCAGACCTTTGCGCTCTCACAATTCCAGGATTGGCTGCCCACCTTCGCCGAACTTGCCGGTGTTCCCGCGCCGGCCCGAACCGACGGCGTGTCCCTCGTACCCACCCTCACCGGCACCGGCACCCAACGTCCGGGCACGGTTTATGTGGAGTATAATTTCATGGGCAAAACCCCCAAGTACACCGAGTTTGAAACCTCCCGGCAGGGTGCCATCCGCCGGCAGGAACAGGTGGTTTACCTCGATGGCTACAAAGGTATCCGCTACAACGTGCTGTCCGCCGCTGATGATTTCCAGATTTACGACACTTTAAAGGATTCCAAGGAAGCCACCAATCTCGCCGGTACCAGCCCGTATTTCATCACTCTCCAGCAACGTCTGAAAGACCGCGTGCTGCAACTCCGCCGTCCGCTCTCGGATGCCCCGCGTCCCTATGATGACGATCTGGTCCCGCCCGACGACGTCTCCAATCTGGTCACCTGTCTCCGGTATCGCACCTTTGTAGGTAACTTTCCTTGGGTTCCGGATTTTACTTCAATGGTCGCCGGCACCACCGGCCAGACCGCCGGCATAAATTTCGTGGTGCGCCCACGCGACGACAACTTTGGCCTCGAATACACCGGTTATCTAAACGTCCCCGCCGACGGTACCTACACCTTCTATCTCACCACCGACAGCCGCGCATTCCTACGGCTGCACGATGCGGCGTTAATCGACGCGGACTTCGGCTACGCCGGCGGCACGGAAGTCAGCGCCACCATCCCGCTGAAAGCCGGCTACCATGCGCTCCGTCTCGCCTACGCCCACTGCACCGGCGGCACACCCGCCATCTCGCTGCAATGGAGCGGGCCCGGTCTGACCAAACAACCCGTTCCCGCCGACTGCCTGTTTCACGCCCCTAGCCGGTAAACTCCGTACGAATACCCATTGTTTCAAAATTTTTAACGGCCATGATGAATCCCATGAAAACCGATATCCGCCTCAAGCCCACTGCCTCGCCCGTGGTGACCATGATTACCGAGACCTTTGGCTTCAGCCGCACCTGGTCTTTGGCGGTGGTCGCTTTTGCCGGCCTCGTCATTTGCTTTGCCATTTACTGGTTCATCCACACCGCCCCGCCGCACACGATCACCATTACCGGCGGCCCCCCCGGCAGCACGTTCCAAAAGAGCGCCGAGAGTTATAGCAATATCCTGGCCCATAGCGGCGTGACCTTGAAAATTCTTCCCTCCCAAGGTTCGCTGCAAAATCTCCAGCGTCTTGAAAACCGCCACTCCGGCGTGGACATCGGCTTCGTCCAGGGCGGCGTGACCGACGATACCAACGCCACCGATCACCTGGTTTCACTCGGCAGCGTCGCCTATGAACCGCTCCTCATTTTTTATCGCAACCCGGCACCCATCCGATTCCTTTCCGAGTTTGCGGGTAAACGCCTTGCCGTCGGCCCGGTCGGCAGCGGCACCCGCACCCTCGCCCTGACGCTGCTGCAAACCAATGGCATTGCCACCGGGGGCGATACCCAGCTCCTGAATCTGGATGCCGATGCCGCCGCCCAGGCCCTGCTGCAAGGTACCATTGACGCCGTGTTTCTTATGAGCGACTCCGCGTCCTCACAAACGATGCGCTCTTTGATGCGTTCCCCCGCCGTCCAACTCTACAGCTTCGCCCAGGCTGACGCCTACACCCGCCGTTTCAGCTATCTGACCAAATTAAAGCTCCCCGCCGGTGCGATTGATTTGGGCAAGAACGTGCCGGCGCAGGATGTCTGGCTCATCGGCCCCACGGTTGAACTCATTGCCCGCACGGATTTGAATCCCGCCCTCTCTGACCTTTTGCTTGGCACTGCCCGCGAAGTCCATGGTAAAGCCAGCATGTTCCAGAACCGGGGTGACTTCCCCGCTCCTTTGGAACACGACTTCAAAATCAGCGACGATGCCACCCGCTATTACAAATCCGGCAAATCGTTTTTATACCGGTCCATCCCCTCCTTCTGGGTGGCCAGCCTCGTCAACCGCACGCTCGTCGTCATCCTCCCCATGACCCTGGTGCTCATCCCGGTAATCCGACTGGTGCCCCAAGTGTTGAAATGGCGCACTCAGTTGCGCATCTACCGCTGGTACCGCGCCCTGCTGGTGCTCGAACGCGAAGTCGCCGGGGAACTCACTCCCACTAAACGGGATGAACTGATGACCCGACTGGCGGAAATCGAGCTGGCCGTGAAACGCCTGCGCATCCCCGCCAAGTTTGCGGACCAATTCTACGGCCTCCGCGGGCACATTGACTATGTCCGCGAACGTCTCGGTGCCCCTGTCCCGCAACGGCCTTGAAGCTGCCCCGGTAGTAGCCAGATGCAAGCCATCGACAGGTGCTTGAATCTTCTGACGTTTTTGAATTGAAAAGCGTCCGGATATCAGAGAGATTATGCGTCCGCGTGGAGAGGTGGCAGAGTGGTTTAACGCGCACGCCTGGAAAGCGTGAATACCCAAAAGGTATCGGGGGTTCGAATCCCCCCCTCTCCGCCACTTGCCTTTTCATCGATTGCCAGCCTGAATCTGAGGAGCTTTTACACGATAACAATCAAAGATACGATGCCATTTAGCTGATGCATCGGTTGACTGCCTCAGCGCGTTTTGATCCGGATCAAGGTGAGCGAGGATTCCGGTAAATCGCATTTGAATGTGTTCCCAACCGCCATTGTCTGACTCACCGGAATGACCGCATTCGCCCCGCCCGACAGGGTGATACGCGTTGCTTCCGAGGGCAAATGGGTAATGCCGGACAGCTTCACCTGCGCCTGCAACGCCGCCGCCCCGGCATTAACCAGCTTGATGATCAAATCACCCGTCTGGCTGTCCCGCACTCCTGACGCCGCAAATTTTTCCCCGGGTTCATTCAGCCCCGAACCGCCGGCGGTAATGGCCGTCGGCAGATACTTATCGCCCTGGTTCTGCCCGAACAACTCCTGCACATAATAATTCGGTGTCAGCGTAATGCCCGTATTGTTGAAATAAATCATGTCCGGCCGCCACTGCACATGCTGACGGTTCGCCAGCAGCGGCGCATATGAGGCCATGTGAACGACGTCGCCGTTGCGCTCCAGCGAGGTCATGTAGGCAGCCTCCGCCAGCGCGGAACGCAAAGTGCTCGCCCGGTCCTTTTCATGCGCCGCATATTCCCCGACATACACCTTCGACTTCGCCCGGTCGTAGCTGTCATAGCGCCCCATGTTTTTGAAAAACCAGTCCGGACTTTCGTAGTAATGCTCATCCACCATGTCCACGTGATATTCGTCGGCAATCTTCCAGCCGGCATCGTAATCTTCACCTTCCGGCGAAGGTCCGACGGTGCCGATAATGGTAATCTCCGGATGCTTCGCTTTCACGGCATCATAAATCATTTTGAACCGTTCCTGAAACACCGGGGTAATGTGGTCCTCGTTACCTACGCCCAGGTATTGCAGGTTGAAAGATGCCGGATGCCCCGCCGCCGCACGTTTGGCACCCCACTTGGAATCCACAGGACCATTCGCCCACTCGATCAAATCCAGCACATCCTGAATGTAGGCTGGCATCACTTCCATGGGCAGACCACGCTGGCCAGAGCCACCTTGGTCATCCGCATTCTGGCAGCACACGCCCGCCGCCACCACCGGCAGAGCCTTCGCGCCAATGTCTTCGCAGAATTGAAAATATTCAAAGAAACCCAGCCCCAGCGACTGGTGATATCCCCACAGATCCTCCTGCCCGCGCCGCTGTTCCACCGGTCCAATGCTGTCTTTCCAGTGATACATGTTGCCTAGCCCATGTCCGTGCACCAAACAGCCGCCCGGAAAACGCATGAACCTCGGATGGATGTCCGCAATTGCCTGCGCCAGATCCGCCCGCAAACCATTCGGATGGTTCCGGAAGGTCGCATGCGGAAACAGTGAAATTTCATCCAATGCCACCGCGCCCTTGGTCTGCGAGAGCAGCACCAGCCGGGCCGACGTGTCCGAATTGGTCGGACTGATCGTGGCCGCCAGCCGCTGCCAGTCGCGTCCGGAAATATCCACCACCGTTTCCCCTAGCAACCCGCGGTCACGGTTTTCCAATCGCACCACCAGCCGAGACGGACTGTGCAACACCCCGTCACCGCCCCAATGATTGCCGGTGAATAGTTGTCGCGCAAACACCGAAAAATCGTACTGCTCACCGGACTTGACTGGGATCCCGTCGAAGCCTGAATTCGCCAGGCCGAAACTGCCGCCCGCCGACTTCGTCTCCACCACCACGTAATGCGGATTGTTCGGGTGCACCGGCACCGCGTCCGAAATTTTCAGCGAACCTTGCGCGCCCTCCCGCGACACCGGTTCCCAGGCGGTCATCGGCGTCCAGTTCGGCTGCTCCGTTGCCTGGTATTCAAAGGACCGGTTCTGCACCAGCTCCGCGTACAACCCGCCATCCGCCGCGTAGTTCAAATCCTCAAAGAAAATGCCGAACAGATCCGGGCTGATGTTTTTCGGCTGGTCCGCCTGCACGGTAACGATCACCGGCAAACTCTGCGCCCCGCTGGCCTGGCAAAATCCCAGACTGCCCGCGAGCAACAGCGGCAGGGTGCTGAATAAACGATGTGTCATAAAAAGCATCCGGCTGAAAAGATTGCTATTTCCCGGAAGTCACTGGCTCACCCACATCCCCCGCCTGGAACGGCGTGGTCATCGGATCCATCGGCTTGATCGATCCGTCGGGATTGAATTCCATACGCACCAGACAAGTCTCGCGTTTGTAACCGCCACCGCCTGGAATTGCATGGCGATGATACGCCACATACCACCGATCTGTGCCCGGCACATTGACTACACTGTGATGCGCCGTGCCCACCACGATGCCATGCTTCTGCAATACAATAAAATCCTTGTCCGGACTCTTCACCGGCCCGAACGGCGTATCCGATATCCCCCACCCCACGCGATAATTCGGACTCCGCGCATCATCAATCGACCACATGAAATAATATTTGCCGGCGCGTTTGAATACCACAATGCCCTCCCGAAAACCCCTCGGCGAAATATCCACCGGATCTCCATCCAGGGTAATCATGTCAGGCTTCAACTTGACCACCTCCATGGAGTTCCCATTGCCATAGTACAGATACGCCTGGCCGTCATCATCGATCAACGGATATGGATCAATCGTGTTCACCCTGATCTTGCCGCCGCGCTGCAACAACGGCCGGTCCAGCGCATCCTTGAACGGCCCCGTCGGCCGGTCGGAAATCCCCACGCCGACCTTCCCGTCCGCGCAAAAATAAAAATAGAATTTGCCGTTTCGTTGCACGCAGTCCGGCGCCCACGCCCGGAGCTTCGCCCAAGACAGATCCTTCGTCACGTCGAGAATCAGGCCCTCCTTTTTCCAGTCCACCAGATTCTTGGAGGACCACACGGAAAAATCCGTCGTCAGCCAGTTCGGCTTGTCGGAGGTGGGATATACATAATAGGTGTCCCCGAAAACCCGGATGGCAGGATCGGCAGTAAACCCATCCAAAATCGGCTTCGGCGCCGCTGCCGCCGTGAGCTGGCATAGCGACCGCACCAGATTGGTGGAAACCGCAAATATGCTGCCGTGGCGCTGACCCTGAACAAAATTGGCCGTGGCCGTAACATCCTTCCACGTCTGCCAGTCCGTGGTTTCAAACAGTCCGTAATGGTTGTTCGCATAGAAATCCACGTAGAGCAACGTCTTATCGCCAATCGTAACCGTGGCCGGCCCTTCCGCCCGTTGTTTCAAAATAGGCGGATGGGATGACAGCGTGTACGGTCCCAGCGGCTGGTCCGCCATGGCCGCATGAACGCTGCCCCACTTGCCGGCCGGCTGATCATCCGTTTCCTTGAAAATAATCACATACTTCCCGCCCGCCTTGAGCATGGTGGTGTCAATGTTATCGAACCCGGGATCGAACAGGATTTTCGGTTCGGTGAACGTTGCAAAATCCTTCGTCAGCACGTAATAAACCCGATACTGCGGCTTCTCAAAACCCGCCATCGGCACCGCCGATGACCAGTAAAGTATGTACTGCTGTCCTGCTTCATCGTAGAACAACTCTGGCGCCCAGCACATCTGCGTACCCGCTATCTTTTCCATCAACGGCAGATATTTTTGTTCCGACCAATGCACCAAATCTTTCGAGTTTGCATAGCCAATCCCCTGGTCATGCCATCCCGTCGTCCACACCATGCGATACAGCCCATCGGACCCCGGCAAAATCTGCGCATCCCTAAACAGTTTGGAGCCCACTTCCGGCTTCAGAAATGTGCGCCCTAGGTCTGTCCAATCCCGCGCATCATAGCTATAGGCCAGGTGCAATCCGTCACCATCACCCCGGAACGAACTGAACAGATAGGCCCCAGCGGCCGGGTCTGCCCCGGCCCGGCTCGCCCCCACGAATAAAACCATCACGAGCAGTCGTAAAAACAAATTTCTCAGTCGCTCCATTGAATCGGTTTGATTCAATGCGCTCGTCATCAGCCGGATCTGCAAATTGTTTTCCATATCGATTGTAATTCTAAAATATGTACCACAAACAAATCGAACCAACAGCTCCAAATGCCCCCCCATTTGAGGGGGGCGACGGATACCCAGAGGCAGTGGGCAGACCAATCTTTGGCCGCAACTGGCAGAACTGTTCCTCGCGCCCAACCGGGATTGTGTACTTCCCAGATGCAAATTGAATTGACCGGGAAGCGGTGAAGGCAGATGATTTTGACTCAGACAAATTAATGCTTATGCGATTCAAAGTTACAGCCCTTAAAAACGTCGAGATTTACGGTTTTGTCAGAACCAAGGTTGCCAATGGCACAGAATTTATATGGCGCGACAAGCCGTATCAGGAATGGATTTCACTAAGGGCCGGAGAGGTTCGAGACTATCTTGGATTGATAGAAGGCGTAGATGCTCGCTATGCGCCCGGACAGCCAGTCATGCATATTGGCGGTAGGCCGCTGGTGCAACTTGGGGTTTACGAACCGGGAAAGGTGTATTTCGGGCTTTTCATAATCGAATCAATCCGCTCAGGTGATTGATCCAGCCAAGCGCCCGTAATCGTAATCTTGCCATCTGATAGAACCTTTCGGCACCCGGTGGCATTGCCGTTTTTGTCTCGCTGAAATTCTTCCGATACTATTTTGACTTCGCTCATGAAAGCGGGCGCTAGTCAAAATTCATGTCCGGGCGAATCCACGCGGAAGCGCATTACTTTTTGGCACGCTTTGACTTAGCCGATCTCTTCGCCGTCTTTTCTTCCGGCGGTGGCGGGGTGTTCGCCAGTCGCTTCACCGCTTCGGTGAAGCTCATGTTTACTCTCAGGTCTATGGCTTTTGGCATGGCGGTTAAAATGTGGCTGAACTGACCACCAAGTCAAGCGGACGGTTTTTGACTGTTTGGCTTTTTATGTGAATAAAATCAAACCGTTATTTGCCGCCGGTTTCCTGTGCGTCATCGCAGGAATTGTGTGCGCCTACCGGCCTGCAATTCAAGCCGGCCTCGACACTCCAGCAAAACCTTGTCCAGTGATGGTTTCCAAAAATGTCGTCATAGGCGAATTTCCCATAAACACAAACCGGAACAGAATGCCCCTTGGCAATAGCGGCAAATGTGTCGGCGTCAAATGGGCCGACCCTGAACCAACAAACCCCGTCCGGGGCGAGCATGAGGGAAGCAGGTTTAATTTCGGGGTCATTGGTGGGAACCGATTCGACACCAAAAACAAAGTCATGATTTTCCGAGGCATTCAGGGCTGGAGTCTTTCCCGTGTTTTTGAATTTCAGAATGAAATAATTGAAGTTTGTGTCGGCTCCCACGCCACCCACGGTCATTTCAAACGGAGCCACCCACGCTCTTTGATCCAAAACCCCGTCTCGGATCATAACGATTCGCTCGCTATCAAAAACTTGCAACTCTCGGTAATTGACCCAGCAATAAAAGACCAGACCCAAAACACCGATGGTCTCCATGATAAAAAGACCTTTTTCAACCCAATTGGGAGCGTACTCGTTGGGTTTTTTCTCCTCATTTTCGGGATTGCTGGAGTTATGCTTGGTTTGTGGAATATCGCCTGGCTCCCCCGGTACCGCGAATCCAGCCTTAGCCGGATGATTACTGGCGCCTTGGCATTCATTGGCGGCGTCACCTGCTCCTTTTGTTCCTTCTGGCTGTTGGGGGTGTAATGGGCTTGTCATCGTCAATCCTAAGCGAATTATCCCCTTATGATAAATTTCGGCAATCCATTTATTTCGCCCCACGCCCTCGCCTATTCCGCATATAAACCGCCATCCTTGCGATATACTTGGCATGGCAGGCCGGACAGAGATAAAACAACCGGCCGGTTTTTGGGTTAATTTCACGCGGTTTG
>CAIJGS010000367.1 GCA_903820285.1 uncultured Verrucomicrobia subdivision 3 bacterium | reverse complement strand
GTCGCGCCGCCGGAACTATTTATATCAAGGATAAGTCAGCCGGAAGAACACCGAGCCATTCGCAGGATTGACCGGCAGGATGACTTTGTTGGTAGTTTCCGCGCCAGTGACGGTCACCCAGTCCGTGCCCAACCCACGGGTGAGTGAATTGGTCTGCGCCTGCAAATGCCAGCCAATGTGATCGGCGGGCCAGTTGAGGATGAGGTTGTGACCATCGAAGGCATTGGTCAGCGTGGTGACATTGGTATTCACGAGCGAACCCAGCACTACCAGCGTGCCATCCACCGCGATCCGGTTGGACCAGGACAGCGGACTGGCAATAACCGGCAGCGTGACCGCTGCAAAACCACTTACCGGCTGGCTGAACAGGTGGAACACTTCGCCGCCCGCCAACGCCGGGCCGACATTGGTGACCGTGAGAGTGGCGCTGCCATTCACGACAAAACTGCCCGCCACAATTTCGCTGGCATTCACCGCATTGGTGCGGTTAAAAACCAGGTTCACCGGGCCGTTGAAGGTGGCGGTGTTCGTCACATTCAATACACCGAGGCCCACATTCACCGTGGCATCGGCTCCCTGTGACAGGTTACCGCGGATCGTGCCGATGCCGGACAGCGTCTGTGCCAGCGAATTGCCGAGCCAGAGCGTGTCATCACTGCGGCCGGAAACATCAATCACGGCCGTGTTGGTGGCGAGCACCAGCGTGGCGCTGGCATCCAGCGAAGCGGAATCCGACGCGAGGGCCAGCACACCATTGCTGACCGTGGTCGAGCCATCGTGGGTCAAGGTGCCAGTGAAGCTGAGCGTGCCCGGACCGGTCTTCACGAGGCTTGTGCCCGCGCTGATAGTGCCGGAGAAGGTCGAGTCCACGCCCTTGCCACCAATGATCAGGGTCTGCGCGCCGATGGTCGGCGTGCTGACAGTGCCCGCGCCTTCCAAAGCGCCCAGTGTGAGCGCACCGCCAGAACGGGCGAACAGATAACCTTCCAGATCAAAGGTCGTATTATCGCCGCCATTGGCGGACAGCGCCGCCGAAGACGAGAATCGAACAGTGCCCAAGGAACCGATCACCACCGTGCCCGGGAAGCCGGCAAACTGTTTCACCGCCGTCTGACCGAACGTGATGGAGCTATTGATGTAATTGCTGGAAGTGGCCGTGCCCAGCACATTGCCGTTGAAAACATTGGCCAAATTGCCGGAACCGATGGTCGCCTGCGAACCGGCCGGAATGGTCACGCTGTTGTTCACGGTGGGACGCGCACTGCCGGCGTTGGCGAGATACAGCGTCGCGCCATTGGTGAGGAGAATCCCGGCTGCCCCAGGCACGCCAACGGGGCCGATATTGAGCGAACCACCCAATACCACGGTACCACCGCCGTAGCTGCTGGCACCATTCAATTGCAACGTCGCCGCGCCTTGTTTGATGAGGGTGACTTTGGCGCCGGTGGGATTATCAGTAATAACGCCGCCGTAGGTGGTGGTGTCCGCATCATCACCGACCGCAAGCACATTGGTACCGGTCGTGCCGCTGTTGGTGATCACGCCGGTGTTGCCGGCCAGGGTGGTGACGGTTTCGTTGAATCCGCTGAGATCAACTGTGCCATCCACATAAAGCGGGCCGGCGGGAAGCGCCGTCGCGCTGCCGAGTTTCACCAAGCCATTGCTGATGCCAGTACCACCGGCGTAGGAATTGTTGCCGCTGAGCGTCACCGTGCCGCCGCCGATGTTCACGAGCGCACCGGAGCCGGCAATGGCGTTGCTGAGGACCAGGCTGCCGCTGCGATCGAGAATGAGCGTGGCATTATCGGTCACACTGGAACTGCCCAGCGAACCCGTCGTGCCCCCTGCCCCAACTTGCAAGGCGCCGGAACTGATTAGCGTTGCGCCGGAATAGGTATTATTCGCTCCCAAGGTCAGGGTGCCGTATCCCTGTTGTGTCAAGGTGCCGGTGCCGCTGATCTGGCCGGCCACACTGTGATTATCGGGCTGATAGAAAACAAGCGTGCCGTTATTGGTAACATTGCCGGTGCCGAGCTCGCCGGAATTGCCACCATCACCGATCTGCACGGTGCCGGCATTGATCACCGTGGGACCGGAGTAATTGTTCAAGGTGTCCAACACGAGCGCGCCCGTGCCATTCTTGGTCAGACCGGTGGCCCCGCTGATTTTGCCGCTGCCGGAGGCGCCATCCACGAACGTGTAAGTTTGCGCGTTGTTGCTGACAATCACGGCCGCCGGATTCACCGCCGCCAGCAGGCTGACATAGGATTGGGACGCGGTATCATCAAACGTGACCTTGTCGCCCTCATTGTAAACAACCGTATTCGCACCGTAGAGCCAGTTGGCCGAGGTCGCAATGTCCCAATCGTTGTTCACTCCCCCCTGCCAGAGCTTGGCGAGGCCGCCCTGGGCTTTGACCACCAGATCAATTTCCCCGGCCGTGGCATCGGACAGTGATGCGATTTGCCCGGATGGGGAAAAGCCGGACACCGCCAGACTGGCCGCGCCACCGGTGAGACCGCCGGAGTATTGAATCAATTTGTAAGTGCCATTGGCGAGGGTGTCGGTGACATTCAATTGCACGGTGCCGGCGGAAAGATTCAGATTGCCCGTGACGGTAATCGCATCTTTGGCGGAGCTGGAAATATCCAGCACCAGCACGCCTCCGTTCACCGTCAGACTGCCGTTATTGATGAACAAGGTGCCAACCACGCCATTGGTCGCCGGCGAAAGCGTCGTCCCGGTCGGAACGGTGAGCCCGCCATTCACGGTGCCATTGCCCGCGAGCAACTGGCTCGTCGAACTGCCCAGCACCAGACCGCCACCGGCGGAGGCATCCAGGGTCGCTCCGCTGGCAACGAGGATGGCCGCACTGTTGCTGATGAAGGCGGTGGCGCCCAACGCCAGCGTACCGCTGCTGACAACCGTGTTGCCGGCATAACTATTGGTACCCGACAAGGTCAGGGTGCCGGCACCGAGTTTGGTCAAACCGCCGGAACCTTTATTGCCAACGGGATTGGCCCACGTAATGGCGTTGCCGCCGTCGTCAATCGCCCCGCCCCCGGTGCCAAAGGTAACCGGTACCGCCGAGATGTCCGACTGATTGCCCGCGACATATTTCAATTCACCGCCGGCAAACGTGATCCCGCCCGCGCCGAGATTGGCGGTGGTGCTGAAATTCACAATACCGCCATTCAGGAACAATCCACCGGTAAAACCATTCGTCGTTGCCAGCGTGAATGTGCCGGCACCGGACTTGGTAAGGCTGGCGGAACCATTGATGCCGCCGTTGCCAGTGAGGGTGTAACTTTTTGCCGTCGCCACCGAGACCGAACTAGGGGTCAGGCCAGTGTTAAGCGTGACGGTGAGCGGTGATGCGCCGCTGAGAGTGTCTTCAAAGACCACCGGGTCGGCGAGCGCGCCGTTTTGCTGATAGGTCGCGACAGTGCCGCTGGCATCCTTCCAGTTGGCGGTGGTGGCTAGGTCCCAAACCCCGCTGCCGGCGGCCCATTTCAGCGGCTGATTGTTGGCGGTCACGACCAGATCAACCGAGCTGGTGACGAGGTTGTTGCTGAGATAACCCAGAACGTGCGGCGGCAGATTCAGAGTGAAGGCGGAGAAGCCGCTGCCGCCAAGGGTGGCATATTTGATGAGCGGATACTGGCCAACAGCCGGCGCCGTACCGAGGTCCAGCGAGACGGAGTTGGTCGGGGCGAGAATCGTGCCTGCATTGGTAATGACCAGCGGAGCCGCCGTGGTACTGAGACTCACGCCATTGGTCGGACTAAAGAGCAGATGGGCGCCGGGCGCCAGATTAAGATTCGCGGCCTGTGCATACTGTCCGCCGGTGGTATTGATGCGGATGGCGTTGGTCGCGGCGCTCCAGACCGTTTCCGGCGCGTAGTTGGTGGCTCCGGACGCACCGGCAAACGTGCCGCCATAGACATTCAAAGCACTCGTGCCCAAAGTGCCGCCACCGCTGATCAGCAAGGTGCCTTCATATACCCGCGTGCCGCCGGTATGCGCACTGGCCGATTGAATTTCCACCGTGCCGGGACCGTATTTCACAATGCTGGAAGCGGCCGCACCATTCTGGACAATGGACGTGCCGTATTGAAAGATCACCGGCGCGGCGGGATTGTTTTGGAACAGTAGCAGTTCATATGTGCCGCTGTTATAAATGCGCACCGTGCCGCCACCGTTCACATAGACCGGCTGGCTGCCGACATTCGTCGTCACCAGCAGGCTGTTTAAGGACAGCACATGCGCGCCGGTGTTGATGGTCCAGTAAGGATAGGTGGTATTCGGCTGGTTGATGCGAATGCCATCTAGCACCGAGTTGCCGGAGACATTCAAACCCGCGGCGCTGGCCAACGAGAAATCCACCACCGCCACGGTGGATTTAAAATTACCCGACGGGTTGGCCGTGTAGGTGCCCAGAGTGTTGCCGCTCATAATCTGGCCGGATCCGTTCACTGCGGCGAAATCCACATCGTTCACCGTACCGAAAAGGACGTTGCCATTTTGCAGCAAGGCACCCGGCGCATTGGTGACCGTGACGAAGGCAGACCCTTCGACTAGGCCAAACCGGATGGCGCCCCCGGCATTCTTGATTAGACTGCCACCCAGTGCCAGCGTCTGGCCGGAAGCCACATTCCAGTTCTGCGGCACGTTGACAACGATGTTGTTGCTCAGCGTCAGACTTTGCGAGGCCTGGGACAGGTCAATGCCGCCCAAGCCGTTGGTCAGGTTATAGCCGAGGTTGAGTTGGATGGGTGCCGCCGGGTTCAGAATCCGGAGCCCATTCCAAGTGGTGTTGGCGCCAAGCCCGTTGGTGGTGTTCAGGGCCGAGACCGGGGCATCCCAGACGGCGGTATCCGCCGCACCGGGGATGGTGCCGCCGGTCCAGGCGGCGCTCAGGTTGAGTGAGGTGGCATTGTCCGCTTTGTAGAAGTTGGCCGCGCCGACCGGGCCAACCGCCGCCAGCAGGCCGGCGAGCAACGAGTTTCGTACTTTTGATGAGATCATAGGTTGATGATTTGGTTGAGTGGGGGTAAAAAATGGATAAAGGCGGCAGTGCCGGTCCGGCAGCCGGGGAAAAACTTGGCAATCAAGGTGAAGTTGAAACGCAGGGCCACTGAATCTGCGGACCGCGAAGGAATGGAAACAAACACCGGCACCGGCTTCAATTCCGGGAACCGGAATGAGCCGTGATGAGCCAACCGCTTTTGCCAAGCGGAAGCCGACCGAACCAGATGTCTCAATATCAACATGGAATGTGCCTGTTTTCATGAGCACCTCCAGTCGTCTGGTCGGAACCGCTATAAACAATCTAAACAGTCGTTATTTTAGCCGACAAAAAAGCCAATTATTAATTAATAATTGGCTTTGTATTGGTTTAACTCGACCGTTCGAGTTGATATTTAAACCAGATGTTGTTGTCCGTCAAGAGGAGCCACATCACCAATTCGGGTGATGTCAGGCAGAGCAAGGGAGGCGAAAGCGTATTAAAAAATACTGTAGCCATTCGGTGGGAGCCGGGCCGGGTGCGGTCTTTTTGGGTTTGGGCTTCGTTTCGGCTCAGTTACAGGGTTCTGCAAACCTCAAACCTACGGCTGGAGGCGCACGCTAAAACGTTATTTGGCCTTCACATCAAAGGCATCGCGCAAGCCGTCGCCGAGAAAATTAAGTGCCAGCAGAGTGGTCACCAGACCGCCGGCAGGAAACATGATGAGCCACCAATAAATGCGGATGGAGTTGATCTGTCCCACGCCTTCCGAGATCAGCGTGCCCCAGCTGGCCATGGGGGCCTGCACCCCGAGGCCCAGATAGCTCAGGAAGGATTCGTACAAGATGATTTCGGGCATGGTGAGCGCCAGATAGGTGATGATGATGCCGGAAGTATTGGGAATGATATGGCGGGCCAGAATCCAGCGGGACCGGGCACCCAATACGCGGCTGGCCTCAACAAATGAGCGGGTACGCAAGGACAGCACCTGCCCGCGTACGATGCGCGCCATGGTCAGCCAGGAGATTGAGCCCAACCCCACAAACAGCAGCACCACGCGCAAGGCCCCGGCCATGGCGGGCGATTGCTGGACAAACTGCATCTCCTTCAGGAGTTCCCCGAAGGTGGTCATGAGGACGATCACAAAAATGATGGAGGGCAACGAGTACAGAATATCCACGATGCGCATCAGGATCCCATCCAGCCGGCCGCCGACATAGCCGGCCACGGCTCCCCAGAGCACGCCGATCACGAGGCTCACGCCGGTGCCCACGAGCCCGACGAACAGGGAAATCTGGGCACCGTAGAGAACGCGGGAGAACAGGTCGCGGCCGTGGAAGTCCGTGCCAAACCAGTGGCCGGCATCCGGCGGGGAAAATTGCAGGTCAGAGATCTGGTCGGGGTCGTGGAGCGCGGCCAATTTACCGCCAGCCAGATGCAGCAGGAGCGGCCAGAGCGCCACGGCGAGCATCAGCACGAGCAGATACCACGCACTGAGGAGTGCCGGGCGATTGCGCTTGAAGCGCCGCCAGGCCCTTTGATTGGGCGAAAGATGCGGCACCGGTTCACTCATATTTCACGCGCGGGTCGAGCAGCTTGTAGGCGAAGTCCACGATCAGGTTCAGGCCGATGATCAGGATCGCATACAGCAGGGACAAACCAACCACCAGGGTGTAGTCACGGTTGAGCGAGCTGTTGACCAGAAATACGCCGATGCCGGGAATCTGAAAAATGCTTTCGATGATGAAAGATCCGGTGAGCAGGTCCGCCAGCATGGGGCCGGCATAGGAGACAACCGGCAGCAAGGCGAGGCGGAAGGCGTGTTTGAACAGCAGCGCGGTCTCGCCCATGCCCTTCGCACGGGCGGCGGTAACGAACTCGGACTGGGCGGCATTCAGCATGCCCTCGCGCAGGATGCGTGTGACCTTGCCGGAGAAATAGAGGCCGAGCGCCACGGGCGGGAGGATCATGTGCCAGGGAGTGGTCCAAAGACCGATGGGAAACCAGTGGAGCTTGAGACAGAAAAACAGCAGGAGCACGGGTGCGACGACAAAACTCGGCAGGCAAACGGCGAGGACGGCCAGAAAGCTGCCGACATAATCCACCCAGCTACCGCGCCAGGCGGCCGTAAGAAAACCGGCGGGCAGGCCCACCGCCATGGCAAAGCAAAAGGCCAGGCCGCCGAGCAGCACGGAAACGGGGAGCCCCTGCCGGATGATGTCGTTGACGTTGTGATTGCGGTATTTCAGCGACACCCCGAAATCGCCATGGGCCAGATCCCCCAGATAACGGAAGTACTGTTTCCAGATGGGCTCATCAAGGTGGTATTTGGCTTTGAGATTCCGTTCGATCTCCGGCGACGCGGGTTTGCGTTCGCCATCAAACGGGCCGCCGGGGGCGAGGTGAACCAGGACGAACGCCAGCGCGCTGATGACCAGCAACAGCGGTATGGCGAATAAAATTCGTCGGACAAAATACATTATGGTTGCGCCTTGATTTTACGGATGCTCCGCAACGGATGATCATCGAGGACATTCTGCCAGATGCCCGATACCTTGTTGGTGTCGAAATAATTTATACCGGAGTAAAAGTAAAGCGGAATGATGGGAGCCGCATCGCGTACCAGCATGGTTTCGGCCTGCTGGAAGTACTGTTCGCGCCGGTGCAAATCCACCTCGTTGTTGGCGGCGGCAATCAAACTGTCGTACTGGGGATTCTTCCAGCCGGTCTCATTGTTGCCGTCGCCGCTCTGGAACATGCCCAGGAAGGTGTTGGCATCATTGTAATCCCCGTACCAGCTGGAGTTGCAAAGCTGGAAATCCAAACGCGATTGCAGGCCCCAGAACACCTGGGTTTCCACCCGGCGCAGGTCCATTTGAACCCCGAGCACATCGCTCCACATTTGCTGCAATTCGATGGCGATATTCTGGTTGTTGTTGCCGGAACTGCCGCTGAACAGAAATTCAAAACGCGGAAACCCTTTGCCACCGGGATAACCAGCCTCGGCCAGCAACTTGCGGGCCCGGTCCGGATCGTAGCCGGGACCTTCGGGCGGATGATAATTTCGCGTACCCGAAGGGACCAGATGGGAGGCGGTCAATTCTCCAGCCCGCGTGATTTTGGTGACAATGCGGTTCTTATCCACCGCCAGCGCCAGGGCCTGACGAACCCGCGGATCATCAAACGGTTTGCGGGTCACGTTGAAGCGGATGAAATAGGTACCCAATACGGTATAGGCATGAAAATCGGGACGTTTCAGCAATACATCCAGCAGTTCATTGGGAATCAACTCCTTGTCCCAGACGATGTCGGCCTGGCCGCTTTGAAACAGATTAAATGCCGTGTTGGCGGTGCCGACGGGCAGCATGTCGATGATGTTGGCCTGGGTATTGGCGGCATCCCAATAGCGGGGATTCTTCCGCAGGCGGACCTTGTCATTCAGCCGCCAGTCCACCAGTTCATAGGCCCCGCTGCTGGGCAACGGACGGGTCATTAGCCAGCGGTCACCGTATTTTTCAATCGTCTGGCGGGGGACGACATAGAGCGTGGGGAAGGCGCAAAGATCGAGGAAGAAGGCGGTGGGGGCCTTCAATTCCACCCGCAGCGTCAGCGGGTCGAGCACGTGCACGCCCACGAGGTCGGCGTTGGTAATGACGCCGGTGTTAAATTCCTCGCCATTTTTGATATAATAAAGCTGGCCGGCATAGCGGCAGGCGGTCTTGGGGTCGAGCGCCCGAATCCAGGAATACCGGACATCTTCGGCCGTGATGGGTTCGCCGGTGGACCAGACCAAGTTCGGCCGCATGTGAAAAGTATAAACTTTTCCGTCGGGTGAAATTTCCCAGCTTTGCGCCAGACCGGGAACGGCTTGGGCATCCACTGGTTCGAGCCGGGTCAAACCTTCAAACAGTCCCTGAACCACCCGCATATCCGCCTGGGCGACAATGACGGCGGGATCGAGGGACTCGGGCTCGATGTTATTGACGATGGTCAGGTCGGCCGGCGGCTCCGACCGGGAACAGCCAAACAACAGCAAAACGGTGAGCGGTAAAAAGAGAAAGCGCATCCGACGGAATATCCGGCGGATGCGCGTGAAATCAAGCATCGCTTGGTGGCAGGGTTATTTGCTGCCGGGAGCTGCAGAATTGGTCGCGGTCACCGGCGTGGTTGTGAACGTGCCGGGCGCGGGGCTTACCGCGTGGTTGGCGGGAGCCGTAACCGGAGTCTGCGACTGGACTTGCTGCACCTGTTTGACAAAGGCTTCGCCATTGTCGCTCTTGTGGGCGCTGGCTTCAACATGACCGAGTCCCCAGCAGAGTACCAGCAGGATGCCGGCGGCCCATTTGGTGATCTTGGTCAGGGCGTTGCCGGAACCGGCCCCAAAGAGGGCGTCCGCCGTGCCCGCGCCAAACGCCATGCCGGCGCCCGCGTCCTTCTTGGGCAGCTGAATCAGCACCAGCAGAATCAGCAAGGCGCAGTTTACAATTAGAAAAAAGGTCAATATGCCTACAACAAAACTCATAACCCGGTAATATTATATGGAATTTTTGATAATGTCAGCAAAACTTCTCGCTTCCAGCGAGGCCCCGCCAACCAAGGCACCGTCCACGTCCGGCTGGCCCATCAACTCCTTGGCGTTGTTTGGCTTGACGCTGCCGCCGTACTGGATACGGACCTTGCGGGCGGTGGCTTCGTCGTACAATTTGACCAGCAAACCGCGAATAAACGCGTGCGCATCCTGCGCCTGCTGGGTGGTGGCGGTCTTGCCGGTGCCGATGGCCCAGACGGGTTCATAGGCGATCACGGTTTCCACGGCCTGCTCCTTGGTGAGGCCGGCGAGGCTGCCGGTCACCTGGGTGGTCAGCACCTGTTCCATCAGGTTGCCTTCGCGTTCGGCGAGAGTTTCACCGACGCAAACGATGGGCTTCAGCGCAGCCGCGTGCACGGCCAGGGCCTTCTTGGCGATCAGCGCGTCCGTTTCCTTCTGGAACTGGCGGCGTTCGCTGTGGCCGAGAATGACGTAGCGGGTGGAGAATTCCTTGAGCATCACGGCGGCGATTTCGCCGGTGTAAGCGCCCACACCATTCTCGCTCATGTTCTGGGCGGCGAGGCGGATGTTGGAATCCAGGATGGCCTTGGAAACGGATTCCAGCGCGGTGTAAGGCGGAGCGACGACGATGTCCACTTCCTTGATCGAGGCGAGTTCACGCTTCAGGTCGTTGACCAGGGTGAGCGCCTCGGCGACGGTCTTGTTGGACTTCCAGTTGCCGGCAATGATTAATTTACGTTCTTTGTTCATGTTAGAATCTTATTTTTAAGAGGCACGGTTTAGTGCCCCGATTGGTGATGCCATCCGCACTTATTTCTCGGACAGGGCCGCGACGCCGGGGAGGACTGTGCCTTCGAGGAATTCGAGGCTCGCGCCGCCGCCGGTGCTCATGAAGGTGACCTTGTCACCGAGCTTGGCCTTGTTCAGCGCCTTCACGCTGTCGCCACCGCCGATGATGCTCTTGGCACCATTCTTCTGGGTGGCTTCGACGACCGCGAGGGCAACGGCATTGGTGCCGGCGGCAAAGCGGGGATCTTCGAACATGCCCATCGGACCGTTCCAGAGAATGGTCTTGGCGCTGGCGATGATCTTGGCGTAGTTGGCGGCGGTTTCTTCGCCGATGCTGAAACCTTCGGCTTGATCGGGAATCTCGCCCTTGATCGTCTGGATGTCGACGAAGTCATAGACGGGCTTGCCCTTCTTGTTCAGTTTGCCGGTTTCCACCGGCGTGCCGATGATGGTGTCCGTGGGCAACTGGAAATTAACATTGAGCTTCTTCGCCTTTGATTCGGCGTCGAGAGCGGTCTGCTTGTGATCGGGTTCCACGAGGGATTTGCCGGTCTTTTCGCCGTGGGCGAGCTTGAAGGTGTAGGCCATGGCGCCACCGATGAGAATGGTGTCGGCCTTTTCGAGCAGACGGTCAATGACCTTGATCTTGTCGGAAACTTTCGCACCGCCGAGGATGACGACGAAGGGGCGGACGGGGTGATCGAGTTCATCGCCGAGGAACTTCAATTCGCGTTCCATCAGGAGACCGGCGGCAGCTTTGCCACCACGCGCGGCGACCAGACGGGCCACGCCTTCGGTTGAAGCATGGGCGCGGTGCGCGGCGCCAAAGGCGTCGTTCACATACAGGTCGGCCACTTTGGCCAGCTTCGCGGCGAACGCGGGATCGTTAGCTTCCTCTTCGTTATAGTAACGGACGTTTTCGAGGAGGACGAGTTCGCCGTCCTGGAGGGCGGCCACGCCGGCCTCAACCTTTTCACCGATGCAATCGTCAATGAAGCCGACGGGTTTGCCGAGCAGTTCGGAAAGTTTCACGGCGACGGGCGCGAGCGACATGGTCGCTTCCCGCTTGCCCTTGGGACGGCCGAGGTGGGCGGTGAGCACGATGCGGGCACCCTTTTCGATCAACAATTTCAGGGTCGGCAGAGTTTCCACGATACGAGTGGCATCGGTGATGACCATTTTGCCGTCTTTTTCTTCCAGGGGCACATTATAATCAACACGAATGAAGACGCGTTTGCCCTTTACGTCGAGATCCCGAACAGTGAGTTTAGCCATAAAAAAATTGTTGTTAAATAAACAGGACTTCTGAGTCTAGCAAACGGGGGTATTCAGTAAAGCCAATTTAATGGCGTTTGGGGGACGCCAGACGGGCGGATGCAGGTCATAAGCTGGTCTTGGAACACCTCGTATTCTTGCCATAGGCAAACCCGTTAGCCACCCTATTTCTGCTCATGAACATTCCCGGCTTTACCGGGTATCAATATTGTGACCGTTCCCCTTCCCCACCGCTGGGTGAATCCCGGGGTGGGCGGATTGTCTACGAGTTGATTCCCCCCAATCCGCCATTCCACAACTCCACGCCGTTTTCCGCCAGCCGCTGCTTTACCACTTCGATGTGGTGACGGTCATGCGTTTCCACCGTGCAGAGAACGTGCACGCGGGACATGTCCGGCCCCGCAAACGTGCGGTTGTGGACAATCTCCGTGACGTTCGCCCCCGCCAACGCCAGCACACCTGCGAGATGCGCCAGCGCACCGGGCCGGTCATTCAGTAGCACGTCAAAACGCCAGATGCGGCCGTCCGCTGCCAGCCCGCGCTCGATCACGCGACTATGCGCCAGCGGATCAATATTTCCGCCGCTCAGCAGCAACACCACCCGCTTGCCCGCCAACTCCGGCAGCTTGTCATCCAGCAAAGCCGCGAGCCCCGCTGCCCCGGAACCTTCGATGATGGATTTTTCCAACTCCGCCAGCCGCAGGATCGCCAGCGCCAGGGATTCCTCGCTCACCGCCACCAGCCGATGCGCCAGCGGTTTCACGATGGCGATGGTCTGTTTGCCGGCCTCGGCCACGGCCAGACCGTCGGCAAGGGTATATTGCGTGTTGATCCGCACCGGCGCGCCGGCATTCAGGCCGGCGGCGAAGCTCGCGGCGTTCGCCGGTTCAATGCCAATCACCTGCAAATCCGGTTTCAACGCCTGAAAGACCGTGGACATCCCGGCCAGCAATCCACCGCCGCCCACCGGTACCAGCACCACCTCGGCGTCCGGCACCTGCTCCAGAATTTCAAACGCCATCGTCCCCTGCCCCGCGATGACGTGCGGATGATCAAACGGATGGATGTACGTCAGCTTCCCTTCCTCGGACAACCGCGCCGCCTCGCGCCGCGCTTCATCATAAGTATCGCCGTGCAAGACCACGTTGGCCCCGAACTGGCGGCAGCGCGACACCTTCACGAGCGGTGCGAACCGCGGCATCACCACTGTAACCGGCACGCCCAGCAACCGGCCATGCCAGGAAAGCCCAAGCGCATGATTCCCGGCGGATGCCGCGATCACCCCCAGCTGCGCCTGCTCCGGGGTGAGCTGCGCCAGGGCATTGCGCGCGCCGCGTTCCTTGAAACTGCCCGTGCGCTGGAGATGCTCCTGCTTGCAAAAGATCCGCGCGCCGGTCAGTTCGCTGAGCGCGGCGGACTCCACGCAGGGCGTGCGCACAATGGCCCCGTTCAGGCGCGTACGCGCCGCCACGATTTCGGACAGGGTCACCGGCGATGCAAGTTGGGTATTCATGTTGGATTGATTGATATAAACAAAAAACCCTGAGCTTTAAACTCAGGGCTTTTGGAAATCAGCGGCAGTTTATCAATGCGCGTTCATCCCCGCCCCGAGCCGGAGCGAATAATAATCGCCATGTTCAGCATGGCCGATGAGAAGAAACGCATCATTGCGAGGAAGTTCTACCGCACGGCGGCCGGGATGTCAAGGCGGAGCGGAAGCCGGCAACGGCTCAGGGCTTTTTGACAAGGGTCGGATCCCAGCGTGCGATTGTGTCCCGGAGAATTTGGGGCACGAGCGGTTTTTTAACGTAATCGTTCATGCCGGAGGCCAGGCACTTTTCCTGGTCCCCCTTCAACGCATGCGCCGTCATGGCAATGACCGGCACGTCATGGTTGAGCACGGCGGATCCCAGCGAGCGGATCATCTGCGTGGCTTCGTACCCATCCATGATCGGCATCTGGCAATCCATCAGGACGAGGTCGTAAGGCATGGTGGAAAGGGCATCCACGCATTCCTTCCCGTTGGCCACGGCATCGGCACGATAGCCGAATTTGTTCAGCATCAGCATGACCAGACGCTGGTTGATACTGTTGTCTTCCACCACGAGGATGCGGCAGTTCTGGCTGGCTTTGAAATGTTCTTCCGCGCCGGCGGGCGCCCGCACGGCATAATCCGCCGGGGCGGTGGCCACAACGGGATTTTCCGCGGCGGTGATGATGGAAATCAGACTGTCGTGCAGATGTGAGCGGCGCACGGGCTTGCTCAGGCAGGCGGAGAAACCGAGCATTTTCAGGCGCGACAACGGCCCCCGCCAGCCCAGCGAGGTGAGCATGAGCAGTTTGGTGTGCCGGAACAGCGCGTCATTGCGGATGGTCTTGCCCAGCTGTTCACCATCCATTTCCGGCATCTGCATGTCGAGAATGGCCACATCATAGGGCCGGCCGGCCGCCACCCCTTGGCGCAAATGTTCCAAACCGCCGCGCCAGCCATCGGCCTCGGCATGTTCGCAGCGCCAGGAGAGGAGCAAAGTGCGCAGCAGGAGGCGGCTGGACTCGTTGTCGTCCACCACCAGAATGCGCCGCCCGGCAATGCCGGTCTCTTCCTTTTCAATATCCACCACCGCCTTGACCGGCTGCCGGTGCAGCACGGCGGTAAACCAGAACAGCGTGCCCTTGCCCACCTGGCTTTCCACGCCGATCTGGCCGCCCATCAATTCCACCAGTTTGCGGGAGATGGCGAGCCCGAGCCCGGTGCCGCCAAATTTGCGGGTGGTGGAGGCATCCACCTGGGTGAAAGGCTGGAACAATGACCCGAGGCGGTCCGGCGGAATGCCCATGCCGGTATCGCGCACTTCAAAGCGGACGGTGACGGAATCAGTTGCCGACTGGTCAAGGGTAACCCGCACCATGACTTCGCCGCGTTCAGTAAATTTGATGGCATTGCCAGCCAGATTCATGATGATCTGGCGCAACCGTCCGGGATCGCCCTGCAACAGCACCGGCACCGAGGGCTCGAGCCAGTTCACATATTCCAGGTTTTTTTCCTGGGCGCGGTAGGCGAGCGTTTCGGCCACCTGCTCCAGGGTGGCCCGGAGGTCAAAATCCAGCATTTCCATGTCGAGGCGGTCAGCCTCGATCTTGGACAAATCCAGAATGTCGTTCAGCAGGCCGAGCAGATGTTCGCCGCTGGTGCGGACAATTTCCGCGTACTGCCGCTGTTTCAGGGAAAGTTCGGTATCCAACAGGAGGCCGGTCATGCCGATCACCCCGTTGAGCGGGGTGCGGATTTCATGGCTCATGTTGGCCAGGAACTGGCTCTTGGCCACGTTCGCGGCCTGGGCGCGGCGGCCGGTCTCCACCAGTTCGGTGACGTCAATGGTGTTGAGCAGCACACCGTCGTAATGGCCCTGCCGGTAAATGGGCTGGAGGCGCAGGATGACTTCGCGGGTGGCGAGTTGGCGCTGGATGATGACCGGGGCGGAGGCGGGATTGTGGCGGAACTGCTCGATAGCCTGGTTGACGCGATCCGGAATCAGCACCGCGTGCAACACCCCGAGATTCTGGCCCAGCAAATCCTGCCGCTTGAAACCGGTAAGCCGGCAGAACCATTCATTGACCTCGATAATGGTGTCGCTCGTATCCGCGAAAACGACGCCTTCATCCATGCCGGCGATCATCGAGGACAGCTTGGCGGCTTCACGCGCGCTGTTTTCCTCGGCGCGTTTGCGCTCGGCATTTTCCTTGAGGAGTAACTGGTGATTGAGTTCCTTTTCCTTCACCAGCTCGCGTTGCCCGGCGATCAGGGTGCGCACGGCGTCCAGCAGGAAGGATTCATTTCCCTGATCTTTTTCCGGGGGATGCACCAGACCGGGCATTTCGGAGGAAAGATCCCGCACCAGCTTGGCCAGCTCATCAAGAGTCTGCTCCAGTCGCAGGTTGGAACTGCGGAGGGAATCATTCAGCCGGTTGCTCTCCGCCGTGCTGATCTCCAGAGCGCGGTTCAGCCGGTTATTTTGCTGCTCGGACTGGTTGTAGCTGACATCAACATCGTTCAGCAGGGTGACAAACATCTCCGGCGTGATCTGTTTGGACAGCTCACGCAACTGGACATCCTGAAGATCCAGCTGGCGCGCCTGCTCCGGCTTCAGCCCCAGCCATTTCCTCAACTGTATGCGGAGGACGTTATGCATCCCTTCTGAGAGTGTGGCTCAAACTTCCTCGGACAAGGACGTAACCGTCATGGTCTGATTATGGAGTTCGCAATGGCCACTATCCTTATAATAACCGATTTCGCCGTAGGTGTAAAATCCGCTGATCACTGTTTCTGCCGGCAGGTGGGTGGCGACTTCCTCGATCTCCATGTCAGTGTGGCTGCCCATGAGCAGCTTGCGGCCGACGCAGCTGAACAGCAAGGCGAGTTGGGTGGGGGCGACGCCCGCCGGCAGGACGGCCTGTTCGGCGGCGGCACCGGCACCGGCGACCAACTGGCGGTTATTCGCGTGCATCAGGCGCACATTGGAGCCCTGCGGCACGTCACCGGCAAACGTCAGCGAACCTTTTTCCCGATCCACCGCCAGCAGCGTGCGGATCAGACCTTCGTCGCCGTCGGCGATACGCACGGCGAGCGGATAAAGCAGGCCCGTGGCGGGCAGATTGGCGGCTTCATCGCCCAGATAGGCGCTGTATACGTCCAAGGCGCGCTGGCCGTCGATTTCATAAACCACATTGGCCTCGGAGCGGGTCACGCGGCGGTCCATGCCGAAGGATACCCAGCCGCTGCCGGACATCACGCGGGCGTTGAATTTCCGGCCATAGAAACCCACGGCCACCACCTGGCCGGAAAGCAGTTCGCTGCCATGCACCACATAGGTGCGACCAAAACGCGCGTCGTCGCCGGCCAACCCGCCGCTGATGACCGTGGTTTCCGGCAGGGCGCTGCGGAGGCCGCGAACCAGTTCCGCGCCATTCACCTTCAAACCATCGCTCAAAACCATGACATAGCGCAGGTCCGGCTTCAGGAGGGCCTTGCCCAGCGACGCGCCGGTTTCGGCAGAGGCCGCCATGCTGGGAATCACCGCACGCTCGATGGCAATGTCAGTGCTGGCCATATCCAGGGTTGTCACGGTCACCCCGGTGCGGTGTTCCACCACGCCGTTGCGGCTGATTTCACCGGCCGTGGAACAGCCCACGATCGGCACCCCGGGAAAGGCGGCGGCAATTTTCTGTAACTCCCCCGGTGCTTCCAGTCTTTCGACCGAACCAAAAATAATCACCAGCTGCGTCTTGCCCGTAAATTTCACGGAACGCATGTGCTCGGTAAACGTAGAAAGTACCTGCTGTTCGATCTTCATAGTATCTTATGCCGTTATTTGTGGTTTTTATGCTGACAAACAATGATCAACCCGTCCTGCCGGAATGGCAACCCCGCAAATGCTCCAATCCCATGTTTCTGACGGTGGCTGCTTCTGAATCGTTTAGACAGTGCTGACTGCTGGTGAAAGTATGTAAATCCCCACCCGGTGCAAGTTTTTTCGGTTGACGACTGCAAAATGCATGGACTTGTCCCCGCGCGCGAATCCGCTACTCTTTGGCGCATGCAAAAATTCATTGCCGCCCTGGTCCTGAGCCTGTGCTGGCCGGTCATCGGCGCCCAGATTGATTTCAATTTTGCCGGCACCCCCGCCGGCGCCCTGCCTCCGGGATTCCATACCGCCCTGGCCGGCACGGGCTTGCCCGGCCAGTGGCAAATCCAGTCGGACGAGGTCACCCCCGCCGCCACCGACCCCAAAGTGCTGGCCCCGGTCCGCCAAGGTGTGCTCGCCCAGACGGCTGTGGATGCCACCGACGAACATTTTCCGCTCTGCATTTATGACGGGTATACATTCCGTGATTTCAAGTTCACCACCCGTTTCAAACTGGTGAGCGGCTTCATCGAACAGATGGGCGGCATTGTTTTTCGCTACCAGAACCCGACCAACTTTTACGTGCTCCGCGTGAGCGCTCTCGGCCATAACATCCGGTTTTACAAGATGGTGAATGGCACTCGCTCCACGCCGATCGGGCCGGCCGTGGCGATCACTCCCGGCACCTGGCATTCGCTGGCCGTCACCTGCGAAGGCACCCAGATCATCTGCTGGCTGGATGACAAACCCGCCATGCCCCCGCTGAATGACACCACCTTTGCCACCGGCAAGGTGGGCTTCTGGACCAAGTCGGATGCTGTCAGTTATTTCACCGATGCCAGCGTGAATTATGTTCCCCGGGTGCCGGCCGCGCAGGCGCTGGTGGACCGGATCCTGGAGAAACAGCCGCGCATTGTCGGCCTGCGGATCTATACCCTGAACACCAACAACGCCACGCAGGTGATCGCCAGCAATGTAGCGGATGACGTTGGCCAGCCAGGCACGGACGCGGAAAAATCCGCCATCACCGACGGCAAGGTGTTCTACGGCCACGGGACCGATACGGTCGTCGTGACCTTGCCCTTCCGCGACCGCAACGGCGACCCCATGGCCGCCGCGCGGGTGGAGCTAAAGGACTTTTTCGGGGAAACCCAGGACACCGCCACCACCCGCGCCGTCACCATCCTGAAGCTGATGCAGGAACAGATCACTTCCACGGAAGAGTTGCTGGAGTGAGTGCGGGCGGTAACGCTGAAACAAGGAACAGATAAGCCATAGCTGGCTGGCGCAGAACGTTGCGTTAACGCCAATTTTTGCAACACATTGGCCAGCGTC
>CAIJGS010000366.1 GCA_903820285.1 uncultured Verrucomicrobia subdivision 3 bacterium | reverse complement strand
TTCAATGAGTCAATTTTTACGGTTTTGTTCAACCCTTTTGGCAGAAATCCAAACCGCCAATATCGATATATTTGTGAAATCCCCCAAAAAAATTGAATTATTCCTACCACCCGCCAAACGGTATAACCACCTAAATTAGCTCCCTGCCAGCCCAAAATATGGTAACCATAATGTTCAAGATTGTTAGCAAATCCTATGTCACAGCAAATATTCCATATTCCAACTCCAACAAGCGCAATTCCATCTAAATAGCCAACTAATGGACTTTTTGTAAGCTGTCCAATAATTCCAAAAAATAACATTGTTACACCTGCTACACACCCGCCATAAATATAAATGTCAAAAGTGCCAGATGGGGCCGGAATCCTTGCGAGTTGTTCGATAGTAGTCTGGTGACCAAGTAGCCACATTGCTAGGTTTATTATTCCCCAACCAATCAGCGATAAAATGGAAACCGGAATGGCCATGTCTAACATGATGGCTCGAATAACATCGTTTTTAGGCAGTTCTCTCAAATTCTGACTGTAATCTATTGGGGATACAAAAAACAACTCTTGTTCTTCCCTTTGCCATTTTTTGATTATCCATTTACGAAAAAACCAACCTAAATATGCAATCAGGGAACCGAAGATGGCGATTCCGATTCCGACTAATATGCCATGTATTATCTTGTCGTGATCTTCATCGCCAAATGCCTCGCCAATTCTTGCTATTCCCACTATGCCGATAAAACACCCAAGGGCAATTACCCAAAACGTGTTATTCATACCTTCTTTACGGCTTAGAAATGGCAATTCTTTTTTCACCTTTCTCGGTTGATCGGGTTGAGGCTGATTCATGGTTTATGAATTATTTTGTCAGGATTCTATTATGGTTGCTCGCCCATGAGCGGCGGTGACCTCTGATAATGATTTTCTCCCCACTACGTAAATATGCAAGACTTTTTGTTTGCCTTGTTACTGCTCGTCCTCCGTCCGCGAAGGGGGCGAAAATATTGGAGTACAACGGTGCGGGGCACAGGCAATTTCGGCCGACATTGGTTTGTGCGTTGAAGCGGACTGAACGCGAATGGCGCTAAGATAAGGAAATATGCCCGTATTATTGGGCTTTCCAGGCGTTTTCCCCCTTCGATGCCCAAACGAGCCCAAATAGGTCTTTTGGATCACCCAATAAACATTGGTGTTGTGTGATTGGGCAAATATGGAAGCGCCGCAATCTGCGTTTCGCAACACATTTCCATTGCGTATCTTACTACTTATCTTAGCGCCATTCGCGTGAACGCTGCGCGCCGCTGGCGCTCAGTGAGGGTGACCCGATGGCAGGCGGAACAATTATTTTCCCCGGGCTACTTGCTGAAAATGCTCAATGCTTCCCCCACATCAAAGCGCCTCCGGCTTCTGCATAAGCGCCGCAATGCGCTGAAGCAGTCGCCCGGCGGCGCCGCCGTCGAGGACGCGGTGGTCGAAGCTGAGGGTGAGGTAGGCTTCCATCACGGGTACGAACTGGCCTTTGGCTTCGTCCCAGTGGGGCATGCGGCGGCCGGCGCCCATGCCTAGGACGATGGTTTGTTCAGGCAACGGAATGGGCGTGGCCCAGACGAGGCCGAAGGTGCCGAAATTGGTGACGGTGGCCACGGAGCCGCCGGTGGCGTCGCCGGGGAGTTTGCGCTGGCGGGCGAGTTCCACGAGTTCGTTGTAGCGGACGACGAGTTCGGCGAGCGGCTTTTTATCGGCACCGCGCAGGACGGGTACCAGCACGCCGTCCTCGGCTTCAACGGCGAAACCGACGTCAATGGAGGAGGGGAGGACGATTTTGCTGCCGACGAGGCGGCCGGCGGGGGCGCTGTTTTCGGACAGGGCCAGGGCCAGGGCGCGCAGGGCGTACAGGGCGGGGCCGGGCTTGGGATCGCGGGTTTTGCGGTGCGTGAGCAGCGGGTCGAGCGTTATGGGCAGGCCGACGGTGGCGAGCGGACGGGTCCAACTGCGGCGCATGGCGTCGGCCACGGCCACGCGCATGGAGGAGGCCTGGCTGGTTTTCTGGTGCTCGAGGTGCACCATGAATTTCTCGAAGTCCTGGACGGTCACGCGGCCGGCGGCGCCGCTGCCGGCAATGCCGGCGAGGTCGGCGGCGCTGAGCCCGAGTTCGTGCATGCGGGCTTTGAGGCGGGGGGAAATGTAGCTGGCACCGACGGCGTTGGCGGGCACGGGCAGGCCGCGCACGGTGGGTTCCACGCGGGAACCGCTGATGATTTCCGGGAGCTGGGCGGGGTCGTGATCGGGGTCAACGGGTTTGACGGGCGCGGCTTCATCGAAACCGAGTCGGGCGGCTTCTTCGGCGGTGGCTTCGATCTGGCCGAGCACGGCGCCGACGATGTAGCTTTCGTTCAACTGGGCGGAAAAATTCGTGACGCGTCCCGTGCAGGGGGCGGTGACGGTCATGGTGGCCTTGTTGGTCTCGACCTCGATCAAGTCCTGGCCGGCCGCGATGGTGTCGCCGGGTTTGACCAGATAATTGATGATGGCCGCCTCGGCGATGGATTCGCCCAACTGCGGCATGATGATGGGGACTTGCGGCATAAAATTAGTTGGGTTAGGGGCTAAATGGATTAACGCTCGCCCTCACCCCGGCCCTCTCCCCCGGGGAGAGGGGGAATGGGTTCCAGCGTTTTGGCTTGGCGGAGCGGCTGGGTTGTTCAGGCTTGGAACGGGAGCAGAGGGAGGCCGCAACCGCGTTGCGGTTGAAATTGGTTGGGAACGCATACCCAGGGTAGCTCGTGCCTCGCAACCCTGGGCTTTGGG
>CAIJGS010000365.1 GCA_903820285.1 uncultured Verrucomicrobia subdivision 3 bacterium | reverse complement strand
GCATCTGGCTGCCCGGTGCCGGAGCTTTTACCGGAACCCCGACGAATGGGCTGAAGGAAACTGTGTTGCTGCGCAGCACCAAGGATTCCCAGCTCGTAGATTCCATGATGGCCAGCTTTGGCGGCGCGAGCATCCTGAATGATTTCAAACCCTCCGGCCAAGAGCAGGCGCTGGCCGTCCGCTTGACGGGCAAATTCCACACTGCCTATCCCGCCGGCAATCCGGCCGGAACCAATGCGGGCCCGGCACTGAAAGATTCGGCGGCGGAGAATACGGTCATCCTCGTCGGTGATTCGGATATGCTGAATGACAACTTCTCGTTGCGTCAGATCAACTCGCCGTTCGGCCAGATGGCCACGGCGATGAATGCGAACCTGAACTTTGCCCAGAACATCGTCGAACAGATGTCCGGCGATAGTAATCTGATTGGCGTGCGCAGCCGGGCGACGCTGAATCATCCCTTCACCCGGGTGAAAGCCATGGAAGCCATCGCGCAGGAGAAATTCAGCACCCAGATCAGCGAATTGCAAAAGACGCTGGAAGATTCGCAGCAGCGCCTCTCCGAGCTCGAACAGCAGGACAAGGACAAGAGCCAGAAGTTCATCCTCACGGCCGAGCAGCAGGCCGAGGTGGAAAAATTCCGGAAGGCGGAAGCCCAGACGCGCGTGCAACTCAAGCAGGTGCAGAAGGATCTGCGCCGCGAAGTGGACGCCCTCCAAACCCGCGCCACCTGGCTGAACATCGCCGTGGTGCCGCTGCTGGTGACGTTCTTTGGCATCGGCCTGGCTCTCTATAAACGCAAATTGACTTCGGCAAAATGAACACAAAGCAGCTTGGCATTCTGTTGGTTTTGGCGGCCGTGTTGGTCGGCGCTGGTTGGTTCTGGCGCGCCCAGAAAACGGCCGGTTGGTCCGGGTCCGGTCGCACTGCCGGTCAGGAGCTATTGGGCAAATTCCAGGTAAACGATGTCGCGCAAATCGTCATCCGTCATGGGGCGGATCATGTCACGCTCGCCAAAACGGCGGACCGCTGGCAGGTGTCGGAACGCGCCGGATATCCCGCGAGCTTTTCCGATCTGAAGGCGCTGCTGATTAAGCTTTCCGGATTGAAAGTGGTGCAGTCGGATGACGTCGGCCCTTCGCAATTGCCGCGTCTGCAACTCGCCGCCACCGATGCCGCCACGAACGGCGCCACCGTGATTGAATTGCACGACGCCAGTGGCAAGATCATCCGCTCGCTGCTGCTGGGCAAAAAACATATGCAAAAGCCGGCCGCCGGGGCCGAGGGCGGCGAAGGCTGGCCGGATGGACGCTATGTGATGACCGATGCCGCTTCCGGCCGCGTGCTGGTGATTTCGGACGCGCTCACCGAGGCCGAACCGCAGCCGGCGAACTGGTTGGATAAGGATTTTGTGAAGGTGGACAAAGCCATTTCGCTGGCCGTGACATTTCCCGTGGCGACCAATTCCTGGGCAGTGACCCGCACGAATGAAACCGCCGACTGGCAACTGACCGGCCTCGGGGCGACGGAGAAATTGGATTCCACCAAACTTTCGGATATTACCTCGCCGTTCTCCGGTCTGTCGCTGACCGATGTGGCCGTGAGCCCGGTGGCACCGGTCGATCCCATCACCATCGAGACGAAAACAGCGGATGGCTTCACCTATGTTTTCAAAGTTGGCACCAAGACCAACGACAGTTATCCGTTCAGCTTCAACGTGAGCGCGGTGCTGTCCACCAACCGCCCGGCCGGAGACACGCTGGCCACGAAGCTGGCGCAT
The DNA here is from genome assembly GCA_903820285.1 of uncultured Verrucomicrobia subdivision 3 bacterium. Taxonomy (GTDB): domain Bacteria; phylum Verrucomicrobiota; class Verrucomicrobiia; order Limisphaerales; family UBA11358; genus UBA11358. The sequence continues at coordinate 3,360 of CAIJGS010000365.1, read as the reverse complement.
GAATCATCATTGACGAACTGGAGCTATCTGGTCTCCGCTTCCGCGCTGGATTCGGTGCTAAAAGAACGCGCGCAGTGGCTGGTGCAGCCGACCAACGCGCCGGCGAAGTAGGCGGGCGTACGTGTTTGGCGCATCCTCCAGCAGGTCTCTGCCTTCTCATCCTATCTTGTTGCCATTAAGGCCATCATGTTTATGTGCTTGGTAAAAAACCGCAGTCACAATCGCTGGAATAATACTTAAAGCCCAGCGCATTTGTAAAAACAACCTGAATGAGGGCAAAACCATGATGGCGTGAGCTAACCTCGAAGAAATAAATCGGAATGGTCATGCACGCCGCTGGAATAAGTGCGCCCCAAAGCGTGGTGAGGACTCCAACCTTCTTCTTGTGAGCTATCCGTCGCCGACATATAAAGGCAGTCACCGGGAATGCCAAAACTGCGGCTACGGCTAATGCGATGAGTGTGCTCATAAACGGCATGATGCCTAACGCCAGAACTCGGCCACGCCGGGCAAGTGACGTGAACCGCGAATGCGGAACTGAATGCGCAAACCGGCGTTGGCTGCAGTGATCTTGTTAGCCCTTTTCATTATTCTCATCCTGAAAGCGACGCTGCACATTCTCAAGAGCGCGTCGTGTGCACCATGCCTGGTAGGGTAAGGTAAACAAGCGTCTCCCAATGCGTGAGGTCCAGTGGCCTGGCTGAGAAAAAGTGTGGATCGTGAAGATCACCTCGCCGCCCTTCTCCTCAAAATAAAACTCAGAGATCCCGCTCTCTGCATGGCCCGACAACGTCTCGTAAGCGAATCCCAGACGGCTTTTCTCTTCTATCAGTGCACAGATTCGAACAGCGAACTCGAGGCAGAAGCCAAATCCGATCGGAGGAATAACCGCTCGCTGCAGAATCACGTCTCCCACTGCCATCTTCCGTTTTTCTTTCTGCCACTCCGCATCAAACCGCATAATGGAAGCGGGGAAGATCGCATATTCAAAAAGGAAGTCAGTGTGCCATTTCAGGAGTGGTCCCGTTACACCAAGCCCGACGGAGCTGGTGTTCTCGGGCAACGCATGGGCATCGCCGAAATTTCGCGCGAGCGCCTTCGCTTCTTCGAGACGGATGCTTGGTCCAAGTATGCAAGGGCGTAACCTCATAGGCTAACATTGTTCTTCTACCACACGATGCGGTACGGTTTTTTCCATGCGTTCGACTTTATTTTATCCTTACCATTTGTCCACAACGAATTAGACATCAAGTCATGCAAAAGATGAGGTCTGGAAACATCGCGCCCAAGTAATAAATCATTAGTTTTAAACGGTTCTTCGACGTTAAACGTGGGTAAAATGACCGTTGTGCACGCTTTGAGTCGCGGAGCGACACGGGATATTAGCCAGCCACCTGGTGGCTGGTAAAACGCACCACCGCAGTCCGTCCTGAAGGGACGACGGATTCCCAGCAAATCGAGAGTTTCCAGCGTCCCCTACAGGACGCAGGGCCAGCCAGCAAGGACCTGGCACCCCGTGCCAGGCTAATTTCCAGAGTCGCTTTGCGACCCGTTCCACGCCCCCCAATTACAAACATCGAGGAAGCTTTTAATCCTTATCTCCCGCGCGATTTGGGCGATTGAGTTTGCCCAAAGCAAACCTCCACCGCCTCCCGCAAGGCCCCCACCATTTTCCTTACCTGCTGCCGCGTGGTGCAGTAGGGCGGTATCAGTACAATCACATTCCCGACCGGCCGGGTTAACACCCCGCGCTGCGCCATCGCTTCGCATACCCGGATGCCCGCGCGTTCGCGCAGGTCAAATGGCTGGCGGGTCTTCCAATCGAGCACCAGTTCAATGCCCGCCACCAGTCCCACTTGCCGTATATCGCCGACGTGGGGCAGGGGCCAGAGTGTCTGCAATTCGTCGTGCAACTCCTTTTGCAACTCCGCGCGCCGTCGCACGGAGGCTTTGCTTTGCAACAGGTCCAGACTCGCCAGCGAAGCCGCCGCGCCCAGTTGATTGCCGGTAAAACTGTGACCGTGGAAGAAGGTTTTGAATTCCTCGTACTCGCCCAGGAACGCGTCAAACACCCGCTGCGTGGTGAGCGTGGCCGCCATTGGCAGGTAACCGCCGGTGAGGCCTTTGGCCACGCAGAGGAAGTCCGGCCGGATGCCCGTGCGCGCGCAGGCAAACAGCTTGGCCTGATCCGGTGCCTTAGTCACGGCGGCAATGGCGCGGTCATCCACGTGGCAGGTGACCCCGGTGCGGCCAAAGCCGGTCATCACTTCATCCGCGATTAGCAGAGCGCCGTGGCTGCGGGCAATGTCAGTGGTCTGCCGGAGCCAGCCGCTGGGCTGCGGAATCATTCCTGCCGCGCCTTGCATCAACGGCTCAAAGACAAACGCCGCGTAGGGATTGCCCTTTTTCGTCTGCGCGGTAAATTTCTTTTCCACCAGCCCCACACATTCCCAGGCACACTTCCGATATTTGCGCGCATCCTGCCGCTCCGGCTTCGCGCGATTAAACGGACAACGATAGCAGTACGGCGCCATCACCTTGTCCGTGGTAAACAGCATCCCGCCATACGCCTTGTGAAACAAATCCACATGGCCCAGCGAAACCGCGCCAATCGTGTCGCCGTGGTACGCACCCTCCAGCGAGAGAAAGCGGGGCTTGGATTTTTTGCCACGCGTCCGGCGGGTGAATTCATGTGCCAGCTTCAGCGCCACTTCCAGCGCGGTGGACCCGTCATCACCAAAGAAAACCTTTTCCAGCTTGGGCGTGTCCGGACCGGGCTTCGGCCAGGTCTCCGGTTCGTTGACATGACCGGTGCGATTGACCGGTTCAGCCGCCGCTACCAGTCGGGCTGCCAGCCGCGAAGCCGGTTCATTGGCAAACCCCAGCGCCGAACTGTGCGCGATCTTCTGCAACTGCCGCGTGATGGCGGCGTTGATTTTGGGATGCCGGTGCCCGTGCAGATTCGTCCAGATCGAGGCGTTGGCGTCCAGATATTCACGGCCTTTCACGTCCCGCAGCACCGTGCCTTTGCCGGAGGTAATGACGATCGGTTCCTGACGCAGCCAGTCGCGCATCTGCGTGAAGGGATGCCAGACATGCGCGTGATCCAATTGAGCGAGCGAGTTCATTGGTTAAAAAGTGACAGCGGAGTTTTTCAGGGCGTCGGCCAGTTGTGCCACATCCGCCACGGTATGATTGGCGGTGGTGGTGATGCGCAGTCGCGCCGTGCCCCGGGCCACCGTGGGATAACGGATAGCCGGCACAAAAATCCCCAGTTCGCGCAGCCGGGCAGCCGCTCCCAAGGTTCTGGCTTCCTCTCCCAGAATTACCGGAATGATGGCGCTGGCGAATTCAGCGGCG
>CAIJGS010000364.1 GCA_903820285.1 uncultured Verrucomicrobia subdivision 3 bacterium | reverse complement strand
CGTTTTTGACATGCTGCCACCGGGCATTTTGGGGCTGGTCCTGATCGGGTTTGTCGCCGCCATGACCTCGGTGCTGACCTCCACACTCAATTCCGCACAGACGCTGGTGACGATGGATCTGGTGAGCAAGTTGCGGCCCGGCATGACCGGCCGGCAGCAGGTCTTGGCCGGGAGCACCGCCGGCATCATCATCATCACGGTGGCCGCCATTTGGGCGCCACATATCCGACAGTTCGATTCCATCGTGAAATATTTTCAGCAGGTTCTCGCCTACATGGCGCCGCCGGTGGTGGCGGTGTTTCTCACCGGCCTGTTCTGGAAGCGTGCCAGTGCCACGGGCGCATTTGTGGGCCTGCTGTCCGGTCTGGTGATGGGCGTCGGCCTGATGCTCGGCATCAAATACACCCCTATGGCGACGTGGAACTTTCTGTATGTCGCACCGGTCGTTTTTCTGCTGTCACTGGCCATTATCGCGGTTGTCAGCCTGCTGACCGCGCCGCCGTCGGCGTCGGTGGTGTCGCGCTTCGTCTGGAACCCGGCCTGCTTCCGCGAGGAATCGGCGGAACTGGCCGGCTTGCAGTGGTATAAAAATTTCCGCGTGCTTTCAGCACTGCTGCTCCTCGCTGCGGCCGTCTTTGTTTTCGTCTGGCGTTAACTCCTAATTATGAAACTCGAAAAATTTGCGGGCAATCCCATTCTGTCGCCGAATCCAAAACAGCCGTGGGAAAGTCTGGTGGTCTGCAACCCCGGCGTCATTTATGACGAAGGCGCGTTCAAAATGCTGTATCGTGCGGCGGGCAACGACGCGAATCACGTCATCCGCTTCGGTCTGGCCACGAGCAAGGACGGCTTCCGCTTCAAGCGCACGCAAAAGGATCCCATCCTTTCGCCCAGTGCCGATGGTGAAGACGCCGGCTGTATTGAGGATCCGCGTATCGTCAAAACCAATGGCCATTTTCTCATCACCTACGCCTATCGCCCATATTTTCCGCAGAAATACTGGCTCGCGCCCGACAACGCCGCCTTCAATCCCCGGGATAAAAACCAGCCTCGCGCATTCGGCGAAAATCTTACCTCATCCGGCCTGCTGATGTCGGAGGATCTTAAGTCTTTCCGCCGCCTCGGCCGGATCACCGATCCCACGTTGGATGATCGCGACGTGATCCTGTTTCCGGAAAAAATCAACGGGAAATTTGCGCTGCTCCGCCGCCCGATGCAGTGGACCGGTAAAAAATACGGCACCAAGTATCCCGCCATTTGGATTTGTTTCGGGGACGATCCGTTAAAGTGGGGTAAAGATTATCTGCTCGCCAAGGCGAAGTTTCCCTGGGAGCGCAAAATCGGCGGATCCACTCCGCCACTCAGGCACAAGAAAGGCTGGCTCGTCATTTACCATGCGGTGGATGCGGCAGGCGTTTATCACGTCGGGGCGATGATGCTGGATTTGCATGACCCGCGCAAAGTGCTCGCCCGCGCGGTGGAACCGATCATGTCGCCGGAGGCAAAATATGAGTGGGAAGGGCTTTATCCGCACGGCGTTGTCTTCCCCACCGCCAACGTCGTGGTGGACGGCAAACTGTTTGTTTATTACGGATGTGCGGATAAATACATTGGCGTGGCCACGGCTGACTTCGACCAACTGGTGAATTACGTCCTGAATTTTCCCGCGTGACATTTCCCATGAAAAAATTGCTTTTTTCGCTGGCTGCGGGCGCGGCGATGCTGGCGTTCAACGGGCTCGCCGAACCGGTCCAAATTACCGTCGACACCGGGTCGCCGATCTGCACGAACTTCCTCGGTTTCGGCGTGCAGTGGAGCCCGTATCCGTGGTTCGACATTTCGGACACCGCGTGGCAGAAAATGTTCGAGCGGATGGATTTCATGCGCGTGCCCATTGTCCGGCTGATGACGCGCTCCTACACGTATTGCGACGGTTTTGATGCGGCCGGCCAGCCCATTTACAACTGGGACAATAACCGCATGAAGAAAATGTATCGCCTGCTCGATTACTGCCAGGCGCACCATGTGAAAGTCATCCTGGGCGAGTGGGATCATCCTTCCTCGCAGCAGGATCGTCCGGATATTGTGGTGGACAAACTCCAACAATATCACATGGATCAAAATGATCCACGCTGGCATCGCATCATCGCCGATGAGGTAGAGTATTTACGCAAAACCCGCCATTACACCTGCATCGTCTATTTCAATCTGCTCAACGAACCGAACAGTAAATCGTCCGGAAACATTCCCTTCGAAAAATGGAAGGCCGCCATTACGGCGCTCAACGCGGAATTCGGCAAACGCGGCCTGGCCAGGGACGTGACCATCATCGGACCCGATGTCTGCTTTCTGCCGCGCGACGGATTTTGGATTGACCTGACCGTCCAGCAGTGCCCGAAGGAGGTGGCTGCCTATGACTTTCATTATTACGCTTCGGCCGCCGAGCTGGAATCCGGTTATCTCGAAAAATATTGCTGGATGAAAAAAGACTATATTGACCGCTTCGATACGAACGGCGGCACAAAACCTTTTTTAATGGGGGAAGCTGGCATGACCGGCGGCCCGGTCCAACCGCAAGGCGGTAACGACAGCCAGCCGCACATATATGAGCACAACTACGGGGTGTGGATGGCTGACTACAACGTCCAGTGCGCCCGCGCCGGCATGGCCGGCACCATCGCGTGGGATTTGGACGACGCGATGCACATCAATAAAAACGCGGACAACGCCTGGCCGGACGTGACCAAAACCCTGTTCAAAAAATGGGGATTCTGGAACAGCCTCGCCAATGAAATAGGCCATCCGGAAGACCTTAATTTGCGCCCGTGGTATTTTACCTGGTCCCTGATGTCCCGCAGTTTCCCGCCGGGCTGCACCACCTTGAAAACCTCGGCGACGCTCGTGCCCGGCCTGCGCACGCTCGCAGCCGTGGCGGGCAAAGACTTTTCCCTCGCGCTCGTCAATGACTCGGACATGCCGCAGGATGTTCATCTTGCCGTGCCCGGCGGCCAAAGAATTCCGGCGCTCGCCCGCTACGATTATTTTCCGGGCAGCCGTTTGCATACGGACAAAAATGGCTTGCCCCAGCCTGAGGCAGTCATGGCCGAGGCGGATTTGTCAGCCGGCCTGGATGTGCGTTTGCCTGCGCGCAGCGTGGTCATTTACACCACCGTCAAATAATCGAAGCGTGAACACCGAATCTGGAACCGCCGGTTTCGTTGGCATGGTAGCGGGGCAGTTGGATTTGCGCGCCAAATTTTTCCCCGGCGAGGCTTTACCGCCCGGACTCAAAGTCGCGCCGTCAAAGCAACAACCGTGGCGCCTGAAAATCGAAAATAAAATCGAAATATCTGAAATAATCGTTTATTCATGAAACTATCATCCCTGCTATTGTCGTTGGCCCTGGTGGTGCCGGTAGGTGCCCGCGCCCTGAATCTTCCCATCACACCCGGTCCCTATACCGGTTCGATGGCATCCCTGACCAACTATGCCTGCCCGGAATGGTTCCGTGACGCCAAGTTCGGCATCTGGGCACACTGGGGACCCCAAGCCGTGCCGCAGGCCGGCGATTGGTATGCGCGCAAGTTGTATGTCTCCGACGAGGTGGATCGCAAGACGGGCGAGCACAAAGGGCCCAGCGCTGATTATAAACATCACCTGGAAAACTACGGCCATCCGTCCACCAATGGCTGGAAAGACATCATTCCGCTCTGGAAAGCCGAAAAGTGGGATCCGGAAAAACTGATGGCGCTCTACAAACAGGCCGGTGCGAAATATTTCGTCAGCATGGGTACGCATCATGACAATTTCTTTTTGTGGAACTCCAAACTACATCGCTGGAACTCCGTCCAAATGGGGCCGCATCGCGACGTGGTGGGCGAATGGCAGAAGGCCGCCAAGGCCAACGGCCTGCCCTTTGGCGTTTCCGAACACCTCGGTGCCAGTTTCACCTGGTTTCAAGATGCACATAAGTCCGACAAGACTGGTCCGCTGGCCGGCGTGCCTTATGACGGGGCCAACTCTAATTACTGGGACCTCTATCATTTTCCCGCCGAGAAGGGCGACAACGGCTGGTATTCCAAGGATCCCCGCTGGCAACAGGAATGGTATAATGAAATCAAGGAACTCGTGGATAATTACCACCCCGACCTCCTTTACAGTGACGGTGCCGTGCCTTTTGGCAATGAGGTTGGACTGAGCCAGATTGCCAGTCTTTACAACGACAGCCTCGCCCAGAACGGTGGCAGGCAAATGGCCGTCTATAATTGCAAACAGGTTTCCGCGGGTCGCTGGGTGCAGGATTACGAACGCGGCGTTGGCGGTGGCATTGACCCGTCGCCCTGGCAAACCGATACCTCCATTGGCGACTGGTTTTACAACCTGCACTATAAGGACAAGCAAACCGGGAAAATGTATGGTTCGCCCGACTGGGTGGCGCGCACCCTCGTGGATATCGTCAGCAAAAACGGCAACCTGCTGCTGAATGTCGTCCTGCGGGCGGACGGCTCGCTGGATGCGGATGCCGAGGCGATTCTCCATCGCCTGGCCGCCTGGACGGCGGTGAATGGCGAGGCCATTTACGGATCGCGCCCCTGGCTCATCTATGGCGAAGGCGCTGTGAAACCCAAGGGCGGCGCATTCAGCGAAAAGTTTGATTTTTCGGCCAAAGACATTCGCTTCACGACCAAGGGCGCGACGCTTTATGCCATCGCCCTGGGCTGGCCAGTGGACCATAAAATACTGATCCGTGCGCTGGCGCAAACAGATGATGCGGCGCAGAACCGAGTTGAAAAAATCGAACTGCTTGGTCATGACGGCAGTTTGAAATTTTCGCAAACCAAGGATGGTCTGATGGTCGAAATTCCCGCCGAGGTGAAGCCCGACCTGACCTGCGCGTTACGCATCACGGGCAGCAACCTAAAGCCCGCGCCGGTACCCTGAAATACCTTGGCTGGCGAGATTTACTATCCAGGCTCCAAATACATCATGAAATCTAGCCCGATTAAATGTTCTGTATTTATGCTGACGCTCTCGCTGGCGGCGGCGGTTGCGCAAACCAATTTATTGCCCTTGCCGCCGATTGCGGCCGGGCCATTCCAGCCGGACGACCAGTCGCTCAAGCAATACAAGTGTCCCGAGTGGTTTCGCGATGCCAAACTCGGCATCTGGGCCGTGTGGGGACCGGTGTCCGTGCCCATGCAAGGCGATTGGTATGCGCGGCGGCTCTATCTTCATGATGAAGTTGACAAGAACGGTAAACCCACTGGCCAGAACTCCGATAATAAGTTTCACGTTGAACATTATGGCCACCCCGCAAAAGTTGGCTTCAAGGATATCATTCCTCTTTGGCATGCCGAGAAATGGGATCCAGACCGCTTGATGGACTTGTACCAAAAAGCCGGGGCCAAATATTTCTGCATGATCGCCATGCATCATGACAACTTTGACTGCTGGAACTCCAGGTATCAGCCCAAATGGAACAGTGTAACCATGGGGCCGAAGCGCGATATCGCCGGTGAATGGCAGGCGGCGGCCATCAAACACGGACTGCGCTTTGGCATGACCGAGCACTTGGCGGCGAGCTGGTGGTTTTACAGCGCCGCCCACAGTACGGATAAAACCGGGCCGCTGGCCGGTGTTCCCTATGACGGCAACGATCCAAAATTTTCCGACCTCTACTGGAGCGGCAACGAAAAGCCCACGTTTAGTTACTACGGCACCAATGTTCCCTTCGCCTACAAACAAAATTGGTTCAACCGCATCAAGGACATGATTGACCGTTATCATCCCGACCTGCTGTACTCCGACAGTCCGCTGCCCTATCCCGACGACGTAGGCCGCCAATTGCTTGCGCATTATTACAATGACAACCTGGCGCAGCACGGTGGTAAACTCGAAGCGGTTTATAACTGTAAACAAACCTCCCAGGGACGCTGGGTGCAGGACCTCGAACGCGGCGTGATGGATGGCATTGATCCGCATCCGTGGCAGACAGATACCTGCGTTGGTCAGTGGTATTACAAGACTGGCATCAAATATAAATCCTCCGCCACCGTCATCCAGATGCTGGCGGATATTGTCAGTAAAAACGGCAATTTGCTTTTGAACTTCCCGCCGCGTCCGGACGGTACCTTGGACGATGATGAAATAAAAATTCTCAACGATCTGGCAGCTTGGACAGCAATCAATGGTGAAGCTATCTTCGGCACCCGCCCGTGGAAGATTTATGGCGAAGGCTCGTCCAAAGTGGTGAAGGCTGGCAGCTTTAACGAAGGCAAGCTTCAATACACCGCCAGCGACATTCGCTTCACGCAATCCAAGGATGGAAAGACGCTTTATGCCATCGCCCTCGGCTGGCCGACTGACGGCAAGTTGGTGGTGAAGTCTTTGGCGGACGCCGCTGGAAAAATCAACGAACTCGCGCTGCTCGGGAACGCTAACAAACTCGACTGGAAACAAACAGTAGCAGGACTCGTCGTTACGCTGCCGGCACAGAATCTAGGCAAAACCATTTTTACCCTGAAAATTACCGGGCAAAATCTCCAGCCGGTTGCCGGGGTAAACTAAATAAGGAAATAGTTTTGCCAAATCCAATCAAAAAACCGATATGCCGCTTCACGTTATGCTGAAATCAGCTTCCAGAACCTATTTTGCCCGGCAGGCCCTGGGACTGTTCGGCTTGCTCGCCGTGGTGAATGTATTCGCGCAGCCGGTGGTCGAGGCCCCGGTGGACTGGGTTCATCCGCTCATCGGCTCCGACCGCTGCCGCAATTTTTTCATGACCGCGGCGGCCCGTCCGTTCGGCATGGTAAAACTTGCTCCCGATACCGAAATTACCGGCTACTACCACACCGGTTACCAGAACTCCGAAACCAACGTTTTTGGCTTCAGTCACATCCATGAATTCCAAATTGGTGGCCTCGCCCTCATGCCGGTGTCCGGCCAGGTGAACCCCATTCCCGGACCCGAGCGCTGGAAATCCGGTTTTAATCCGGCGGCGCAAACCGTCGCGCCGGGCTACCAAAAACTTCACCTGGATCGCTATGGCATTGAGGCCGAACTCACCGCCACCCTGCGGGTTGGCTTTCATCGCTACACGTTTGGACGGGCGGATGATGCCGCCGTGTTCCTGCCGCTTTCCGGCGTGTGGAACGAGGCGCGGATGTATGTCGCCGACGTCAAACGCACCGCCCCCAATACGCTGGCCGGCAGTCTCATCTTTGCCGATTCCCGGCTCTCCTCCGATTCCCGCATGGTCGTGCCCACGGAAGTTTTCTTTGTCATCAACTCCGACCGGCCGTTTCAATCGCTTGACGGCTGGCGCACGCAGCAAATGGAGCGACACATTAGTGGCATCAAGGGGGAAAACACCGGCCTCGTGCTGAATTATGGCAAGGTTGCCGCCGGCACCGCCGTGCAGCTCAAGGTAGCCATTTCCTACTGTTCGCTCGCGCAGGCGCAATTGAATCTGGATACCGAACTGTCCGGTTGGGATTTTGACGCGGTGCGCCGCGCGGCCCGCGCTGAATGGAACACGGCCCTCAGTCGTATCGAAATCACCGGCTCCCTGGAACGCAAAATCAAGTTTTACACCGACCTGTGGCACAGCCTGCTGGGGCGTGGCACTTTCAGCGACGCGAATGGCAAATATCCCCTTTACCACGATGGCCAGTTTAGCGAAATCAACCATGATGTGAATGGTGCGTATCCCGTGAGCAGCAAAAATCAATCCATCGAAATCAAATCCGTTCCGCTCAATGACAAAGGCGAACCGGCTTTTGCCATGCACTCGTCCGACTCCTTTTGGTGGACGCAGCAAAATCTCGATACCATCTGGGGGCTCGCCTATCCCGACGTTCTGCGCGGATTTTGCAATTCATGGCTGCGGTTTTACGACGACACCGGCACGCTGCCTCTCGGTGCCACTCCCGGGCGCGTCGATTACATCATGTCCGGCGACCAGGCCGCGCCGCTGCTTGGCCGGGCCGTTCAAATGGACCTGCCCGGCGTGGATGGCGGGCACGCCCTGACCGCCATGAAAGCCATGCATCACGGTACCAACCGCTCCATGGGTGACGTGGACATCTACGACCAGCATGGCGGCTGGATGCCCGCCGATCTCGGCGAACGCAAATGGTCCGTTACCCGCACCGTGGAAAATTCGTTCTGCGACTGGATTCTCGGCGAGGTCGCGCAAAAACTCGGCCACCCCGCCGAGGCTGAACATTATCTGCATCGCTCGCTGGGCTGGACCAATCTCTATAATCCCGCCAGCGGCTGGCTCCAGCCGCGCAATGCGGATGGCACCTGGGTGGAGCCCTTTGATCCGCTGCCTTATAGCAGCCCGGGCTTTCTGGAAAGTTTCTCCGCCGTGCTGACGTGGTTTCCGGTTAACGACTTGGACGGCATGATGCAAGTGATGGGTGGCCGGGAGAAAACCATCCAGCGGCTCAACGAACAATTTGAGCGCGCGGCCCCGCAGAATTTCCGCTTCGGCTGGCTGCAATATGAGAACAACACCGGCTTTCACCACGCGCACCTTTTTAATTTGCTTGGCGATCCCGTGAAATCCCAGCGCTGGGTGCGCGCGGTTTATAATGCCAATTTTCGCCTCACCACCACTTCGTCGGACGCTTACGCCCACGATGACGAGGATCAGGGCCAGATGGGCGCCCTCAGTTCCCTCATGGCCATGGGGCTGTTTCAACTGCGCGGCGGCTGCGAATTAAATCCCAGTTATGAACTCACCGCGCCCATGCTCGACCGCGTGATCATCCACTTGCAATCCGATTGTTACGCGGCCAAAGACTTCGTCATCACCGCCGGCCCCGACCCCGAAAAAAATCCCTATATTCAATCCGTCACGCTCAACGGCAAGCCGTTAAAAAATCTCCGCATCACGCAGGCGGAAATCAGCCAGGGAGCGCATCTGGACTTTATCCTTTCTGCCCAGCCCAATCTGGAATGGAACAAGCCCGAAAAATGAAAGCTGGTTTTTTGATGCTTGTTCTAGCGGCTGGCCCGCCGCTTTTGCTGCCGGCACAAGTGATCAATTTCACCAACTACTCGCCGACAGGCGCGACCTTGAATTGGAACACCGCCGCCAATTGGAGCCCGAATACGGTACCCAATGGCGTAGGCGTCACGGCCAATTTTAGCCAGGCTTCCAATGGCATTCCGCTCGGAGTCAATATCAGCTGGGGGGCCAATGCCACCGTCGGCAATCTCTGGTCAACCAACAGTTCCAGCTTCGTCGTTGCCGGTGGCAGCACCTTGACGCTGGCCGTTGACGGCAGTACTCAGACGATTCCCACCATCAATGTTGGTTCCAGCAGCAGCGAATGTTGGATCAAAGGCGGTTACCTGGCCGGGACCAACGGGTTTCTTAAAACCGGGGCCAACAAACTTACGTTTCGTTATGACGCCAATACGAATGCCGGACTATTTGGCCCGGTCGTCATCGGGCAGGGCGCACTCGGTTTTCAGGTTGATGGCAACTTGGGCGATCCGCACAACAGCGTGACCTTTTCCAACGGGATAACCTTCACTTTGGAAAGTGGCACCACGGGCGCTTCGGTTACGCTGGCTCCGACGCGCAGTGTCCATCTCGCGAGCGCCAGTTCGGCGGCGAACATCACAGCGCTCTCCGGGCAAACGCTGGCCATTCCGGGTGTGATTGATGAAATTGCGGCCGGCTCAAAATTAACCTGGAACGGCTCGGGGGCGAATTTGGTGTTGTCGGGTTCAAATACCTACAGCGGCGTGACCACCATCAGCGCAGGCACGCTGACCATTAATGGCGCAGGACAGTTGGGCGGCGGCAATTATCCAGGGGCCATTGCCAACAGCGGCGTTTTGAACTGCAACAGTTCGGCGGCGCAAATTTTATCAGGGGTGGTTTCGGGAAGCGGGCCTTTGAGTAAAAATGGTTCCGGCACTTTGACACTTTCGGCGGCGAACACTTACACCGGCGCGACGACCATTGGTGCCGGCACGCTGGCCTTGGGCAGCGCCGCCTCCATCAACAGCACGCCTTCCCTTATGCTCGCCGCCGGCGCGTTTTTCGATGTGTCCGCCATCCCGGTCTATGTGTTGAGCAGCAGCACCGCTTTGACGGCGAGCGGTAGCGTGGCCGCCGCGGTTATCAAGGGCAATTCCAGTGGCACGGTCAATCTGGGTTCGCGGCTAATCACCCTGAACTTTGACGGGGTGAACCCGGCGCTGGTGATTTCGCAGGGCACGCTTAGTCTGAGCGGGCAGACCATCACGGTGAACACGCCGCAACCGCTCGCCAACGGTACTTACAACATTATCAAACAACCCACCGGCAGCCTGACTCATTCCGGCGCTTACGCGCTGGCGGGCACGGCGGGAACCGGCACCATCAATTTTTCCAATGGCAACGTCCAAATGGTCATTTCCGGATCTTCAGCCACGGCGACGACCACCACCTTGAGCGGGAACGACACGGAAATTTACGGCAACAGCTCCGTCATCACCGCAACAGTCAGTCCCGGCACGGCCACGGGCACCATCCAATTTTACGTGGACGGTACCGCCATTGGCGGGCCGGTGAATCTTGCGAGTGGCACTGCGGCCATGCCGGCCATAACCGCAATTCCGATTGGCTCGCACAGCATTGGCGCGGTTTATTCCGGTGCCGCCGGTTACGCGCCCAGTGCCAGCACCACAGCGGCGACCTTGACCCTGACGCCTCGCACTCTGACCGTCAGCGCCGCCGGCGTGAATAAAACGTATGATGGCACGTCGAATGCAACCGTGGTTTTGTCCGACAACCGCGTGGCTGGAGACGTTATCGCCGACACCTATGCCAGCGCCTTTTTTGCCGGAACCAATGTGGCGAATAATGTTCTGGTGACGGTCGCCGGCATTGCCATCAACGGCTCGGCCGCCACCAATTACTCACTGGCGAACACATTGGCCACCACCACCGCCTCTATATTGCCCGCGCTGCCGCCGGTGACACCGGCCGAGTTTGCCGCCCTGCGCCAGTATTGGCACAATTATTTGACGGGCACCAATAACAGCCCGGCCACCTTGAACAATCTGGCCACTTCCGCGAATGGTTACTGGAGTATGCTGAACACCAATGCCGGGCGGACGAACCTCTGGAGCGATCTGCCGCTCGGCAGCGGTCAGGCAGGCATCAACACCGGTTCCTCCCATATGGATTCCACTTTTGGCCGGTTGGCGAATATGGCGCAGGCCTGGGCGACCGCCGGGTGTTCCTTGCAAGGCAATGCCGCCCTGGCTGCGGCCATTACTAACGGTCTGGATTGGATGTGCGCCAATGTTTACACAACCACCGCCACCGAATATGACAACTGGTGGGATTGGGAAATCGGCGGACTGCAAAACTTCAACAACGCGGCGCTGCTGATTTATCCGGCGCTGTCGGCAACCCAAATCGCCAATTACAATGCCGCCGTGGACCACTTTCAGCCGCCGAACAACGGTCATGTTTGGTACACCGGCGCGAATCTGACCGACCAGTGCAAAGGCATGTTGATCCGCGCCATCATCGGCCAGAACAGCAATTTGATGACCACGGCACAACTCAACTTGAGCCCGGTGTTTGTGTATGTGACCAACAGCGACGGCTTTTACGTGGACGGCTCGTTTGTGTTTCATACCGAATTTCCCTACACCGGCGGGTATGGCGCCACCTTGCTGGCGGACGTCGGACAGTTGGTCAATTTGTTGAACGGTTCAACGTGGCAGATTACGGATCCCAACCTCACCAATGTTTTCAACTGGGTTTTCCAGTCCTACATGCCGGTGTGCTATCACGGCGAGTGGATGGCGATGGTGCAAGGCCGCACCTTCGCGCGCGGTCCCGCCGGCAGCGGCGGCGCTCCCTGGATGATTCCGCCGGTGGAGCAATTTGCGCCGGCGGCAACGGCGGCCGCCATTGCCAGCTGGAGCAGCATACTTTCTATGCCGCCCAGCCAATATCAGTTCGCGAGCATGGATTGCGTGGTCGGCTGGCGTACCAATTTTTGCGTGGGCTTGCGCATGTCCTCCAGCCGCATCGCCAACTATGAGTCGTTCGCCGGCGAAAATCTGCACGGCTGGTTCATGGGCGACGGCATGATGTACCTCTACATGGGCAGCGGCGAGTCGCAGTTCACCAGTGATTTCTGGCCCACGGTTGATATGTATCATTTGCCGGGCACCACCGTCGAGACGGTGGCCCGTGCCGATGCCCCGCAATGGTCGGGCACCACCACCGGACAGCCGTGGGTGGGCGGTGCGCAGGTGGCCAATCTTTATGGCACAGCCGGAATGTCGCTGGCGGCGGTGGGCACCACGCTGACGGCCAAAAAATCCTGGTTTATGTTCGATAACGAGGTCGTCTGCCTCGGGGCGGGCATTACTTCCGGTGACGCGTCGGAGGTGGACACGACGGTGGAGGATCGTCGTTTGGGCACTTCGCCGACGAACAACTTTACCGTAAATGGCACTGTCTATTCGCCGGTCATCGGGTGGAGTTCCAATCTCACCAGTTCTACGTGGTGCGCGCTGGATGGGGTGGCCGGTTATTATTTTCCGGGTGGCGCGACCAACCTGTATGCGGCCTATGTGGCGAACACCGGATCGTGGTATGCCATTGACCAAAGTGAATCAACCACCAGTTACACGGATGATTATTTGACGCTTTGGTTTAATCACGGCAACAAACCCACCAATGCCAGTTATGCATATGTCGTCTTGCCAAATTATTCTGCGGCGAACATGGCTGCCTACGCCACCAACCCGGACATGGTGGTAATCACCAATACGAGCACCGTGCAGGCCGCCAGCAAACCGGCGGGCGGCCTGGTCGCGGCCAATTTCTGGGTGGATGGCACGAACTCGGCGGACATCATTACGGCCAACAAAAAATCCGCCGTCATTGTTTCACAAAACAATTTTCAAATTTCCGTCGGCGTCGCCGATCCCACGCAAACCAACAGCGGCAGCATCACGGTCGTTTTGAATCGTCCGGCGACGGCCGTTTTGTCCGCCGATCCAGGCGTGACGGTGGTCCGGCTGTCGCCGCAGATTGTGCTTTCGGTGAATGTAAATGGTTCCGCCGGCAAAACGTATCAGGCGGCCTTCAGTTCTCCGGTCAACAGCGTTACGTGGGACGCGAACCCCGGCGGGACCGGCACGCACCCGCTGGACGGCGGCGGCACCTGGAACCGCAGCAATACCAATTGGTGGAATGGCAGTGCCGATGTCGCCTGGAACGATCTTAATCCCTCCATTGCCAACTTTGGAGCCGATGGCACGGCGAGCGTGGTGAATGTGGCCGGCGCCCACACGAATTCCTGGCTGCTGTTCAGCCCAACCACCAGCGGTACCTACACCTTGTCGGGCAGCGGTTCGCTCACGATCAACACCGGCATCGTGGCCAATGCCTCGGCGAACGTGAATGTGCCTTTGAACCTGCCCGCCAGTCAAACGTGGACCGTGGCCAGCAATCAAAACCTCTCGCTGGGCGCGGCGGTGACCCCGGCCGTGTCCGCCGTCCTTTCGCTGGCTGGGGGAGGGGTGGTCAGTTTGAATGGTGGCAACAACCAGTTGCCGACGAGTGCCACGGTTGGTTTCGCCGGCAATGGCATTTTTGATCTGGGTGGCAACAGTCAGACCTTGGAGAATGTGGTTGCGGCGAATGGCTACACCGGCAGTTTACAGAATGGAAATCTCACTGTGACCGCGGCGTCCGGCTTCAATCCCTTTAGCCAACTAACGAGTTCAGCCAGCCTGGATTTGTCGAGATTGAGGACATTTACTTGCAGTCAGCCCGGGCAAAACTTCACCGTTCAAGGCACCGCCGCCAGCGCCGGGTTCTATAACCTTTATCTCGCTGGTTCAAACAACATCACCGCCGCGAATATTTATGTCGGTCACGGCAGCGGTTCGCCGAACACCACCGGCAATCTCTACCTTGGCCCGACGAACATTTTCAACTGTACCACCTTTCAGTTAGGCGACTACAAAGGTTCGGGCAATGTTTATATGGAAAGCGGACTGTCCAATGCCAGCGTGGCGCTTCGCGGCATGGCCGGCGGGAATTCGCGCGTCACCACCATGAATGTTCCGTATGAATCCTCCGGCGGCACTTACAGCGAAACGATGGATTTCGGGACCGCCACGGTGGATGCGCTGGTCGCGACTCTCAACGTGCCTTACGCCCTGCAAGGCTCCGAGACCGGGACGCTCACCTTCGGCAACGGCACGTTCGACATCACCACCCTAAACCTTGCCGGTTGCTCGGCCACGGGCACAGGCACATTCGGGAATTTTATCCAGAACGGTGGGTTGGCCAAAATTCAGACGCTTAATCTCGGTTATCTGATTTCCGGCAGTTCCGCTCCCACCTTCATGCCGACTTACACGTTGGCCAGCGGCGCCACGCTGGCGGCAAGCAATATTACTGCGGCAGCAGGAATTCCTTTCAACGCCGCCTCGCTGCGCAGTCTCAACCTGAACGGCGGCACGGTAAGCAATTATGATGCGGCAACCGATCTCACCATCAGCGGCGCCGATGGCACCAGTGGCGGCGTGGTCAACCTCGTTCTGGGCGCCGGCACAACCAGCACCATCAAGGCCGGCAGTGGTCGAAATATCACCATTCAGATCACCGCACCCATCAGCGGCTACGGCGCATTGAACAAGGCTGGCGGTGGCACGATGACCCTCCTCAGCGCCAACACTTACACCGGCGGCACCCTGGTCAGCGGCGGTACACTACTGGCAAATGGCACAATCAGCAACAGTCCCGTGAGCATTGCAAACGGTGGCAGTCTTGGCGGTTCCGGCACCATCAACGGTTCCGTGCAAGTGCAATCAGGTGGCACTATTATGGGTGGCAGTCCGGCCGGCGTTGGCACACTTGCGGTTGGCACTTTGAATTTGGGTGATGGCAGCAGCGCGGCCACGACCAGCCGTTTTAATATTTCAGCCGGCGGGATAATATTGGCCGGAAGTATGAATGTCCTCGGTACGAACACGATCAACATTTCTGACACCAGCCTGCCGCTCGGTACGAACACGCTGTTGAGTTACGCGGGTGCGATTGGCGGCAGCGGTTTCGCCGGGTTCAAGCTGGGAACTTTGCCGACGTTGCCGGCCGGTGCATCAGCCTCCTTGCGCAATACCGGTTTCGCCGTGCAACTGGTGGTAGCCCAACTGGTCGCCCCGGTGCTGAGCCAAACCGTGTCGCGCAGCGGGGCAGGCTTTGGTTTGAGCTTCACCGGTGTCAACGGCCAGAGTTATCGGGTGCTATTCAGCACCAACCTGACTTGGCCGCTCACCAACTGGCTGACCTTGACCAACGGGGTTTTTGGCTTGGGACAAATTAATTTTGTCGATGCCAGCGCAACCAACCATGAACGATTTTATCGTGTCACCTCACCTTGACCCCAATTTTCGCGTTGGATGTGGATTGTGTGTCATGGCCTCCGTGGCCATGCTCATCATTTTTGCCGACCACGCTCTGTCCGCTCCGTCGAGCGGTCCGGTTTCTATAGTTGGACGTGGATTCTATAACACTCCCAGTCAGGCCTTCGCCCATGCCCAGGATGGCGACCGCATTGAGATTCAGGGTGGCATCTACCATGATGTCGGCGTGCTCACAGCCAGCCATGTCAACGTCGTCGGGGTCAACGGCCGGCCGCAAATTGACGGGCAGTCAAAAATTGCCGATGGCCGGGGCATCTGGGTTGTCTACGGAAATAACACCACCCTCGACAACATCGAAATGCTGCACGAGGACAACGGTAAACGCGGCGAAGCCGCCTGGGATCAGGCCGCTGTCTATCTCATCGGCAACAATCTAACCCTCCGCCATCTGTATGTTCACGATAACATGCAAGGCTTCTTCAATGCCACCCGTGCCGGCAGTCATTGCGACCTGACCATTGAAAACTCCCTCTTCGCACTCAATGGCGACGGCGGCGGACATTCGCATAATATTTATGTGAACCACAATATCACCAAGCTGACCATGCGCGGGGTCTGGTCACGCGATTGCAACGGCGGTCACATCCTGAAAGTCCGCGCCTTTGAAAGTGATATTCAAGGCTGTCTCTTCACCGACCCAACCGGCCGGTCCCTCAATTGGTTCCTGGACTTTCCCGATGGCGGCCGGCACAAATTTGTGGGCAACATTGTCGAACATAACAATTCAAATTCCGGCTCCGTTTTGATCGCCTATGGCGAGGAAGGGCTGCTGAATCCCGCTCCCCACGAAATGCTTATCGCCCAAAATACCTTCATCAACGATGACAGTGGATCCTTCTTCAAAATCCAACACGTTACCGCCAGTTTGCAGGCAAACATCTTTGTGGGGAAAAATGCCCCCCCGGATGCGGGTAACCAAGCAGTCAGCCCAGCCGCGCTGGCGAATCCCGCTGACTTGAACTATCGCATCGCCCAACCCCACCGGGGGACGACCAACTACGCCGCCTTCAGATATGCGTCAGCCGCCAGTTTCGTCGGGCGCAGTGACGCGGATTATGGCGCCTATGCCCCGGACCTGAAGCCGGTTGGGCGCACGCCTTGATGAAAAACTGCCAACCATGAAACTGCCCGTCGTGCTCATCTTAACCTTCCTTTCCGGTTTGCTGCTGGCTGGCACGCCGCCGCCGGCCCAGCCCTTCAAACCCACCTGGCAATCGCTGGAATCGCAGTATCAAACGCCGGCATGGTTTCGCGATGCGAAGTTTGGCATCTGGGCGCATTGGAGCGCCCAGTCCCAGCCCGAACAAGGCGACTGGTATGCGCGCAATCTGTATCTCCAAGGCAGTCATGACTACGAATATCAGGTCGCGCACTATGGCCATCCGACCAAGGCCGGCTTCAAGGAGGTGATCCACGAGTGGCGGGCGGAACACTTTGATCCCGAAAAACTCCTGGCGTTTTATCAGGCGAACGGTGCGAAATACTTCATGGCTCTGGCCGTTCACTGCGATAATTTTGATAATTACAATTCAAAGTATCAGCCGTGGAACTCGGTGAAGCTTGGCCCGCACCGGGACCTCATCGGTGCTTGGTCGGCCGCGGCGCACAAACTCGGCCTCCGGTTCGGTGTCAGCGTCCATGACGGCGGTTGGTCGTGGCGCTGGTATGAAGTCGCGCAACGCGCCGATACCAACGGCCCCCTCGCCGGCGTACCTTACGATGGCAAGTTGACCAAGGCCGACGGCCATGGTCTGTGGTGGGACGGCCTCGACCCTCAGGATCTCTATGCGCAAAACCATTCACCCGGCGCTCCGCCGGATGCCGCTTACTGCGAAAAATTCTGCCGGCGGACCACCCAGCTCTGGGATGACTACCGGCCCGACCTGATTTACTTCGATGAAAACGCGCTGCCTTTGCATCGGTTGGGCGCCCCCGATGCCTACGGCCTGGGCTTGTATGCCCACTTCTACAATACGAGCCTCGCCTGGCATGGCACTAATGAAGCCGTGATCACCGCCAAAATGTTGAACCCCGGGCAACGCCAAGGCCTTGTCTATGACATCGAACGCGGCAAAACCGCCGACATCCTGCCGCAGCCATGGCAGACCGATACTTGCCTCGGCGACTGGCATTACAGCCGTTCGCTGTTCGAAAAACACCAATATAAAACCGCTGCCATGGTCATTCCGATGCTCGTGGACATCGTCAGCAAAAATGGCAATTTGATGTTGAGCGTGCCCGTTCGCGCCGACGGAACCATAGATACCGACGAGCAAAAAATTATCGCTGAGATCGGCGCCTGGCTCAAGGTCAACGGACCCGCAATTTACGGCACCCGCCCGTGGCAGATTTATGGTGAAGGTCCCGCCACGACTGAAACAGCCGAGAAGGGCGGCTTTGACGGGGTGAAAGATGTTCGCAGCAAACCCTATACCGCCCAAGACATCCGGTTTACCCAATCCAAGGACGGTTCGGCGCTCTTCGCCGTTGTTCTCGCCTTTCCGGCCGGCGGCAAAATCACCATTCAATCGCTCGCTGAACGTTCGCCGCATTGGCCTGGCAGCATCGGCCGCGTGCAATTATTGGGTGATAGTTCTAAACTCCGTTTCACGCGCGACCAAAATGGCTTGCACGTCACCATGCCCTCGCATAAGCCATGTGCCATTGCCTTCGCGCTTAAAATTACCAAATGATCGCCCATTTATATATGCTCACCCCCTCGATGCTACGCACATGGTTGCTTGCCGCCGCTGCTTGTTTGACCCTCCCGGCTCAGTCGCAAACCGATCCGGCCACACCCGTGCCCCGTCCCGTCGGCATCGTGGCACGCACGACCGAACCCGCCGGCAGCTACCATGTCGGGGAGAAAATCACCGTGCAAATTCAACAAGGCGCTGGCGCCACGGATGTCGTGAATCAAGTGGCCTACACCGTGAAGCTGCACACCGCCAAAGTGATTGCCGCCGGCACGCTGAACCTGACCAATCACACCGCCGAATTTCAGACCTCGTTGGGCGAACCCGGTTCCTTGCTCTTTACGGTGAGCGGCACCACGGCCTCCGGACAAAATTTTACCACCTATGCCGGCGCGGCCGCCGATTATAAGCACATTCGCTGGTCGCTGCCGGTGCCCGCCGATTTCGACTCTTTTTGGGATGCCAAGCTCGCCGCGTCCGATCGCCTTCCCCTCAATCCCAAGCTCGAGCCGGTTGCCCTTTCCGGCGAACCTGCCATTGATTACTCCAAAGTCACCCTCGACAATATCAATGGCTCCCACGTTTACGGCCAGCTCGCCCGCCCGAAAACCCCCGGCAAATTCCCCGCCATTATGCTCGTTCAATATGCCGGCGTTTATCCTCTCAAACGCGAGAATGTCACCGGCCTGGCCCGCGCTGGCTGGCTCGCCTTGAACATCAGCGCGCACGATGTCCCTTTTGATCTGCCGGAAAGCGAATTCCAAAAAATTGCCGACACCACCTTGAAAAATTATACGACCATCGGCCAGACCAATCGTGAGACCAGTTATTTCCTGCGCATGTTCCTCGGCTGCCGGCGCGCTGCGGAATACCTGACCACCCGTGCCGATTGGAACGGAAAAATTCTCGTCGTCAAAGGCACCAGTCAGGGCGGCTTGCAGTCCGTCGTTACCGCCGCCCTCTGCCCGCAAGTTTCCGCCATCATGATTCTGGAGCCCGCCGGTTGTGGCAACACCGCGCAGCAGCTCGGCCGCGGCTGGGGCTGGCCCTACTGGCAGGCTCATGCCAACGGCCCCGATGCCGCCCGCATCATGGACACCAGCCGTTACTTCGATGCCATTAATTTTGCGCACCGCGTCAAATGTCCGGCCTTGGTCGGACCCGGCCTCATGGAAACCACTTGTCCGGCCTCCAATGTTTTCGCCCTGTGCAATCTGCTGGCGGGCCCGGTGGAAGTCGTCGTCCTGCCCGCCGCCGGCCATCAGGCGCCCAAAAATGACAAGTATGGCGAAACACCATTCAACCAACGCGCCAATGCCTGGCTCGACGCATTGAAAGCCGGCTGGCCGGCTCCCGTAAAGCATTAGCATTGAAGGAATAACCATGGTGATGTTAAAGCCTGCACTGGATGATTTGCTTGCGGTTTTGACACTCTGCCAGTGATTTCGGTTACGAGGTGCAATGCCAGACCTTCAAAGAAGAACGACCTCTATTGGCCATGCGGTTGGTTGCTGGTGGCCAAATGATGGCCGCCCCAATTGCT
>CAIJGS010000363.1 GCA_903820285.1 uncultured Verrucomicrobia subdivision 3 bacterium | reverse complement strand
GATCAATGGTCCAGTACACATCCAGGCAAAAATCTCCAACGATGGCCACCGAAACCTGGGAAATATTTTTTAAAGTCCGGGCGATCTCAGCTCCACTGAGCATTTTAAAAGGAAGAAGTGTTTGTGCTTTCATGGCGTCTGCAAAATAGTTGATCAAACCGTATACCGTATAAATTCATGTCCGTACTCGGCGGCGCAACCCGGCCAAGGTCTTTATGGCCTGTGCATTGTTTGTGCCCATATTGTCGCTGTTTCGTTTATTCGGGACAAATGGCCCAATCACCATTGTGGGCATGCGTTTGCTCAAATCAGTCATTGTTAAAATGACTATGCGGCACTCAACCCTTGGAGACAAACCGAATTCATGACAACATGATACATTTCTGTCATGTATGCTTTTTACATTGTCAGTATCTGCTTTGGCACCAATGGTGCTTTTGACCAAATGTCTTCAGCACCAACCATGCACGGTTGAAATGCCGTTTTGGAACATCTTTAATTATGCTAGGTGAGCGTTTCCTTACGCATTCATTGGGTCAGCCGTTCAGACGCGTTGCATCACCCAATGTCAGGGACGATTCTTTCCATCGTTGATCAAGTGCAAGCTCAAGTGGCAGACGCTGACAGGGGCCGGCAGCACCCCGCTTTTCACCAGCCAACTAAACCACTGGCGGCTGGCTATGGTATTATCAGTGCGCGGCTTCGATTTTCTTTTCCATGTCTTCCAGGGCAATCCGTTTGGTTTCAGGATAAAACCACCACACGACCAAGATTTGCACCGCCATCATTACGGCAAAGAATATGAATGGAGCCCCTGCGTGAGGTTGCCCCGCGTCCTTGGCAAAGACCGGAAAAGCCCACGATATGATCATGGCCATGAACCAATGAGTGGAACTGCCCAAGGTCTGGCCTTTGGCGCGAACCGCGTTCGGAAAGACTTCGCTGATATAAACCCAGATCACTGCGCCCTGTCCGAAGCCATGGCAGATGATGTATCCCACCAGCAACCAAAGCAGCATGCCGTGATTCGCCATACCGTTGAAAACCCAGGCAATTCCGGCGAGCGCCACGCCCGTACCCACCGCACCCGCAATCAACAAAGGCTTCCGGCCGCCACGGTCAATGATCACCATGCCCGCCATCGTAGCCAGCAGGTTGGCAACGCCAACCACCACCGATTGCATATCCCCGGAAACTTTTGTGAACCCGGCCATCGTAAAAATCGGGTTCAGGTAATACATCAACCCGTTGATGCCATCCAGTTGGTTGAACATCGCCACGGTCACGGCCAGGAAAATGGGCCGGGCATGGGCCCGGCAAAATAGCGGTACCGCCTTCCCGCGAAATTCCTGATGCAACGACTCACGAATCGCGGCAATTTGCGCCGGCACATCCCGTGTGCCCAGCCGGCGTAATACGTCTGCCGCTTCCCCCTCCACTCCCTTCATCATCAGCCAGCGCGGACTGCGGGGGATGAAAAAGAGCAGGATGAAAAAGGCCATCGCCGGCAGGGCCTGAACGCCAAGTTTCCAACGCCATTCCGCATCTCCAAAGCCCAGTCTGCCAATGCCGAAATTCGAGATAAACGCGAGCAGCACGCCGATGACAATATTCAACTGAAAAAATGCCACCAGCCGGCCGCGCCATTGGGCGGGCGAAATCTCCGCCAGGTAAAGCGGCCCCAGGACCGACGAGGCGCCCACCGCAATGCCACCTATGATGCGGAAGGTGATTAACGGCCAGAAGCCCCACGCCAGCGCACATCCCAAGGCGCAGATAAAATACAGCGCCCCGGCCACCTTGAGCGAATCACGCCGGCCGTACTGGTCACCTGGGCGGGCGGCAAACAGGGCGCCAATCACCGTGCCGATGATCGCCGATGCCGTCATAAATCCCTGCTGAAAACTATCGAGCTGGAACAATGCCTTTAATTGGGTCTGGCAACCCGAAATCACGATGGTGTCGAACCCGAAGAGCAGCCCGCCAAGCGCGGCCACCAGTGTGGCGCAAATCAGGGTGGAATTGATCCGAAACGGTTTGCCGGCCGCGCTTTCAACTTTGGCCTTTTCCGCAGGTGTATCGTGGGAATGCATATCGTTGGTGTTTATGGGGCAACGGGATTGTGGAACCGACTGCGGTCGCGAGGCAAGGGAAGATTTGACATAAACCAATAAAGTTGTAACGTCAGCTTCAAACAGCAACTGACCGCATTTATGATGAACGCTTTGCTCAAACACCGCACCATTTCAAGACAGCTCACCACTGAAATTATCGCGGGAAAGTATGGTGATACCGGTCGTTTGCCCAGCGAGGCCCAGTTGGTAAAGCGGTTTGACGTTTCCCGCCCCACCGTCGGGCGGGCTATGCGCGAACTCCAGGAGCAGGGACTGATTGAACGCCGCCCCGGTTCAGGCACGTACATTCGCACGGAAAAAACCGGCGGGAATACGGCGCACCCCGTCACTCCCCAAATCGGCCTGCTGATGCCCAGCTTGTGCCATACGGAGATATTTGAGCCCATCTGCGGCGAACTTGCCAGCATTTCCCGCAGCAATGACTACGGCCTTTGGTGGGGCGCCAACATGTCAGCCACCGGCGAGCGGCATATGACGGCTGCCGAAGCCGAAACCTTGTGCGGACAATTCATCGAGCGCGGAGTCATGGGCGTTTTTTTCGTCTCCTTTGAGCACCAGACCGACCGTGATACCACGAACCAGCGTATCACCGAACGCCTGAAACAGGCCGGCATTCCGGTGGTTCTCATCGATCGCGACATCGGCTCCTTTCCCAGTCGCAGTGAATTCGACATCGTCGGCGTGGATAACGTTGCCGGCGGCTACCTGCTCGCCGACCATCTTGTCAAGCTGGGGGTGCGGCGCATGGTCTATGTCAAGCGCCCGCTCACGGCGCCGACCGTGGATTCCCGGATCATCGGCGTTCAAAAAGCCCTGCTCGACAACGGCCTGACACCACAACATCCCTTTGTCTATTCTGGCGACCCCACGGACCTTAAGTTCGTCAAGTCCTTTGCCCAAAATCGTAATATCGAAGCGATCCTCTGCACCAATGACCACCTCGCTGCCGAAATCCTTCAGACCCTGACTAGAATTGGCATGCGGGTTCCCAAAGACATCCGCCTGGTCGGCTTCGACAACGTCCGCTTCGCGAGTCTGCTGTCCACGCCGCTCACCACCGTGGAACAGCCGGTACGTGACATCGCCATCACTGCCTTTAGCGCCTTGCGTGAACGCATGACCAATTCAACCTTGCCGCCGCGCTCGCTGATTCTCACGCCCCGTCTGGTTGTGCGGGAAAGCTGCGGAGCTTACCTGCAACCAAGTCGCAGTACCTAGTGCATTTAAAAAACCTGCGGGCAGAGCCCGGGAACGTCGGGTTCCCAAAACAGAACTCCTACGGCCTCACCGGCGAATCCCAACACCCTGCCGGCCTGAACATCCGTCAGAATCGAATGCCCAGCATTTATTGCGAACGAATTCGATAAAACGCTTGCGGGGCGTTGCCACTGAGGTTGGTGAACCAAAGTTGTCCGTTCCCTGCGGACAGATTGGTGGCCGTATCCTGCCAGTTTGCCAGATTGGACGAACATTGCAAAATCCAAGGCTGGCTTCCCATAGCCTGCGCAGAAAAAATCCAGCCGGAGCCGGTGCGGACAATTCCCGATGGATTGAACACCGGTGCGGGCAGGTTGGTGAACATGGCTGTGACGCTGGCATTGCCGGTAGGCATGATGAACAAAGTAGTGGCGGCAGTGGCATTACTGATCCCCGCCCCGGTCCACCCACCGAAAACTTTCCCAGATGGCGCTCCGCCGGCGGTTAAGGTTAGGACAGAACCGGCCCCATAGCTTCCCCCGCCGCTGCCGTTGCTAACCGTGAGCGAATAGGCATTCGCCGCATTGGTACGCCAAAGCCGGAGGAGTTGGCGCAGTGCCAGCGGGGCATTGGTGGGCGCAGGACGGCCGAGTTGATCAATGGCATTGATGCCATGGCAGTTGGCGCACGTCCGCACTTCACCGGCCCGGAAGTTCAGCCAGTACCGCTCTTTTACCACGCTGTCATTGTTATTGGTCCCCGTAAGTTGCCAGGTGACAGCCCGGCCGGCGGGAACAAAAGTCGCCTGCGAACCGTCGCTCATGATCTGCGTTCCGCCGGGCGGCGCATTATTCAAACCACTCGCATAGTTCAGATTGGTGGTGGCATGCAACGGCACGGCCAGCACCCGGCGACCCGGCTGAATATTGGTGCTACCAAACGTATAGCCGCGCAAATAATCGGCCTCAAGGTATTGCAGATGGGTGACGCCATATACTTTGCCGCCATTGGCGATGCTGCTCACCCCGCCGGGTACGGACAAATTGTACGGCTGCTGCTTGTCGGCATCATCGCGTGCCGTGATATTGCGACTCACCACCAGCGCCACTCCGCGCGCCGTCAGATCCGCCTGAAACGTGGTCAGGTCCACTCCTTCGTCGGCAAAAACCTGCTGCTCAATCGGATTGACCGGCGTATGCACCGGATTGGGCACCGGCCGGGCCCGAACTTCGACCGGCTGCAATTCCCAGAAGGCACCAGCATTGGTCACCAGAATGCCCCCGCTCCAATAAATGGACGTGCTCAAAATGCCGCCCGTCAGAAACTGGTTCGTTGTCCAAAAGGGCGTCGTATTGGTGAGTGTCATCAGGCGAAACTGGTAGGCCGCCACCGGTAATGATACCGTACCGGTATTGATATCCACGCCAAAGTTCAGCGAAACATTCGCCGGCGTATACGCTGCAATCACCCGGCCATCCGACATCGGCAGCGGATTGCGATACACCCCCTGTGGACTCACAATGCGTCCCGGCACATTTGTAACTGTAACGAAGTTCACGATCATGTTCGTCGGGTTCACACTCGGTCCACCCGTCAGCGTCAGAATCTGCCCCGCCGCATGCGAACCGCCGAAGATGGAAATATCCGGCGGATTCACCGCCCAATAAAGGCCATTGGTGCGCGGGTCTTCGGTGATTTGAAAAAACGCCTGCGACGCATTGACGTTCGAGCTGATGACGCCGCTGGCCGCCCGCGATACCAGATTTGACACATTGAACAGATTCGTATCCCCCGTGAATGACGGGGTAAGAGTGGTAAAAGAGATCTCATGCCGCCCCACGTGATTCAAAACCTCCTCGTTGCCGCCGTCCGGATCCAGCGCCCAAGGGAAAAAGAAGTTGAACAGATCAGGATTCACGCCCAGTTGGGTGCAATAGTTCGTGTCGAAATCATTCGGCTCGGGAAACGTTTCGACGGTATTGGTGAATTGGGTCGCCGCATTGGTCGCCTCGCTGAGGAAGTTCAGTGCGCCATTCGTCGTCCGTCCCAAACGGTCACCCGTAGCGTTGCCATCCTGGATGAGGTGATCCCAGCGTGTGATCAGGAGCCGGCCAAAACTATCAATAAACGGATTGAAACCGCCGCTGGGCAGATGCTCCAGCAGTTTCAAATCACCGGCCACCGGGTCCAAACTGTAAGTGCCGGTCACACACGCCGCCCCCTTGTACTCATCCAATTGCGGATAAAGTGCCGGTTGATTTGCAAACGCCCGGTCACTCATGAAAATGATCCGTCCTCCCGTCGCGTAGGTGGGATTCACGTTATTGCAATTCGTGGGCTGATGCGCCACCGGCACAATCACCGGCGGCGTGTTGGTATTAGCCATGACCGCAGCTAGATTAGACAGCTCGTACATCTGCCAGTAATAGGTGGTGGCATCCGTGGCATTGGTGGGCGCGCCAACCACCATGCTGAAAACCACCTTGCTGCCATCCCAATAAATGGCTGGATCACGCACATCAATGCCCGCTCCCGCCTGGTTGCCAGCCATGCCCAGCCCCGCCTTCCGGGTCAGATTGACCAACCCCAGATTCGTCGTCATCAGCCAGAGATCGCCCCCCCGCCCGGCATGGGCGGTATCCGCCTGCTGATTGCCAAACTCAGTCACCACCGTCAAAAACGTGTTCGACGTGGAACTGTTCAGCTCGCGGGTGATCGGCGGCTGGGTGACGAAGACGATGGGGTTGGTCAGCGTAAACGCCCCGGCCGGGCCCGCAGCAAGCAGGCATAGGAGGATAGCAAGAATGGGATTTAAATGGAACGACGGGTGCTTCATAATGCTAGATTACTCTGTAAACTACATTCCGCCATACGCCAGTCGGCGTATCACTGGGCAGCCGTGCGATAAAACCGGCGCAGATATTTTCCCGAGTTGGTGTCGGTGAGAGTCACTAACGCATAGTTGGCCACGGCCGACGCGATATTGGTCCAGCTCCCGGAGACAAGGTTGGTGGTGGCATAGAGCGCGTAGCTTCCACCAGTGGTGCCGGTGGCGGTGATGATGACATTGCTGCCCATCCGATTGCACGCGGTAATGCGATCGGGAACATATCGGTAAATGGTGCCACCGCCGCTAGGACCACCCGCACTGGTGGTTCCGTAGTAATAACCATCGGGCCCAAAAACCGGAGCAGGATAAGGATAGTCACCCGTCGCACTGGAGAACGTGCTAAG
>CAIJGS010000362.1 GCA_903820285.1 uncultured Verrucomicrobia subdivision 3 bacterium | reverse complement strand
TGATCGAGCTGCTGGTGGTCATCGCCATCATTGCGATTCTCGCCGCCCTGCTGCTGCCCGCCGTCACGGATGCCACGCTCGGAATCGTGAACGGCGCGAGCGATGTGGAGCTGGCGGTGGACCCCTATTTCCCCGCCACCATTGCCACAATTGCCACCGTGCCGCCGGAGTTGAAGGGGCACACCATCCATGCCGGCGGCCGCTGCCGGGTTTTCCTCGACAACCACGTGCAGTTCATCAAGGATGCGCGCACGCCGCTGCCCTAGGCTGGAAGCATGCTGAAGACGCTTAAATTTTGGCTGGCAATCCAGTTTGTGGTCTGGGAACTCCTGGCGCGCGCGAACGACTTTTCCGCCACCAATTCCCCCGCCGCGAGGTTCCAAAGCACCGAAAAAGTCCGCGCCGAATGCCTGGCCGGACGCCGGATGATCTGCGGAAAAATCCTGCGCGTGCTGCCGGACGGACTCATCGTCGAAAGCGGCTACCCGGATTTGCTGCGGTCGCCGCTGACCGATTCCTGGCTCGTGCCCGGCACGGTTGCCGTCCGGCCCACACCCAATTTGATTGAGAGCCAGGAGCCCGGAACCGTATGTGTCGGCACCGTGTTTCTGACCGACCTCCCCAAGGCCCGGGGCAAAAAGCCGAAGCCGTACGACTATGTGATTCTGCTCTCGTATCCGGCCGGGGAAACGACTTACACCTCCGTCGGCACGCTGCAAAAGAGCGGCCGCCGTTTTACTGGCACGCTCGCGGCCGCCGTCGAGTTCCGGGTGGCCCAAGCGCGCTGGACGGACGTGCCGTTGCATCTGCCGCCCGAAGCGACCGGCCCCATCCCAAAGTTGCTGTCCCAAACTGGTGCATTTTGCGATGTCACCAATCTCATCCCCTCGCGGTTTCTGGTGCCCTATGATTTGAATGTCCCCTTCTGGTCCGACGGCGCGGAGAAGCAACGCTGGGCCTGCGTGCCGCCGGGCGAAATGGTTCATTTTTCGCCCACCGGTGAATGGGTGTTTCCGCCGGGCACCATCTTCGTGAAACATTTTGAAATCGCCACCAACGAAGCCCATCCCGCCGCCCGCCGCCGCCTGGAAACCCGGCTGCTCGTGTGTGATGCCGCCGGCGGTGTCTATGGCGTCACCTACAAATGGCGGGCCGACAACAGCGATGCCGACTTGCTGGAAACCAACCTTGCCGAAGCGATCAGCATCAAAACCGCCACCGGGCGGCGGACGCAACCGTGGTATTACCCCAGCCGCGCCGATTGCCAGACTTGTCATACGCCAAATGCCGGGTTGGTTCTGGGGGTGAAGACCCGGCAGTTGAATCGGGACTTTAAATACCCGGATGGCCGGGTGGAAAACGAGCTCGTCGCCTGGGACCGGCGGGGCCTGCTCGATGCGGAAATTTCCAGCGCCAGCGTCAAACAATTTCCCAGCCTCGCGCGCGCCGACGATGGGTCACGCAGTCTGGCCGACCGCGCGCGTTCGTATCTGGACGCGAACTGCGCGAATTGCCACCGGCCGGAAGGCACCGTGGCCGGTTTTGACGCCCGCTACGACACACCCCTGGCCGAACAAGGCATCATCGGCGGCCACGTGCTCATTGACCAGCGGATTGACGGCGCGCGCGTGGTGGCGCCCAATGATGTCTGGCGGTCCATTCTGCTGATGCGCGT
>CAIJGS010000361.1 GCA_903820285.1 uncultured Verrucomicrobia subdivision 3 bacterium | reverse complement strand
TGCTTCAATGAAGCCGGCGCGGGCCAGATCGTGGGCGAGGTCGAGCTTGGTGGGCAGATCGCAGGTTAATGGTTCCGAGTTCAGCCAGCGCGCCCACCAGTCCAGCGGGTCGAGGGTCAGGGTGGCGTGTAACAATTCATTCGCTTCGGTTGGACGGCCCAGTTCGCGCAGGACCATTACCTTGAGATTGCGGGCGCAGGTGTTGTCCGTATTGAAGCGCAGGGAATGGTCGAGATGATCCAAAGCGGTGGACCGGTCGGATTTTTTGGCGTCCAGTTCGGCCAGCGCATGGAAGCCGGCGGCCTGCCAGGCCTGATTCCAGGTGGCTTTATAAAAGGCGGCATAGGCTTCCGCATCGCGACCCAGAAAGCGCAGGCAGAGGCCGAGATTGTAGTAGGCCTCGCCATCGTAGGGATTTGGATTGCGGCGGGTCAACCGTTCGATGGCCTGACGGAAATGTTTTTCGGCGGGGATGAATTCACCGCGCCGGAGATGCCAGAGGCCGAGGGCGTTGTTGCAGCGTGAGTCCAGCGGGTCGCGGCGCAACGCCTCCTGCCAGTACAGCACCGGCGAACGGGTGGCGTGACGGTATTGATCAAGATGCAGCCCGGTGATGAACAGTTCATCCGTGCTCGCGATGGCTTCCGGCGCGGCGGGTTCCGTCGCTGGCGGCGGCACTTCGCCTTTCACGCGAGGCTTCGGCTGATAGGTGATGATTTCACGGCCGGTCTGGTCGGTGACGCTGATGGTGAGATTGGTTTCTATGATGCCACTTGGCAGGCGTACAATGCTCGTGAACGGTTCGCCGGGCGATAACGTCAGGGTTTTGGTGAGGAGCGGTTTTCCCTTCGCGGAAACTACCAGGTTGGCCTGCTCAAAAATTTCGGTTGCAGCGATGCCAATGGATAATTGTCCATGTTGACCGGAGAGAGGCTGGAGGGCGATGGCGGCGGCCAGATTGGCATGACGCGCCGGGCCAATGGCGCGGATGGGATACCAGTATTGGCTCCAGGTTTTGGTTTCGCCGGGTTGTAGGAAGCTGAAGTCTGGCTGATTATCCGTATACACGCCGGCCATGATTTCGATGTAGGGAGCGAATTCGCTCTTGGCGTCGCGACCGGTCAGATTGCGGTCCCAAGCGTAGCCGAATTCCTGATTGCCCCATGTCCATTGTTTCTTGCCGGGCGAGATATGATGGTTGGCAATGTGGATGATGCCCGCCTGCGCGGCGTAATCGTACCCGCCAAAGAAATCCTCCTGACTGCCCATGCACATGTAGGAGGTGGGCACGGGTATGTTGGCGTAGAAGGACAGGTCGTTGGGGGCGTAATTGGGCAGACCGGGAATTGACGTTTTCCCGGCGTGCGGCGGAATGAATTGCGCCGGCACTTCAGCCGGAGGAATGCCTTGGGCACCGCGTTCGCCGTAGTTCACACCGTAATAATGGCCTTGGGCCAGGGGATATTCGCTGGTGGCGCGTTTGGCGTGGTCGGCGATGTAAAAGACGTCCGGCGGGAAAAAGCTTTGGTAGGCTTC
>CAIJGS010000360.1 GCA_903820285.1 uncultured Verrucomicrobia subdivision 3 bacterium | reverse complement strand
CTGCTGGTGGTCATCGCCATCATTGCCATCCTGGCGGCCATGCTGCTCCCGGCGTTGAGTGCCGCCAAAAAGAAGGCGCAGGCATCGCAGTGCCTGGGCAACAACCGGCAGCTGCAGCTGGCGGCCATCATGTATCTGGGCGACAACAGCGATTTATTTCCCAACAATCAAACCGGCGACCAGGATCCTTCCAACGGTGACTCCAGCGGACAAAGTGCGGGTGCCCATGCCTGGATTCGCAACAATGTGCAGGGGCCGTATACGACGACTTATAACAACCAGATTTCCCAGGCAGTTCTTTGGGATTACAATAAGTCCTACGAAATATATCGGTGCCCCACCAGCCAGGCCATGATCCCCGGCGCTCCCGGCGGGTCCCCGGTGCCGCACAATCGCAGTTATTCGGTTTGTGTTCAATTCAGTTGCGCCTATGCCAAGAACGACCTTTATACCGTGGCGGTGACCAAAGGCGCGCAGGTTAAAAATTCATCCGATGCGTTTTATTTTGTTGAAGAAAACCAGGTTGGCATTGATAACGGGGCATTGGGAGTCTTATCACTTGACCCTGCCAGTTGGGGCGGCAATCCCAAATTTTGGAATCCCCCCACGGCCCGGCATAATAATGCCGCCACGTTTTCTTTTGTGGACGGCCATTCCGAAATTTGGAAATGGAAGGGAGATCTGATCAAGGTGAATCAACAATACAACGCGGATATCACCATTGGTTCCGCGGCCAACCAGCGCTCTTCGCCTGATGTCGTAAGTCCATGCGAGAATTATGCGACGACGGCAGCCGACCCGGACTTCATCCGGCTGGCCAAAGGCCTGCCTTCCAAATAGTCATCCGCTTTCCGGAACCGGCTCACTCTAGATATGTTGAGGTATGCTTGAATTTTAATGCCATCGTTCTTCTGGTTGCGGGTTTCTGGCTGCTGTCCGCCCGAGCACTTTATGCGGATCAGGAAGTCGCCGTGGATGTCTGCGTTTATGGCGGCACCTCGGGCGGGGTGATTGCCGCCGTCAAGGCCGCCCGGCTGGGGAAACAGGTCGCTCTCATTTGCGATAAAAATCATTTTGGCGGCATGACCTCCGGCGGGTTGGGCTGGACGGACACTGGTAATTATCCGAGCTACATCCAGGGGATGGCCCAGGAGTTTTACACGCGGATCAATTCCAAATACGGTTCGAATGTGAATTATCACTTTGAACCGCACGTGGCAGAAGCCGTCTTCAACGACCTGCTGGCGGGAACCGGGATCTTGCTCTTCACCAACCAATATCTGCTGTCCGCCACCAAATCGGGAACCCAGATCACCGCGATCCGGACCAGCGCCGGGAATATTTTTGAAGCGCGGGAATACATTGATGCCAGTTACACGGGTGATTTGATGGCGGCCGCCGGAGTGAGCTACACCATTGGGCGCGAAGCCATCAGCCAATACGGGGAAAGCCTCGCCGGCATCCGTCCGCCGGATACGGGCTTTGGCGTCAACGTGAACCCGTATGTGGTGTCCAACGTGCCCTCGTCCGGATTGATCCAGTTGGTTCAAACCAATGTGTTGGGTGTTTTGGGACGCGCGGATTCACTGGTGCAAACCTACAATTTCCGGACGTGCTTCACCCAGGTCAGCAGCAACCGGCTCGCTTTGACGGCTCCCACGAATTACAGCGCCGCCCAATTTGAGCTGGTGGCCAGATATCTTCAGGCCAACCCGTCCACGACACTGAGCAGCCTCATGACCCTCGATCGGACGGACTCAAACAGCAAATACGACATCAACAACAACGGGCCCGTCTCGACCGATTTTGTCGGCGACAGTTCGGCTTACTCCGAGGCCGGACCCGCGCTGCGAAACCAGATCTGGGCCGACCACAAAAACTATGAGCAGGGTTTTTTTTATTTTCTGGCGACCGATTCCCGGGTCCCTTCTGCCATCCGGACCAGCATGGCGACCTGGGGGAACTGCAAGGATGAGTTCACCGACAACGGCGGCTGGCCCTGGGAATTATACGTGCGCGAATCGCGCCGCATGGTATCCGATTT
Organism: uncultured Verrucomicrobia subdivision 3 bacterium; assembly: GCA_903820285.1. Classification (GTDB taxonomy): domain Bacteria; phylum Verrucomicrobiota; class Verrucomicrobiia; order Limisphaerales; family UBA11358; genus UBA11358. The sequence goes on along the minus strand of CAIJGS010000360.1, from coordinate 977 downwards.
TGTAATGACACAATCGAACGTCTTCAATTCGCCGGCGGCGACGGATTCGGTCGGCATGGGGGGATATTTTACCGATTCACACTATTGCCAGCGCATCCTGACGAACGGGATCATTGTGAACGAGGGTTCGGCGCGGGGAAACATATCCGCACCCTATCCCATTTCCTATCGCGCCCTGATTCCCAAAACCAATGAATGCTCCAACCTGCTCGTGCCCTGGAGCCTGTCGGCCTCGCATATCGCCTTTTGTTCCATCCGCATGGAACCGACGTTTATGATCTTGAGCCAGTCGGCGGCCACGGCCGCCTGCATGGCCCTGGACGACGGGGTGGCGGTGCAAAGTGTGAACCTCACCAAATTGCAAAGCCAGTTGACCGTCGATTCCCAGTATTTTGGCACCGGCATCCTGTCCAATAGCACCTCGGCCGTCATCGTCGACAATGGGGACGCCACGGGTGTGACCATGGTTGGAAACTGGACCAACAGCAGCGCCAGCGCCGGTTATTATGGCGTGGATTATTTGCATGACGGAAACGCCAACAAAGGCAGTGACAGTGTGACCTTCCGGCCGACGCTTCCCCAAGCCGGCCAGTATCAGGTCTATGTCCGCTGGGCCGTGAATGCGAACCGCGCCACCAACGCCCCCATTGATATCGGATATCCCAACGGCACCAATACCTACCTCGTGGATCAAACCCAGCAGGGGGGGCAATGGAATCTGCTGCTGACCACCAACTTCAATGCCGGCACCACCGGCTTTGTCCGTATCCGGAATACGGGAACCACCGGCTATGTCATCGCCGATGCCGTCGAATTTCTCTACAATCTGCCCGTCATAAATTTGTGGGCCGCCGATGGTCAGGCGTCCCGTTCCGGTCCGCAATCCGCCACCATCATCATGACGCGCTCGGGCAGCACCAATGCTGCTCTCAGCGTAAATCTGAACATCACCGGCACCGCGGTCAACGGAGTCGATT
>CAIJGS010000359.1 GCA_903820285.1 uncultured Verrucomicrobia subdivision 3 bacterium | reverse complement strand
CGTCCCATCCGTCCCTTGTGTCCCTTTCCCCAAACCACTGAATAAACCCAACCGCATCATTCCACCAAAACCGCACCGCCAATCATACCATCCTCAATCCTCAACCCTCCATCCTCGCTTATCTTATGAAACGCACCGGCAAAATCGCCCGTCTCCCCCGCACGCTCCGCAACCAACTCAACCAACGCCTCCACAACGGCGAACCCGGCGTTGACCTCATCCAATGGCTCAACGCCCTCCCCGAAGTCCAAGCCATCCTCGCCGAACATTTCAACGGCGTCCCCATCAGCCCGCAAAACCTCTCCGAATGGAACAACGGCGGCTTTCTCGACTGGCTTGCCACCCAAGACCTCCTTGAAGCCGCCCGCGAATTCGCCGCCGACACCGCCCAACTCCCCGGCTTCACCGACGGCCACCTCGCCGACTGCCTCTCCCACGCCATCACCGCCCGCTTCGCCGTCCTGTTGGCCAAAATCCCCCTGGACGGCCCCACGCCTCCCGACGTCCAGAACCAACTCAACCTCCTGCTCCGCCTCCACCGCCATGCGCTCCAAGTTCAGCGCCGCGCCCTCCAAGCCCAAAAAGAACGCCTCGCCGAAGCCAAAGCCGAACCTCAACCCAAACCCGCCCCGGCACCCGCGCCAGCCACAACCCCGGCACAAGCACCACAACCCGCCCCGCTCACCCGCAAGCAAAACGCCCAGATGAACAAGTTGCTCGCCGAGGTCGAAATCCAAGCCGCCATCCTCCCCCCGCTGGCCACCCCGCCCCGCCCCAAGACCTCCCCGGCCCTGGCAGGCTTTTATCAAAAGCCCTGAAAATCCGACTAAATCCGACTAAATCCGACTAAATCAAACCAAATCAAACCAAATCACACCAAATCAAACCATCCGATAAAACAATTCCAAGTAGTCCCAACCCATCAGCCAGTGTGAAACCGGAAAAACGCTGGAACCTATTCCCCCTCTACCCGTCAGAGGGGAGAGGGCCGGGGTGAGGAGACCAAAACCGTCAAATACCTTTGACTTCCTTTTCATCCGGCGGCACGACCCGTTGTGCAGCTACATTTTTCATCACCCGCCAGCCACCCCGCGTTTCTTTCCCCCTCCCGCAGGAGGAGTTTTGGTGGTTGATTTCGGGTTACATGCGTAGACTTAAACCCGAAAACCGAAGTAGGACGACGGTTGCGCTGGTAGGCAGGCTTTCCAGCCTGCGGGTTACCCATCACCTCCCGGCGGCCTGAATCCACACCGCATATTCCGGAAGAACGGTCACCTCGGCAACGTAGCCCTTATCCGCTGCGCCAGCGGGCGGGGCGGAACTCACTTCATAATTGCCCACCAGCAACGCGGACTTCGGCACGGCCAGATGAGCCACGCCGGAATTCACCTGGAGATTGTCCACAATCTCGATGATCGGTGCGGGCGGAGTAACGCCCAGGACCAGCGGCGCGCCCGCCAGTTTTTCGCGAAAACGTTTCAGACCGATTTCCCAGGGTGTGCGGTTGAACAGATTATCGCAGAGCACTGCGCCGTCCTGCTTGAGGGTGGCTTCGTTGCCGAGGTAGTTGACGCGCAGAAACACATCGTTGACGCCAGCCAGGGCTGCGGCGGACGCCTTGATTTTCACCTCGGCGCTGCCAATTCCTTCGATTTGGATAGCCGGCTTCACTTCGGGAACCTGGATTGTGTAACGCCGGAACACGCCGTCGGTTTCGCCGCGCGCCTGGGCCAGGTTCCCCGTGACGGTGACCAGCTTGGCTGTGGGTGCGGGGAAGATAGCAAAACTCAGCTTCGCCGCGCCGATTTGGGAAACGCGCAGTTTGCCGCCGGCGGACACCACATCGCTGTCCGAAAGCACGAGCCGTTGCCGGCCAAAGATGTCCTGCCGGGTCAGGCGCAGCGCCTGCTGGCGGGTGAGGGTGAGAATCTCAAATTGCCGGCCCGACTTGGATTTCACCTGCAGGAGACAATCCGTTCCCGGTTGCACCGCCACGGTGGTACGGCCGCCGGCCTTCGACACCTTGGCGGACTTTGCCTTCACGCCGGCCAGGGTTTTCGAGTCGAAAACATACTGGCCGTTCATGCCTTCGGGCACGAAGAAGACATACACCGGGCGACCGTCGTCCGTTTCCGTGCGCGTGTAAAGCTGCGCGAGCGCATAATCCAAATGCGCCCCTTCCAAATCCAGGTTAAACGGCAGGATGGCGCATTGGTTCTGCTTCAGGTCGAAGCCGCCTTGCTCGGGAATCCGCAGACTGCCGGCGGCTAGTTTGAGTTCAAACTGCAGGTTGTGCCGATCCGGCAGTTGCACCCGGTCCTGGTAGTTGTTTAGAAACAGAAAGCCGCTGTCGCCCTGCGCCCGGGCGTCATAGCGCAGGCCGGTCACATTTTTGGTGTCGGCCACCGGATTCGCCGGCAGCGCCACGACCATGGGCGCCAACCGGTCGCCAAAATCACTGAGGAAATAATTCACCGGCTTGAGATAATCATAGATGACATTCGCCTGCCCGAACTCGCGCAGCGGCCCCTGGAAATCGTAGCTCAAATTGGGAAACGTACCGGTTGAACCGTGTTTGCCGACAAACTGGGTGCCGCCCTGATACATGTAATAGCCCAGCACATTGCCGCCGCGGGCCGTCATCATCAGGGCAATAGCTTCGGAACTTTCCGGCGGAATGGCGGGGCGATATTGACCGTAGCAAAAGAATCCCGGCCCGGTCTCGATGTTGGCCACCGGATATTGCGAGGTATCATAGCGGTCCTGTTTGGCCTGGTGCAGGTCGTTGAACAGATAGTACGAAGTCGGTTCACCGGGAGCGATCCAGGCATAGCCGCCCTGCCCCGGCAGAAATTCGCCGGGCACCACGGGCGAACCCCACGCGGTGCAGACATAGAACGGTGCCACGAGCCCGGCCGCAATCGCCAGGCGCTTGAGCACGCGCATATGTTCCTCCCCACCCGCGCCCGCAAAACCCCAGGCAAACGGCGCGATTTCAAATTCATTCTCCAACTGGATCGCCACAATCGGGCCGCCATCCTTGAACATCAGGCCGTTCATCTGCCGCCCCACCTCCGAATACCACTTGCGCACATAGTCAAAATAGCGCGGGTCATTCGTGCGCACTTTCACGCCCTGATCATGCAGATACTGTGGCAGGCCGCCGTTGAGACATTCGCCATTGCAGAACGGGCCGACCCGCAGGGCCACATACATCCCGTGCTTCGCGCACAGCTCCACGAAGTGGCGTATGTCCCGCTGGCCGGTCCAGGTGAAAACGCCTTCGTCCTCCTCATGCATGCTCGGGAAGATGTACGCGGAAATGGTATTTAAACCACCGGCCTTCATCTTCAAAATTTCCTCCTCCCAATATTCACTGGGATACCGCGCCGGATGCATTTCCCCCGAAACCATGATCCACGGCTGGCCGTTGCGCTCGAGATATTCCGCGTTGCCGGCCAGCCGATCGCCCGCCGGATTTGCGCCGCCCCAATTGGTTTTGGCGGTCAGATCCAGAGCCCGCAGATTACTGAGGTCCAACGCATACGGCGCTGGAATTGGCCGGCTGCCGATGCCTTCAAGTTTGGCCTCCGCCCAATCTGCGTGATCCATGCCATTGCCATCGCCGGCATCGCCCACCCGCAACGTGAACCGCTCGACGCCCTGGAGGTCAACGCCCACTTCCTTGGCTGGTGCGCCGGCGCGCATCACGCCGGATTCCCACAGCACCTTGCCATCGCCCAGCACTTGAAACGTCACCGAACCGGGGGTCTGGGCGTCGTCATCCACGCCCACCCACGCGCTGAACCGCCGGGCCGTGCCATGCAGGTCGAGCGAGAATTCACCGGCGGCGTGCGTGCCCACGCCATTGGCAAAATGGCGTCCCCCCATCGCCAGCGGGCCGCCACCGACCGACTTGTCCACCTGCGGCGCTCCCCAGCCCTGGCTCATCCGGCTCAAGTCCAACTCCTGCAAACCCACCGTCCAGTCCGCCGCCGCCAGTGCCAGCAGGGGCAGAACCAGCCAGACGGCCCCGGCAAAAAAAGATTTTTTCATGAATTCGTGTCCCTTCGTGTCAATTCGTGGTTAACCCGCCCGCCGCGCCGCATACGCCGCCACGACTTCCGGCGGGAGCTTGTAATACCCGTTATTCGGCTCCAGCACCACCGTCTCCGTCGTCGGCTCCAAATGAATATGCTGGCCATCCACCTCCGTAATCTCCAGGCAATCATCAATGTCATACAAATCATCCGTGTGCACCGCGTCCGCCCCGCGCAACAATTCCGCCTTCGCGCGCTGCTTCACCTCCGCCTCGCTCGCCGCCACCACAAACGCGTTGGCGTGAACCTCGGTGAATTGACCCGGCAGATACGCCCCCAGATTGATGAAATATAACTTTTTCCCCGCCGCCGGTGCCTCCGACCGCAGCGAAATGCGATACCCGTCCACCACCCGCAATTCCAGCCACGAATCAATATGCATCCGCAGCGGATCGCCAAACCATTTGTCCATCAGCCGATCATATGTTGCCTCGATGGCCGGTCCCGCCACAAACACCACATCATGCAGCTCGGTATTGCAACGCGGTGCCCGTCCCCCGAGATAAACCGCAAATAGCAACGTGGCAGATGGATTCGGCGTATTCATATTGGTGCGCAGCAGACTAAAAGCCGCCGCGACCAGACGCGAGTAGAAACATTGCCCATTTCCCAAATTGCAAAACATTTTCCACGCTCTTTTTCCATTGGCCCAAATTTTTTCAATAACCAAGGATCCACCGTAACACCCCCCGTGCGTCTCCCCCAGGTGGAGTGCGGCGACATGTCGCCGGTTTGGAACTGGGAGACATGTCTCCCAGTCCCAAAGCGCAGTCATGCCTGCGCACTCGATACGGTATCCGCCTCCTAAAAACTTGCCACGGCCACGCCTTCGACGGCACCATACTGGCATGTTCACCGGCATTGTCGAAGAAGCAGGCGTGGTCGAGAAAATCAACCCCGGCAAAAAATCCATCGAGTTGATCGTCCGCGCCACCGTGGCCGGGCGCGGCGTGAAACCCGGCGACAGCGTGTCCGTAAACGGCTGCTGCCTCACCGCCGTCAAAATCACCGCCGCCGGCAAGGCCAAGTTGCTGCGGTTCGATCTTTTACAGGAAAGCTGGGAGCGCACCAATTTCCAATTCGCCAAACCCGGCTCCTTGGTAAATCTCGAACGTTCCCTCCGCGCCAACGGTGAACTCGGCGGTCACTTCGTGACCGGCCATGTGGATGGCCTCGGCAAAATCATCCGCTGGGAACGCGCCGGCCGCGACCATGTGCTGGATATTGCCGCCCCGGCCGACGTCATGCGCTACCTCGTCTTCAAAGGTTCCGTGGCCGTGGATGGCATGAGCCTCACCGTCGCCGCCGTATCCAAGAAAAGTTTCCGCATTTGGATCATTCCGCACACCTTCGAGGTCACCGCCCTGCGGGAACGCCAGGTCGGCGACGCCGTCAATCTGGAGGCCGATTTGCTCGGCAAATACGTGGAACGGTTCCTGTCACTTCGCACCAAAAAGTAACGTCACCGACATATTTCTGTCACATTGCCTTGGCAGCATGCCGGGGTGAATCAGGTCCAAGAACCCATCCGGCTGGTTGTCAGCTCGCCCGAATTATACGCCGTGCGACTCGCCAGCGGCACTGCCGAAATCCAGGCGGCCCAATCGCTGCGCTTCGAGGTCTTCAACCTCGAGCTCAACGAAGGGCTCTCCGAGTCTTATGCCACCGGGCTGGATGCCGACCCCTTTGACGCCGTGTGCGACCATCTGCTCGTCGAACACGTCCCCTCACAGTCCATCGTCGGCACCTACCGTTTGCAAACCGGTTTGAACGCCGCCAAAAATCTGGGTTATTACTCCGCGCAGGAATTTGAATTTACGGCTTTCGAGCCGCTGCGGTCGGAAATCATCGAGCTCGGCCGCGCCTGCGTCCACCGCCAGCATCGCAACCTGATTGTGCTCGGCCTGCTCTGGAAAGGCATCGCCGACTACGCCAAGGAACGGGGCGCCCGGTATCTGCTGGGGTGCAGTTCCATCACCTCGCAGGATCCGGCCGTGGGCGCCTCCGCCTACACCCAGCTCTGCCGCCGCGGCCACGTGGTGGACGCCGCCTGGCAGACCCACCCGACGCCCGCGTTTGAATGCTCGCTGGAGCAACTGGCCGAAGAGGAAGTGAAAATCCCCAAACTGCTCCGCGCCTACCTCGGTCTTGGCGCGAAAGTTTGCGGCGCTCCGGCGCTTGACCGCCAGTTCCAGACCATCGATTTTCTGACCATGCTCGACTTGGAATCACTTTCTCCGGCGGCGCGCGAACGTTTTCTCGGTTGACCTCCGGCCTTGGGGCGTTTCATATGGTTTGATGACAGTGCGCGCCGCCGGCAGATTCATTTGGTTTGGGTGTCAGGTATTGATGTCCGTGGTGGACTATGCCTGCCGCGTGGCTTGGGTGCCGGAGAAATCCCGCCGCGCGGCCCGTGCCGCCTGGTTGCAACGCGCCACCATCCGCCATCTTAAAATCTTCGGCTTCACCTCCGAAATCACCGGCCAGATCCCCCGCACCGGCCTGCTCGTGAGCAATCATCTCGGCTATATGGACATCCTTGTCCTCGGCTCCCTCACGTCCGCCGTATTTGTTTCCAAGGCCGATGTCCGCCGCTGGCCCGTTTTCGGCTGGCTCGCCGCGCTCGCCGGCACCGTTTTCATTGAGCGCGAACGCCGCCTGCACGTGGGCGCAGTCAACGCGCAGATTCAGGCCGCCTTGGACGACGGCATGCTGGTGGTGATTTTCCCCGAAGGCACCAGCTCGAATGGCGCGGATGTGCTCCCTTTCCGCTCCCCCTTGCTCGAACCCGTCGCCGGCGGCACGCATGACATCACCATCAGCCGCCTGCAATATTCCCTGCAAGATGGCGATGCCGCGAACGAAGCCTGCTACTGGGGCGATCACAGTTTTTTCCCGCACCTGCTGAATCTCCTCGGCAAACGCTCCCTCCACGCCAAAGTCCATTTTGCACCGTACGGCCACTCCACTGCGGATCGCAAGGAACTGGCGAAGCAATTGCACGCGGCGGTGAGCGGGTTGTGAACCCTTATTGCGGAATCATCCGGTAAAACCGCTGGGCGCTGGTCGGTTGCGTAACGTAGTAGGTGGTGATGGTTCCATCGTTGGTTACCAGAAACAGCGGAACCCAACTCAGAAAATTGGTCGAGGTTTGAAACTGAAACACACCGCCATAATTGGTGGTGGGCGACCAAGTAAAGCATTGCTGAATCTGTGCGGGTACTTTGCCTGAAGTCAGCCACAGGCGAGTGATCATTTGGTTGGTGCCGGCGCGGGCAACCGGATAAACCACCGGCACATTGGTGGTGCCGTCGAATGAGCCAAATGCTATAGTTCTGTCATCTTGCACGAGTTCATCATTATTTTGCCATCCGTAAGTATCAGTAAGCCTATCGGAGATGCCAAAGGAGATTTTAATCGGCGGGGCAATAATGCCCGGGCCTTCACCGGACGGGTTTCCGTTCAACAGGGAATTGTTGATCCAATTCGTGGTGCCCGTCCGGGCATACTGTTCTCCCGATGAATTGATGGAGCCGTCAAATAAATCCGTAACTGTAAACAGAAAATCAGGCTGGACGATGACTCGTTGCAGCTGCTGTTGAACCATGATCCCATTGGTGAGGTAGGTGTCAGTATAACAGTTGGTCATCCGCATAAACTTACCGGAGCCGGGATTGGTTGAATGCAAAACCAAACTGATTTTATCAATCCCCGGCCGCCACGCGCCATTCACCCATGAGTTGGCGTTAGCGCCAACTCCGCTGACATCCGGCAAAACCTGTTCGTAATTAATGGTGTTTGTGGAAAAAAGATAAGCCAGCCCGCCCACATCATCATAAGACAAACCACCATAAAATCCGCCAGTGAATAGACTTCTCGCAGTAACGGCGGCAAAGCTATCACTTATAGGATCCACCGGATAAATCTCCATAATATTACTATTCACTAAAATATGTATTAACCCCGTATACAAGTTGCCGTTAACATAATAGCTGGCCCCTAGGGTAACCGGATCAAAATTGAGAGGATCCATATAATCAGGATAAACCCAATCTGGCCAATCAAACTGGCTAGTGTAGGGCTCGTTTAAATTGTAAGTGTGCGGATCAAACGCATCAGACCATTGCTTCAATACGAAGGTATATCGCGTGGAATTTGCCAATCCCAATTGCTCCAGTAACAGATTCAATACCTGCGACTTCAAGTCAATCAACGATAGATCAAGCGCCTGATTATTAAAAAACTTTGTATCATCCGGATAATCCGCCAGATTGAGCTGCGACGCCGGCGGCAAATCGTTAATGATCTTGATCGCCCCCTCCACCGCCGCCACCCCGTTGGAACCAAAATAATCCAGGAAGGACTGGTCAAACCCATACGTCACCACCGGCACATTCCAGCGATAGCCGCTGCCGATGTCCATCGGCCCGCCAATGTCGCCGGAGTTGATGACGTTGTTGGAGGATAGCATCCACGGTGCCGGCGGACCCAAGAGGGAAAAGGCGCGGGCCTTATATACAACCAGCAAGAGACAGGCAGCCGTCATCCATGCGGCAACCCTTTGAATCAAAAATGGATGTTTCATATTCCGACCCTTTGCGTGGCCATTTTGATTTCAATTCCGCGACCAGTCAAGTGTCGTGCGCATTCCTTTTTACCAATATGGAGGACGGGGGGCGGGAGTTCTGTGGAAATGGTCGGAGCGACAGGATTCGAACCTGCGACGTCTTGCTCCCAAAGCAAGTGCTCTACCAGGCTGAGCTACGCTCCGTCGACAACTGCTGTTGTGGTGCCATTTTGCCCGGTTCGGACCGAAGGGCAAGCGGATTCGGTACCGGATTCTGTATCGGTGTCATTCGCGGCCCCCTTCAAAAAGCGATCCGTTCCGTTGGCTCACGTTCAAATATTGCCAGCCCTGCTTTTCAAGAGCCAAAACTTCAGTTGTCCTCGTCAAACATGTTTCGTGCGAAGCACATCAATGACCTGGCGCACCTGTATCAGTTGCCATTTTAACACTGCTAGCCCCGGTTGTTGCACTACCAGATGGCGGTGCCGCCCCAAGTTCATCAATCGCCAAATCATCTATGACAATGCTATCGCCACCGTCTTTGAACAAACCCAGGTAGCTGTCGGTATCATTTCCCGTGAGGAATTCGCCCGTTACCTGCCCTTTGCCAGTCGGAAATTTCAGGTCGGTCTTCTGGCCGGCACTAAAAAAGGTGAAATGGCCCTCGCCGATGGTTTCACAGGTGAGGCGATAATGCATG
>CAIJGS010000358.1 GCA_903820285.1 uncultured Verrucomicrobia subdivision 3 bacterium | reverse complement strand
CAGCACCTCGGACACCACGTCACGGATCAAAGTTTCGTTAACTGAACTCATGGTTTATTACTGCGCCTTCGCGCTAAAAATTTGTTTCCCGAACACATCCACACTGTCCACGATGCCGATGATCACGGCGTCCACGGGGGAATCCTTCATCCCGCCGGCGAGCCGCGCGCTGCTGCCCTGGCAAAACAGCACCATTTCGCCTTCGCCACAGCCTACACTGTCCACCGCCACAATGGTGTTCTGGCCCGGACGGAATTTCGTCGGGTCCTTCTCGTCCACGAGTTGCGGCCGCACGAGCAGCAGCTTGCGCCCGTTCATGGACGGGTCTTTCTTCGTGGCCACCAGCGTGCCTTCGACTATGGCTAGGAACATAAATCAGGGTAGAAGTTGGAATTGGGGAGCCGGCCTCAGGCGCAGTGCCGCCCGGCACCCGTCTGTCTGCCCGCTCCCGCCATTCCCTTACTTCTTCTTGGGCAACACCGCTTCCACATCGGCGTGGGGGCGGGCAATCACGTGCACGCTTACCAGTTCGCCTTTGATGGCTTTGATGGCCTGCGCACCGGCGTCGGTGGCGGCTTTCACGGCGGCGACGTCACCGACCACACACGCGGTGCAGAGGGCGTTGCCAACCTGCGTCATCGGGCCGACGAGTTCGACATTCGCGGCCTTCAGCATGGCGTCCGTGCCTTCGACGAGGGCAACGAGACCGCGGGTTTCAATGAGTCCAATGGCTTGAGGCATATATTGTGTTTTGGTTATTGGTTGAGAGTTATTGTTGATAAATTATTTCTTCGCGAGCAGATACCGGCGGGCCTCGCGGGCCACAACCAATTCTTCATTGGTCGGAATAACAAAGACTTTTACGGCGGAGTCGGCGGCGCTGATCACGGATTCCACCGCTCGCGCGGCAGTATTCTTATCCGCATCAATCTTGATGCCGAGATTTTCCAGGTTTGCGCAGATCGCCGCGCGCAGGGCGGCGCGGTTCTCGCCCGTGCCGGCGGTGAAGACGATGGCGTCCGCTCCATTCAATTGCAAAAAGTAACTGCCGATCCAGTGCCGCGCACTGGCCACAAAGACATCCAGCGCGAGCTGCGCCTGGGCATTGCCCTTGGCGGCGGCATCGGAAATGTCGCGGATGTCATTCGAAACCCCGCTCACCCCGAGCAAACCAGACTGCTTCGTGAGCTGCTTCTGGGCTTCCTCCACCGTCAGACCGAGCGTCTTGATGGCGTAGGGGATGGCTTCCGCGTCCAGATCGCCCACGCGATTGTTTTGCGGCAGACCCGACTGCGGGCTCATGCCCATGCTCGTGCCAATCGAAGAGCCGTTCAAAATGCCGGTCACGCTCGAGCTCCCGCCCAGATGGCAGGAAATCACCCGCAGCGGCGCGCCTTTGACGGCGGCCGTGCCGCCGGTCACATAAAGCTGGCGGGCGCGTTCGGCCACATCGGGACGGCACAGCAGCTCCGCCGAACGTTCGGCAATGAACTTGTGGCTCGCGCCATGAAAACCCCAGCGGCGCACGCCAATTTCCAACCAGGCATCGGGCACTGCATAGCGTTGCGACGCCTCGGGCGCGAACTGGTGAAACGCCGTTTCAAACAAACCGATGAGCGGCACCGACGGCATTCGCTGCGCGAACAGCTTGATGCCCGTGATGTACGGCGGGTTGTGCGCGGGCGCCAGACCATTGTAATCCGCCATTGCCTGCAATACGGTATCGTCCAGCAACACGCAGCCGGTCACGTTTTTGGCGATGACCGTTTTAAACCCAACCGCGCTCAGTTCGCTTTCCTGAACAATTGCGCCTGCCTTTTTCAATTCGGCGAGGCAATCCTCGATGGCCTTGGGATAGTCCGTCACCCGCTCAAAGCCGCCCTTGTGGAGCAGCCGTTCGGTGCCGTCCGAAAAATCGTACAGCCGCCACTTGAGCGAGGTGGAACCAATATTGGCAACGAGAATCTTCATTGTATTTACGATATGGGATTTACGATTTACGATTTTTACAACGCGCCAAAACCACGAGCGGCGCGTAAATCGTAAATCATAATTCGTAAATCACTCGAGCCATTTACCGAGACCGCTGAGACCGTCGTGCGGACGGGGGATGACCTGGACGCTGACGACCGAGCCCACTTGGGCGGCGGCGGCGGCGCCGGAATCCGTGCCGGCCTTCACCGCGGCGACATCGCCCCGGAAGAACACCGTCACATAACCACTGCCGACTTTTTCCCAGCCCGTGATGTGGACATTGGCGGACTTGAGCGCGGCATCGGCGGCTTCCACGGCGGCGCAGAAACCTTTGACTTCAATCATTCCAACAGCTTGCTTTGACATAATAAATAAGGTGTAAAAGTGGGGGTTGGTTAATTATTTCTTGGGGGCGGCGCCGAGGAAGGCTTCCAGCAGTTCCTCATGCGGACGGGCAATGATGTGGGAGCTCACGAGTTCGCCAACCTTGGCCGCAGCCTTGGCGCCGGCGTCCACGGCGGCTTTCACGCTGCCGATGTCGCCCTTGGCGATCACGGTGATCAGCCCGCCGCCGATGGCGATGGTTTTGACCAGCGTTACATTGGCCGCCTTGACCATGGCGTCACTGGCTTCCACGCTGCCCACATAGCCCTTGGTTTCGATCATTCCTATTGCTTCGCTCATAATTGTATTTGTTTGATGGTTGAGAGTTGTTTGAAATTAAATTGGTTATTTGACGAGTTCCACCTTGGTGTCCGGCAGCAGATTGCAGGCATTGCCTTCATCCGTATCAATGTGCACTTCCAGTTTGAAGCTCTTGTCCACGCGCACCAGCAACTGTTCCAGCGTGATGGCACAGGGACCGCCGATCTTCAGCTTCATCATGTCGCCGGCTTTCACGCCGTAATATTCCGTATCCGTCGGGTGCATGTGCACATGGCGGAGGGCGCGGATGACGCCATCCGGCATTTCGAAAAATCCATTGGGCCCCATCAGCATCGCGCCGGGAGTGCCTTTGATATCGGCGGAGGCGCGTAAGGGAATATCGAAGCCGAGCGCGATTGAATCGGTATAGGCCAGCTCGACCTGGTTCAACGTGCGGCACGGACCGAGAATGCGGAGATTGGAAATCACGCGGCTGCGCGGTCCGATCAGAGTCACCGTTTCCTTCGCGGCGAACTGGCCATCCTGATACAGCCACTTGTGCACTTGCAGCTTGTGGCCTTTGCCAAAAAGAGCTTCCACCGCTTCCTGGGTAAGATGACAATGGCGCGCGCTGATATTCACCAGCAACGGATTCGGCGCCGCCGCCGTTCGCGGAAGAGGTTTGCCGAGTCGAGTATAAACCGCTTGGCGAACGAGGTGTTCGACAACGGCTCTATGCGGTGCTGGGGCAGCTACGGACATAATGATGTAGTGACTTTGACATTTTCCTGCTTCAAGTCAACATTTATCTTGCAAAATCTTCCAATATCTACCAAAGTAATGGAAATATGACGGCAGAAGAGCGCAAACATCGCATTGAAGCCTACCTTCAGGGCGTTGAATTCGCGTCTTTGGAAGAATTATCCCAACACGTTGGGGTATCCACTTCCACGGTTCGCCGGGATTTAACCGTTTTGGAAGCCGCCGGCAGTTTGCGTCGCACTCATGGCGGCGCGCGGGTTTTGACCCCCAAGACGGATGAATTTGCCTTTAGCGCGCGCGACAGCCACCAATTTTCCGAGAAAGAAGCCATCGGCCGGGCCTGCGCGGAATTGATCGGGTCCAATCAAAGCGTGATTCTGGATGCTGGTACCACGGTGTATCATGTGGCGCGACACTTGGAAGAAAAGGCCCCGCAGATCGTGACTAACTCCCTGCCGGTGGCGAACCTGTTCGCCTCCGCCAACAAAGTGGAAGTAATTTTGGCCGGCGGCGTGATTTATCCCCGCCTCGGTGTGTTGGTCGGGCCGATGACGGTGGAAGCATTTTTGAAGATGCGCGCGGATGTGGCCATCATGAGCGCCGGCGGCATTACGCTGGAAGGCATTACCAACTCCCATGCGCTGCTGATTGATATTCAGCGTGCGATGTTGAAAGCCGCGCAGAAGATTGTATTCTGCCTGGACCACTCCAAGTTTGGCCGGCAATCCGTGTCGCCGCTGTGCGGTCTGGACATGGTGGATGCCATCGTGACCGACAGCCTCGCCCCGGCGGAATTGGTGGCGGGCCTGCGCGAACGCGGCGTGGAAGTGATCCTCGCCCCGGCTCCGGCGAATCCGGCCCCGGTGGCGGCCCACTGAAAATTTTAACCATTATCTAACATGAACCTGGCAGAAAAAGTTCGGCTCGCCGGCGTGGTCGGCGCGGGCGGCGGCGGATTTCCGACGCACGTCAAACTCAACGCGAAGGCCGAAACCGTGATCGCCAACGGCGCGGAATGCGAACCGCTCCTGCACAAGGACGCCGTGATCATGGAAGAAGGCGCCGCCGAACTCGTGCGCGGCATGCAGCTTGCCATGGAAGCCGTCGGTGCGCGCGAAGGCGTCATTGGCATCAAGGGCAAGAAGAAACACGCTGTGGAAGCCGTGACCGCCGCGAGCCAGGGCACCAACGTCCGCGTCCAGTTGCTCGGGGATTATTATCCCGCCGGCGACGAATATGATCTCGTTTACAATGTCACCGGCAAACTCATTCCGCCCGGCGGTATTCCCATCAATGTCGGCGTGGTCGTCAACAACGTCGAAACTTTTCTCAACATTGCCGCCGCCAACGACGGCCAGCCGCTCACGCATAAAATGCTCACCATCGCGGGCGCGGTGAAATCACCGGTCACGCTCAAGGTACCCATCGGCATCAGCTTCCGCGAATGCATCGAATACGCCGGCGGGCTGTCCACGGATGATCCCGTGCTCGTGCTCGGCGGCCTGATGATGGGCCAGCATACGGATGATCTGGACACGCCTGTCACCAAGACGTCCACGGGCGTGGTGATTCTGCCCCGCTCGCATCACACCATCGAACGCAAGCTCAAGCCGGCCAAGTCCCAGGCCAAGATCGGGAAGTCCGCCTGCGATCAATGCCGCTATTGCACCGAGTATTGCCCGCGCTTTCTGCTCGGCTACGCCGTTGAACCGCATCAGGTGATGCGCACGCTGGCTTTCACCGGCACCGGCGAGGATTATTTTAACCAATGGGCGGCCATGTGCTGTTCCTGCGGTTTGTGTACGCTTTATGCCTGCCCGGAAGAACTGTTCCCCAAGGAAGCCTGCGACGATGCCAAGGCCGTGATGCGCGCCAAGCAAATCAAATGGACCGGCCCCATGAATCCCAAGCCGCACGCCATGCATGACGGCCGCCGGGTGCCCATCAAGACGCTCGCCAAGAAGCTGCACGTGCTCGACTACGATTTACCCGCGCCGCTGTTGCGCCAGGAAATTTCCGTGAACCGGCTGGTGCTCCCGCTCAAGCAGAGCGCCGGTACGCCGTGCCTTCCCACGGTGAAGCTGGGCGACCGCGTGACGGCTGGCCAGGTGATCGGCGAACCCGCGCCCAAGGCGCTCGGGGCCATTTTGCACGCGCCGATTTCCGGCGTCGTCAGCGCGGCGAACGACAAACACATTGTACTGGAGAAATAAAATTTATGTCCGAAAGATCCATTGGCTTGGTTGAACTTTCCAGCGTGGCCGCCGGCTTTCAAGTCGCCGACACCATGCTCAAGGCCGGCAACGTGCGGCTGATCCTGTCGCGCTCCATCTGCTCCGGCAAATACATGGTCCTCATCGGCGGCGAAACCGCCGGCGTGGAAGCCGCCGTGAATGCCGGCGTGCTCGTGGCGAATGGCTGCCTCATCGACAGCTTCGTCATCGCGAACGTGCATCCGGATGTCTTCGTCGCGCTCGGCCGCACCCAGCCGTCCCAGCCGGACGGCGCGTTCGGCGTGCTCGAATCCTTCAACGTCGCCACGCTGATACAGGCCTCCGATGTCGTTGCCAAATCCGCCGACGTGCAACTCCTCGAAATCCGTCTCGCCATGGCACTGGGTGGCAAGGCGTTTTGCACCATGACCGGCGATGTCGCCTCCGTGAACGCCGCCATCTCTGCTGGCCGCCAGGTTCTTGCCGACGCCGGCGTCCTCGTGAATGCCATCGTCCTCTCCCGCCCCCACCCCGACGTCTACCGCGAAGTGGTGTAATAGCAGTTT
>CAIJGS010000357.1 GCA_903820285.1 uncultured Verrucomicrobia subdivision 3 bacterium | reverse complement strand
GGGGCGGTGTCACAATGAACCAATTGTAACATCCGCGCAGCAAATTAGGATTGCCTTCCGGATTCAGAATGAAAAATAATAGGACATTCAAAATGAATATCTTAAAGCTGTTCTTTTGGGGGATTTTGTTACTGGCTTTGGGCCTCGTCCGCTCCCCGGCCATCACGCGGTTTGTGGATCCGGGCTGCGCCAGTCCGCAGCTGCCTTACACCAGTTGGGCGCATGCGGCCAACAACATCAACGATGCGGTCAATGCGGCCAACATCTCGGACACGATCCTGGTGACCAACGGGGTCTATCAGACGGGCGGCGTTTCCTTCTCCGGCGCGTCGAACCGCGTCTATGTCTCAAAATCCGTCATCGTGCAGAGCGTCAACGGACCGGCGGTGACCATCATCAAGGGCTATCAGGTACCGGCCACGACCAACGGGACGAGCGCAGTCCGCTGTGTTTATCTGACGGGGGGCGCTTCGCTTTCCGGCTTCACGCTCACGGGCGGCGCCACGACCATCACCGGTAACGGCGGCGGCATTTACGCCAACGGCCAGAGCACGGTAATCGTCTCCAACTGCGTCATCACCGGCAACGCGGCCAAGTTTGACGGCGGCGGCGCCTACCAGGGGACTTTTTACAACTGTATCTTCGCCGGCAACACCACTTACGGCAGCCTCGGCGGGGGCGCGGCGATTTACGCCGGCCTGAACAACTGCCTGGTCATCAGCAACAACGCGTCCACTTATGGCGGCGGGGTTTACAATGGCACGGCGCGCAACTGCACCTTTGTGGGCAACTACGCCACGCTCGGCGGCGGCGCGGCCTACGGCGGCACGCTGTATAATTGCATTTTGTATTACAACGCCATCGGCGCCAACCTGCCCAGTGGCACCAACGGCTACAACATCGGCATCTACAACTGCTGCGTGGCGGTGACCAATGGCCTGGGTCTGCTCAACAGCGGCAATTTCACCAACGCGCCGCAGTTTGTGAATCCGACGGCCGGAAATTTCCGGCTGCTGCCGAGTTCGCCCTGTCTCAACACCGGTTCCAACGGGTCCGCCCCCGCCGGGCTGGATCTGGACGGCAACACGCGCACCTTTGGCAGCGCGGTGGATCTGGGCCCGTATGAAAACCAGTTCGCGAACACGGTGCGTTTTGTGGACGTCAACAGCACCAACCCCGTTACCCCCTTCACTAGCTGGCTCACGGCTGCGACCAATATTCAGGATGCGGTGGACGCGGCGAGCCCCGGTGATTTCATTGCCGTGAACAGCGGCACCTACAAATTGGGCGGACGCGCGGCGGCGGGCTGGATCACGCTCAACCGCGTGACGGTGGACAAGCCGGTGACGGTGCAGGGCGTGTACGGCGCGGCGGCGACGTTCATTGTCGGCGCGCACGGTGCCACCACGGTTCGCTGCGCCTACCTGACCAATGGCGCGGCGCTGGCGGGCTTCACGTTGACGAACGGCGGGGCGTTTCTCAACGGGCCGGTCACGCGCGAAGTGTGTGGCGGCGGCGTCTACTGTGAAGCTTCCGGCGTGACCGTGTCCAACTGCGTCTTTGGCGGAAACACGGCGGCGTGGCTGGGCGGGGCCGCGTTTCAAGGCACGCTGGTCAATTGCGTGCTGACCAACAATACCGCCATCAATGGCGGCGGCGCGGCTTCCAACACCCTCATCAACTGCACGATCAGCCAAAATCAGGCCACGGGCAACTACGGTGGCGGGGCATTTTACGGCACGTTGAACAACTGTCTGCTTGCCGGCAACCTGATGTCGGGCGTTAGCGGCGGCGGCGGCGGCGCGGGCTACAGCACCCTCAGCGGCTGCGTGGTCAGCAACAACGCGGCGGTCACCGGCGGCGGACTTTACAACAGTATTGCGAGCAGTTCGCTCATAGCCAGCAACCACGCCACCTCCAATGGCGGTGCCGGTACTTCCAATCTCTTTACAACTGCCTGCTCGTCCGCAACCTGGCTCCGGAAGGCGGCGCCGCGTTTCGCAGCGGACTGATCAACTGCACGGTGGTAAGCAACACCGCCACAAGTACCGGCGGCGGCGTGAACGACAGCGGCGCGACCAATTGCATTATCTACTACAACACCGCGCCCTTCGGCCCCAATTACAGCGGTACCGTACCGATGTTTTTTTGCGACACCACGCCACTGACCACGAACGGCTACGCCAATTTCACCAACGACCCCGCCCTCGTGAATCTCGCGGGTGGCGATTTGCACCTGCAATCCACTTCACCCTGCATCAACTCGGGAAACAATTCCTACGTTCCGACGGCTACTGATTTCGATGGAAACCCGCGCGTTGCCGGCGGTACGGTGGACATTGGCGCATATGAAATTCAATCGCCCGCCTCGGTGGTTTCCTACGCATATTTGCAGCAATACGGCCTGCCCACCGATGGCACGGCGGACAAGCTGGATTCCGACGGTGACGGCTTCAGCAATTATGCCGAGTGGATTGCCGGCACGAATCCCACGAATGCCGCGTCGGGGTTGCAGTTAAGCTCCGTCGCGCCGGCGGCTGATTTCTCCAACGCCACGCTCACCTGGCCCAGTGTCAGCGGTGTGAATTACCTGGTGTTACGCGGCTCGGACCTGACCATGCCGCTGACGATCATTGCCACGAACATCATTGGCCAGGCCGGCACCACCAGCTTCACCGACACCAACGCGATTGGCAGCGGCCCGTTCTTCTACCGCGTCGGGGCGACCCGCTAAATGAAACGGTGCGGCGTAAGAAAAGGAGCGTATCGGAATTTGCCTTACACGCGAGCAGGTGGAAAACGGATTACGAACTGTTTACCGGGCCAAGCAAGCGGTCAGAGCCAGCCGGAGCGGCAGGTGAAATCCTCATGGCCGTGTTTTTTCACCACTCCCGCCAGGCGGCGGATCAGGCCGCGCGGGTCGGTTTGACGCAGTTTTTTGCTGTCGGCATAAATGACCCCCGCAAAGGTTTTGCCCGCCGCCAGCCGTTTTTTGCAATGAACGGGTACGGTGTTCACGTCGCGGGTGACCAGCACCCGGTCTTCGTGATCCAGCAACTCCAGCAATACTTCATCGGCCAGGGCCGCCCAATCGGTGTCGTGAATGCTCTTCACATCGAGATCAGGAAATTGCCGCCGCAAGGCCGCCGCCACCTCCGGAGAAATATGAACATCCAGCAGCAGTTTGAGTTTCACAACTGCTCCAGGTCGGGGATCTCCTGTTTCAGGCCGGCGAAATCGCGCCGGGCGGCGAGGGCCGCGCTGTCGGCGATTTCCTGCGGATAAGCCTCCGCGTAAAGCAATGCCATGCGCACGAGGGCGGCGGGCTTACGAATGAGTTTTACGGCCCCGGCCAGATCGCCGTCCAGCTCCTGCACCAGTTCGCCAATCATCCAGACCGGCCACCGGGTGCCGACCAAATAAGCAACGCGACCCGGCTGGCCATCTCGAAATTCAATGGCCGGAAACCGGCTGCGCCGCACGCCTTCGGCAATGTAAGCCGCCGCGGCCGTGCCGGCAGGAATGCCCTTCATGCGCGCGTCCAGGTCCAGACCATTTTTCTCCCGGGCGGTGAGGCGAACAGACAGAGTCGCGTCTTTGGTAATGATTGCCATACAATGTATACATTCGCATACACCAAGCATACTGGCAAGCTTGTGCGGCGGAGCACGACTGGTTCGGGCAAATCCTGACACTGCCCCTCGGATTAAATAGCTGAGCGCCACCTCACCCCGCCCTCACCCCCATTTACCAATGGCGGAGAGGGAGAAAACTTGTCCTGCGGACGGTTTGCAGCGAGCTCTGGGTTGGGGTAGTGTCAGGATGCGCCCACTTGTTTACACCACCGCCAGCGGGGCAAATTCGCGGCCCAGCACCGGGGTGCTCTTGGTCTTGAGCCAGTTCTCCAAGACGCCGGCATAGACGCTGCGGAAATCGGTGGTGAACTTGATGTCGCCCTGGAACAGGTCGGCAGGGGCGAGGCTGGGATAGGCGCCGAGCAGGCCGGCTTTGACCTTGTCGCCCACGATGAACATGGGGGCGGCCGCGCCGTGATCGGTGCCGCCATTGGCGTTTTCCTGGACACGACGGCCGAATTCGCTGAAGGTCATGATCAGCACGCGGGACATGTTGCCCTGGGCTTTGAGATCGTCGGTAAACGCCTTCATGGAGTCGCCGAGGTCGGTGAGCAAACGCTGCTGCGTGCCGATCTGGTTGGTGTGGGTGTCGTAGCCGCCTTGGGAGGCGTAATAGATGCGTGTGGGCAGGCCGCCGCCGATGAGCTTGGCGACGAGCTTGAGGGAGTTGCCGAGTTGCGTGGCTGGATAGGTGGCCGTATTTTGCACGCGACCGGCAATGCCCCGGACCTCGTCCGAAGACACTTGGGCATCGAGCGCGGTGCGTTCGATGAAATCCACGGACCGGCCGCCATGCATGGCCTTGGCCCCGGAAAGCATGCCGATGCTGCCACCGGAATTGTCCTCGTGCGCGGTCATTTCGACCTCGTTCATCTTTTTGTAGGAATCCTCCATCATGTCCGCCTGGCCAGCGCGCGGATGTTCATTGGAAAGGAACCGGTAGTTCGCCGGATTATCAAAGCAGATGCCTTTGCCACCGTTGGACCAAAAAGCCTGCGGCAACTGGCGGCTCACCGCCACGCCCACGGCGGGATCGGCGCCGGTGCAGTTGCTGTCGAAGTAGCGGCCCAGCCAGCCGTATTTTTCAAAGCGTTCGGAATCGCTGGCGGTGGCCCAGATTTCGGTGGAGCGGAAATGGGAGCGGTTGGGATTGGGATAGCCGACGCCTTGGATCACCGATAGCTGACCGCCGTCATACAATTCTTTGAACCCTTTGAGGGCGCTGTGCAAACCGACGTTGCCATCCAGCTTCAGGATGTTGGCTGCCGACAATCCCAGCGTGGGGCGCGCCTTGTGGTAGTAGTCATTGGCGTAGGGCACAACGGTATTGATGCCGTCGTTACCGCCGGCCATCTGGAGGACGACCAGGATGGTGCCATCCTTGCCAGTAGCGGTCTGGATGGCGGAATCGCGCGCGGCGGCGTTCAGGGCGGAAAAGGTATTGGCCAGAAAGACTGGCACGGTCCAGGACAGCGCGCCGCCCAGCATGGTGGTGCGGAGGAATTCGCGGCGGGTATGCAGATGAATCTCGTTTTTCATAACTCAGGCAATCTGATATTCGGGCGTGGCCATGATCAGCCGGATGGCGGTCAGGATGTCCGCGTCGCTCAGTTGGGGTTTGGAGTCCAGGAATTCTCGGAGCGCCTTCTGTTTGTCCGGTTTCAAAGTGGCTTGCAACAGGCGGTGTTGCAGCATCGCGGCCAGGGCCGGTTTGTCGGCGCGCTCTTCCGGGGTGACAATTTTGCCAATGTTCACGCCGCCAAAGCGGATGCGTTCCACACGTTCGGCCAGGCGTTTGACGGCTTCCCCGCCCTGCCCGCCCGCGCGCCGCGCGAAATCGCCGGCGCTCAGCGGTTCCAGCGTGCCGGTGAGCAGCGTGGAGGCCTCGTTGTACCGGGTCAGCAGCGTATTGGTGGTAATCCAACTCATGCCACCATCCCAGCCTTTCACGTTCGGCGGGGCAAACAGATCCTGGCCCAGGCTGCGGATGATGCCGAAGGACACCAATGGCGGCGGCAGCTCGCATTCCAGCAGGCGGGCGGTACCAACGAGCCATTGCACGGGGCTTTTGACCTGATTGCGCACCACCGACTCGTCGTAAAACTCCTGCGACAGGAACATGGTATGCAGGAATGGTTTGAAATTGTTGCCACCCTTGCGGAACTCATCGGCCAGTGCATCGTTCAATTTTGGCGACGGCAGCTCCCCGGCGAAGAACTCCCAAAGTTTGGCGGTAATGAACCTGGCTGACTGCGGGTTGGCAATGATGAGTTCCATGAAGTCATCACCATTAAAATCGCCAGTGTGGCCGAAGATGGTTTTATCGCCATCATCATGGATGAAAGGACGATAGATGAATTCCTGGCGCTGGAAATCAAAGGACCAGCCGGTCAAGGCCCGGGCCGCCTCGGTGATATCGTGTTCGGTATAATGACCTTCGCCCAAGGCGAACAGTTCCATGACCTCGCGGGCAAAGTTTTCATTCGGATGCTGCCGGCGGCTCTGGGCCTGATCGAGCCAGAGGAGCATGGCCGGGTCCTTGCCCACGGCGGTCAGGAGCAGCAGCCAGTTGCCGGTGGCCAACCGACGGAACACATCATTCTGCCGCCACATGAAATAGGGATTGCGCACCTTCTCCACGCTGGTGGCGAAATGGCCATGCCAAAACAGCACCATTTTCTCCTGCAACGGGCGTGGCCCGCGCAGCATGCGGTCCAGCCACCAGCCCCGCAGTTCCACCAACCGCTGCTGCTGGGTACGGTTTTCTTCCTGCTGGAGCTTCCGCAATTCCTCGGGCGTGGCGGTTTTCCGGGCCTGCTGATATTTCCGGACCTCGTCCGGGTTGGGCTGGGCCCAGGCCGGATTGGGGGTGTTGTCTGGAATGTCATCGTAATCAACAAAGTGGGCGACGGCCGCCTCCGGGGACAGGGCCGCCAGCTTTTTGATCTCATCGGGCGGTCCGCCGAACCCGGCCCGGTTCAGCAGATGGGCCGCCGCATCATAATTCCAATGCCGCGATGATACTGGCTTTAACATACCATAAGAGACGCGGATGGTGGCCCATAGGTTTCATGGCAAGACGCGGTGATTCGCGCTTGCACCCGAAAACCGAAAAATGGAGACTGCGCCATGATGTTGCCTGCCGATTACCACATGCACACGCCGCTGTGCCGCCATGCCGTCGGCGAACCAGTCGAATACGCCCGCCACGCCGTGGCCATCGGCCTCACTGAAATCGGCTTTTCGGACCATTCCCCGATGCCGCAGGATGACTTCGACAACTGGCGGATGTTTGACCGCCAGTTGGACGAATACGTGGCCAAGGTCCGGCTCGCGCAAGCCACCTTTCCCCAGCTCACCATCCGGCTGGCGCTGGAAGTGGATTACCTGCCCGGCCACGAGGACTGGATCCGCGCTCTGGCGAAACGCCATCCGTGGGACTATTTCATCGGCTCTGTTCATTACGTTTCGGATTCGTGGGACATCGACAATCCCGCCAAACTCTCCGAATGGAAGAAGCGGGATGCGTTTGAAGTCTGGCAGATTTATTTTGAGCGGCTCGCCCAGGCGGCCACGTCGGGTTTGTTTGAAATCATCGGTCACTGTGATCTGCCGAAGAAGTTTGGCATCCGTCCGGAACGGGATTGCACCCCGCTGTATGAAACGTTTTTGACAGCCGCCGCGCAGGCCGGTTGCGCCATCGAACTGAACACAGCCGGGCTGCGCAAAGATTGCCGGGAGATTTATCCCGCCCGCAACGTCCTGGAACTGGCCTTCCAGAAAAATGTCCCCATCACCTTTGGCTCGGATGCGCATGCGCCGGAGGAAGTCGGCATGGCC
The DNA here is from genome assembly GCA_903820285.1 of uncultured Verrucomicrobia subdivision 3 bacterium. Classification (GTDB taxonomy): domain Bacteria; phylum Verrucomicrobiota; class Verrucomicrobiia; order Limisphaerales; family UBA11358; genus UBA11358. The sequence continues at coordinate 31,074 of CAIJGS010000357.1, read as the reverse complement.
TTCCCGGAGGCCGTCAGCCTAGCGAAATCAGTGGGCTATCTGAAAACGCTGCGGTTCCAAAACCGCACGCGGCAAGTGGTGGATTTGGCGGATGTGTGATCGGTTGATTAGCTGACCATTCGCCTGCCACCGAGAATCATCGGATAAAAGTTAAGCCGGCTTGCTCCTCCCACCATTGGAGGAAACAAGCCGGCTGTTACTTAACCCCTAACCAAAGAACCGAACCTCAGGGCGTCCGCAGGCGGTAAAACGCCGTCGGGGTGGCCGGATTGATGGTGATGGTCGCGGAAGTGGAGTTACCGCTACCCGCCACATCCACCCAGTTGGTGGTGATGCCGGTGCTGAGGCTGTTCGTCTGCGCCTGCAGGATCCAGCCGAGGTGATCGGCCGGCCAGGTGAGCGACAGGGTGTTGCCCGTGACGCTGTAGGTGATGTTCGTCGGGTTGGTCGCCATGGTGGCCACGACACTCAGCACCCCGTTGGTGAAGGTGAAGCCAAGGCCGCTGCCGGCGCTGCCCGTGATGCTGGCGAATTTGCCCGTGTTCGTGGCGCCCGCGCCACTGAACAGCTGGAACTGTTGACCGGCGGTGAAACTGCCGACCGGCACGATGTTGAGGACGCCGCCGTAGGTGACATTGCCGCCGGCAACGACGGCGCTGTTCGTGGAGGTGGTGTTATTGACCAGGAACGAGTTGGTCGAGCCCGCCGCCAGCGTGATGTTACCATTCACCGTGAGCGTGCCACCGAAGGCATTGCCAGGGGTAAGCGTGGCATTGTTGGTCAGGTTGCCGGCGAGGGTGCCGGTGCCCATCAACGTGCCCGCAGTAACCTTGGTCGGACCCGGATAGGTATTGACCCCATTCAGGTACACGGTGCCGGTGCCGATCTTGGTCAGACCACCGCTGGTGTTCGGCGTCAGGGAAACGGTGTTCACCGTCGGAGCCACCGCGCTATTACCGCCACCTGTGAAGGTCACGGCCAGGGTGTCCGCCGCCGCGTAGCCCGTGCCGGGAGAGGTGACCGTGATGCCGGTGACGACGCCGCCAGCCATCGTGGCAATGGCTGTGGCATTGCTGCCCGTACCACCGGAGACGATGACGACAGGCGGGGCAATGTAGCCGGAGCCACCAGCGCTCAGCGAGATGCTGCTGACGCCGTAGCCATCCGCCGCCACCAGCGGCTGGTTGATGGTGATGTTGTTGCCACCGTCATCGATCGTCGCGCCATTCGCATAAACATTGGCGCGGGTGACGGCCAGGTAGTCGCCATTGCCAGCCGAAGCCTGCAGGACGCCGCCGTTGAAGTTCACAATGCCGGGGCCGTTGACGGTGGTGCCGGAAACCAGCCCGCCGTTCAGGTTAAGAATACCGGTATTCACCGTACGGAAATACACCCCCTGGGAAGTGCTGGTGATGCTGCCGCCCTGGACGTTGATAATGGATGTCTGGTCGGAGCCCGACAGTTCCCAGTTGCAGGAGATACCGCCGCCGGCGTAGGTGAGCGAACCGCTGAACATGTTCAATACGCCAATGTTTTGCGAACCGCCACGGGACAGCGTGATCCAGCCAATGTTATTGATGGTAGCGCCGTTGATTTCCATCAGGCCATTGGCGGCGGTGCCGGAGGGAGGCCAGACATTGGGGTTATTTTCCCCGCCGATGGCGATGCCGTTGATGTTGAGATTGCCGGCGGCGGCACTGTAATAGCCGTAGGAGCTGTCGGTGTTGCCGAGGTTCAACAAGTCACCGGTGCCGTTGGCCAGGTTCAAATTGCCACCGGTCTGATAGACCGCGCCCACCGCGCCGCTGGCATTGCCCACAAACAGGTTCCCGGAGGAGATGTTGCCCGCGAGATTCAGCACGGCGTCAGCCGAACCGCTGCCGACCGTCACCGAAGTATTGGTCAGCGAGCCGGTTAGATTGAGGGTGCCTGCGCCCACCAGGGTGGAGCCCGTGTTGCTGCTGTTCCCGGTCAGCGTAAGCGTGCCAACGTCACTCTTGGTGAGCGAACCGCTGCCGCTGATGGCCGAACTGAGGCTGACCGTGGCCCCGGCCGCGACTCCGATCTGGGAGTTGGCAGTGACGGTAATTGCCCGGCTGCTGCTCAGGGAATTGTTCGCTTCGAGCGCACCGCCCGCAAAGGTGACGCCGCCGGAGGTTGCCCCCAGCGCGTTGTTGTTGGTGATGATCAGGGTGCCGCTGCCGATCACAGTGCCGCCGGTATAGCTATTGGCGGTGCCAAAATAAACCGAGCTGCTGTCATTTGTGAGCATCACAAAGGTGGCGCCGCCAATGCTGCCCGCGCCCGTGACCGTATAGGGCGAGGAAGAGCTGAACATGACCGTGGCCGGAACCACCGTGCCAGCCAGATTCACATGATTGGTGCCGTCGGTATTGTAGCCGTTATTGCCAAAGACCACGTTGTCGCCCACGGTATTGCCAGAATATTGCAGATATTTGGCCGGGTTGCTGTTGAGGTCATACCAGTTGGCACTGGTGTTGATGTCCCAGTTCGGCAAGGGATTGCTTGAAGCATCGGCACCGTGCCAATTCAGGAGCTGGCCGGCGCTGGTCACCAGCAGATCCAACTCGGTGGAGGTGCTGTTGGTCAGCACCGCCTTGACCCCCGCCGGGAGGCTGCCCACCACAAAACCGTTGGTGGTAACCGTGCCGGAACCTACCGTGATCACCGGGAACAGACCAACACCGAGGCCGGTGGCGGCCACGTTGATCACTACGTTGGTGCCTTTGGTGAGGCTGCCGGCGCCATTGATGGCCGCGACGGAGGGATTGGCCGACAGCGTGCCGTAGGCGAGGCTGACAGTGGAATTGTTGCCAAGGGTCAGGCCACCGGTGCCGATGATGCCACTGGCGGTTGGCGTGGCCGAGATATTGATGATTCCACCGGTAGCCGTGATCAGGTTGCCGACCGGCAGGCCTGTGCCGCTGGAAGCGTCCAGATTCAAGGTGGCGTTACTGACCACCAAGTCACCCGGAGTGCCCGGAGTTCCGTAGGTGGTGCTCAAAGCCAACACCCCGCCCAGAACCCGGGTGGCACCGGAATAGTTGTAACCGCCCGTCAGGGTCAGGGTGCCGTTGCCAAGCTTGGTCAAACCGCCGCCGGCATCCGTCAAAGCCTGGCCGATGGAGATGCTGTTGCCAGCCGTATCAATAATGGCGCCGCCGGCCTGCACATTGGCGGCGGTCAATCCCTGCATGAAGGTGGTACTGGAAGCGGTCGGCTTCAAGGTGCCCCCGTTGAAATTGAAGGTGCTCGAACCGCTGGATGCGGAGGCCACAATCTGCGGCACGGTCAGCGTACCGCCATTCAGATTGTAGGTGTCACTGCTCGAGGCGCCGCCGGCGTAGTTCATGTCCAGGTTGCCCCCGCCGCCGACCGTCACGCCAGCGTCGCTATAGAACGTCACTGCACCGCCCGCCTGGTTGATCACGTTGGCACCGGTGGTGCCGCCGCGGCACATTTTGATGCTCGTGCCGTTGTCCAGAAACAGATTGCCGTTGGTGATGTCCACCTCGCCCGCAGTGGCATCATAAAAGCCCACTTGAAACCACTTCGTGGCGGTCGGCCCAATAATAAAAGTGCCGCCGTTGATCGCCAGCTTGCCCAGCCCGGTCCCGGCAAAACCGAGAATCACATCATTCGAGGAGGTGAGGGTGGAACCGCTGTTTAGATTGACCGTGCCGGCCACGGAATTCTGGTTATTGTTGCCGCGGGCCAACGTCAGCGCACCAACATTCAAGGTGCTATTGGTAAGGTTTAAGATACCGGTGCCATTGGGCGCGGTCCCGTTGATGTCCGATCCGCCCACGCGGATTTCACCGGCGTCGTTGAAGGTATTGCCGCTCAGATTCAAGATGCCATTGCCGGAAGTATAACCGACATAGGTGGTGCCGTTGGCCGCGTTCACGGTGCTCGTGACGTTCGCGGTGCCGTTGTTGAAGCTGATCACACCGGAAGTGACGCTGGCACCTGCCAGGGTCAGCGTGCCGGAACCGTTCATGGTCACATTGCCCGAACCGGTGACATTACCTTTCAGGGAAATATTACCCGTCCCGCTCAAGGTCAGCGCGGAGGCGCCCAGCGTGAGGTTTGAATTGATCACCAGACCACCGGCGGCGGCATTCAAGGAACCGGCCACGGCGAAGGTGACGGGCACATTCAAGGTCTGACTGCTGGTAGAATTATTCACCACATTACCCGAGAGGGTCAGCGAACTGCCATTGGCCGTGCCGATGGCAAAACTGCTGGCGGTGTTGCTGAAGACCAGCCCGGTGACGCCAAAGCTGGCATCCAGGTTGGGCGAGGTCCGGGTACTCCCGGCAAAGGTGAGGCTGGTGCCGGAGGCCGCCGGCGCAATGCCGCTGAGCCAGTTCAACGCCGTGCTCCAGTTGTTGTTCGCGCCGCCACCGTTCCACACAAAGGCGGTCGGGGGTGCGATGGCCGTAATGATGCTGCTGTTGCTGGCATCCTTGCCCAGCGCATACACCGCCGCCACCTGGGCCGAGGTCAAAGCCTGGCCGTAGAGGCGGAAATCATAGGAATACCCATTGATGCTGTTGTCACCCCAGGGCGAACCGCCCGCAATGCCAATGTCCGTCATCGTGGACAGGTTGACACCAGCGTCGGTAAGGGTGGGCGACACGGACTGTCCCGGGAAAGTCGCCAGCCCGCCGTCCAGATAATAGGAAAGGGTCGTGCCATCATACGTAATGACCATTTCATGGAGCGCCCCATCATCATGATATTGGCCGAGCGCCTGTTGTTCGGAGCCATTGCCGCCGCCACCAATCACCGCCACACCTGAGGCATAGGGATAGTTTCCGCGGGCGGGCGTGGCCAGCACGTAATTGCCGGTGGTGCCATCGCTGAAGGAGAACAGCGTGGAGTAACCGCCGCCGTAATTGGCGAGGAACCAGCAATCAATGGTGAAGGCATTGGTAATGCCTGCAACGGCGGTTGCGGGGAGCATAAAACCGTTGCTCGGCACCCCCCCACTCAGAGTGCCATTGATAAAACCCCCACCGCTGTAAAGCGCGCCGCTACTGAGCGAGGCGCTGCCCTCCAGCGTACCGTTGGCCGTGCCCACGGTGTCGTTGACGGAGTTAAAATCATAGCGATGCAGCAACTGGGCTTGGGCGGTGCCGCCGAGCGCGCCGGCCAGCAGCAATGCCAAGGTTGATATTTTTTGCCGCCGGGAGCTGGCAAAATACCCGCGAGGGTTGCAATCAGGATCTTTAACTGGGTTATTCATATGGGATTGGATTGGATAACGGCTGTCTGGAGTCCATTAATACCACCGATCAGGCTTTGGGTTGGTTGGTTGGTCATGGCGCAATCAATGGTCAAAACTGAAGACCCCGTCGAGAATGGCTCGTCGTGATTTTCAGAATGGGCTTCATGTATACATGCGCCATACCGCCCGGAAGTCCGCCAATTATTTTTCAGGTGATGCCGAAGGGCATCACTGAGGGGAAATGCGCCGGTCTAATTCGAGGAATTCCCCCCGCAAATCCGGGCTGAAAATGACTTTCCAGATGGCCGGGAGAAACGGGCGATGATCAGCTGGCAGGCAACAACGTGCCGTTCCCGACATGCACCCAAAGTTATTTTCCCGCCGCCGGCCCCGGCGTTTCAATCAAAGCCTCGGCCTCCCGGAGCAGAATCCGGGCAAAAATCCAGTCATACCAATAGCCCACCGAACCATTCCCTTCCTGCAGGCCCCCGGTAAATTCAGCCGCCACCGCCGCGCGCCCCGAGGCCAGCTCAGCCCGGGCCGTCTCCCCTTCCTTGAGTTGCTGACAGGCCATGGCCTGAATGATATGGGCCGTCGCCATCCGTGCCGGGTTTTGATCCGGATAAGCCAGGCAGCGCTTGCTCCAGGCCACCGCCGTGGGCGTATACCCCTGCCGGTAAGCGGCCAGACCCAGTGAAATGCACCGCCAGGCCGCCATGATGTCATTCGGATCGCCTGGTTTCTGCATGGAATCCGAGGCGACTCCAGAAAATTGCTGCAAAGTATTCATCAGCGAATCATTGGCGGGCAGCAGCAGGCTGATCTTAAGGGTGCGTTCCGCAAAAATGGGGTCGGTCATACCCTGGAACCGGGTGATGGCCGCCTGACGGAAATGTTCATAACCCGGTGTATCCCCGCGCTCAATCAGGATGGGACCGGCCATGAGCAAATCATCGGTGATCGCCCACGAATTGTCCCGCTGATCCACTTGCAAGAGCAGATTGAATCGCTCGGCCGCCTGCGCCCAGCGCCCTTGCAAGGCATGCCACACGCCAAGGGTCCGCAGCACGCCCTCCGCTTCCAATGAAGGCTTCGACACCAGCACTTTGCCGGCCAGGGCATCCGCCTCCTCAATCTTACCCTGGCTGATTAAAAAGGCAGCCTGCGTGATCCGCTCCCGGTCCTCGGCCTCCATGCGCAAACGCGACTGCTGCTGCTCCGCCGCCAGCGCCTGCTGTTCGGCCAGCACTGCCCGTTGGTGGGCTTCGCGTTCGTTATGCCAGAACCAGGTGGCCAGCCCCAGCCCGATAACCAGCGCCAGCGCCACCATCCCCGCCGCCACAAAGGTGGCCTGATTGCGGCGCACCAGTTTTTGCAGGCGGTAAAGCCGGCTGGGCGGGCGGGCCACCACCGGCTCATTGTCCAAATGGCGCTGCACATCCATGGCCAGACCGTTGGCGGTTTCATACCGCCGCGCCCGGTCTTTCTCCAAAGCCCGGATTACGATCCAGTCCAGGTCTCCCCGCAACAGCGAAATCAGGTTCAGCGGTTCCGCATGGCGGTGGCGGGCCACCTGCGTGAGGGCCGAACCCTGAAGGGTCGTCACCAGGGCCGATGGCCGCTGCGGCTCACGCTCCTGCAACGTGCGGCGCAAACCGTCAATGCCGCGCTTCAGCAGTTCATCGGTCTCAAACGGCGTCCGGCCCGTCAGCAGTTCGTAGAGCAGCACCCCGAGGCTGTAGATGTCGCTGCGGGTGTCCACATCCACGCCGCTCATCACCGCCTGTTCAGGGCTCATGTAGGCGGGTGTGCCAATGAATTGTTCATAGGCCGTAAAAATGGTATTATCCGTAAGCCGGCCTTCAATCGCCTTGGCAATCCCGAAGTCGATCACCTTGGGCACGGGCTGCCCGTCGATGATGGTGATCAGGATGTTGGACGGCTTGATGTCCCGATGAATCACGCCCTTCTGGTGCGCATGCTGGATGGCCTGGCAAACCTGGATGAACAGCTTCAGCCGTTCCGGGGTAGCCAGCTCGTGCTGGTCGCAATACTCCGTGATTTTCACCCCGCGAACCAGTTCCATCACGAAATAAGGCCGGCCGGCGTCCGTCGCGCCCGCATCCAGCACCCGGGCGATGTTCGGATGGTCCATCAGGGCCAGCGCCTGCCGCTCGGCCTCAAACCGGGCCACGACACTTTTGGTGTCCATCCCCAGCTTGATGATCTTTAACGCCACCCGCCGCCGCACCGGCTGCTCCTGCGCCGCCATGTAAACCACCCCGCAGCCCCCTTCCCCGATCCGTTGCAACAATTTGTAAGGTCCGATGCTCTGGCCGACTGCCTTATCCTCCCGGGTCAGGGCGTCAATGTTTTCGGCCAGCCCCGGAGTATCCGCCAGCGATTGCACGAGTTCACCGACCGGCAGCCGCGCCACCCCGCCCTCATGGAAAAAAATCTCCGCCGCCGGCTGCGCCGCCAACATCCGGTCCACTGCCGTGCGCAAGACCGCATCCCCCCGGCAAACGCGATCCAGAAAGGCCCGGCGCTGGTCGGGCGGCTGGATCTCGAGCGCGGAAAAATAAATATCCTCTGCCCATTCTGTCGGCACTTCATTCATCGGGTCTGTATGAACTCATGCGCTGTCCGCCGGATTTTCCCGCCAAAAAAGACTGGGGTGTTCACGGTCCTTCCTGAAGTTTTTGGAACAGCCACGCCTTGGCGCATACCCAATGGCGGTCCACCGAACGTTCGCTGATCCCGAGGGTGTCCGCCACCTCCTGGTTGGTCATGCCGCTGAAAAATTTCATCACCACCACGCGGGCCCGTTCCGGCTGGCTGACTTCCATTTGCGCGAGGGCCTCGTCCACCAGCAGGATTTTATCATCCGGCGCCGCCGCCGCCAGATCGAGATCCTCGATGTTCAGGCGCTGATGACCGCCGCCGTGCTTCAGCCGAGCCTTCCGCCGGGCGTGCTCCACCAGTATCCGGCGCATCGCCTCCGCCGCCGCCGCAAAAAAATAGGCCCGGCTTTTCCAATTTTGCCCGCCGCTGCCCACCAGCCGCAACCAGGCTTCATGAACCAGCGCCGTGGGCTGGAGCGTGTGCCCGGCCGACTCCTGAAACATCCGGGCGGCCGCGAGATTCCGCAGCTCCTGGTAAACCAGCGGCAGCAGTTTTTCCGAGGCCTGCTCTTCGCCCCGGTTGATGGCGTCAAGCACCAGCGTGATGTCGCTCATATTGGAAAATTAGCGCAACACCAATACCATGGCCACCCATAAAACCCCAACTCCGAAATGATGCATTCTCCTTTTTTCCCGCCCCGCCGTTGGTTAAATTGACCCCATGATTTCTCGCACCCAGTCGGAACAGCTGTTCGCCGAAGCCTTGAAATATATTCCCGGCGGCGTGAATTCCCCCGTGCGCGCGTTTCGCGCCGTCGGCGGCCAGCCCTTCTTTGTGAACCGCGCCGCCGGGTGCAAACTGTGGGACGTGGACGGCAATGAGCTGATTGATTATGTCCTCACCTGGGGCCCGGCGATCCTGGGTCACGCGCACCCCAAAATCATCGCCGCCGTGAAGGCCGCCGCCGAGCAAGGCACCAGCTTTGGGGTGCCGAATCCGCTTGAGGTCACCATGGCCAAACTGATCTGTGAGCTGGTGCCCAGCGTGAAAAAAATCCGCATGACCAGCAGCGGCACCGAGGCCTGCATGAGCGCCATCCGTCTGGCCCGCGGCTTTACGAAGCGCGACAAGATCATTAAATTTGATGGCTGCTATCATGGGCATGTGGATTCCCTGCTGGTGCGCGCCGGTTCCGGAGCGTTGACCTTTGGCCATCCCGACAGCGCGGGCATTCCCGCCGCCTTTACCCAGCACACCATTGTGGTGCCCTACAATGATTTCGAGGCGGTGAAGGCCGTCTTCGCGGCCAATCCGGGCCAGATTGCCGGGATCATTGTGGAACCCGTCCCGGGTAATGCCGGTCTGTACCTGCCCCGCCCCGGTTTCCTGGAATTTCTCCGCGAAATCACCCAGGCCGACGGCGCCCTGTTGATTTTTGACGAAGTCATGACCGGTTTCCGCCTCGCCCGGGGCGGCGCGCAAGAGCGTTTTCACATCACGCCCGACCTCTCCACCTTCGGCAAGGTCATGGGGGGCGGCCTGCCGGTGGGCGCATTTGGCGGGCGGGCCGAGATCATGGATTACCTGGCGCCGCTTGGCCCGGTTTATCAGGCCGGTACCCTCAGCGGCAATCCCTTGGCCATGGCGGCCGGCATTGCCAATCTGCAGGAACTCCTTGACGGCGGTGTCTACTGCAAACTGGAAGAGCTCGGCGAACAGTTGGAGGCCGGGATGCACGCGGCGGCGAAGTCCGCCGGCGTGGCCGTGCAATTCAATGCCTGCGGCTCCATGTTCTGCGGTTACTTCACCAGCGAACCCGTTTGGAATCTGGCCGATGCCATGAAGAGTGACCGGGAGAAATTCAAAAAATACTTCCACGGCATGCTCGAGGCCGGCGTTTATCTCGCCCCCTCCCAGTTCGAGGCCGGTTTTATTTCCACCGCTCATACGCCGGCAGACATTGAAAAAACCGTCCAAGCGGCCGCCAAAGTACTGCGCACCTTGTAACTTTTGACCGTTATTTACGTCTTTCATGACATCAGCCGCCGTGAACCCCTGATACAGACTCCGGTGGCGAAATGATATAAACCATTGTAATCCAAACATAAACTGAACATGAAATTCACCAAGATACTCACCCTCGCCGCGCTGGCCGCCACCACTATGCTGGGCGGCAGCCTCGCGCTGCAAGCCCAGGATACGAACGCGGCCGCCGCCACCCCGGCGTCCCCCGCCGCCCGTGCCCATCGCCTCACCCCGGATCAGCTCATCAAGGAACTGGGCCTGACCGATGACGTGGCCACCAAGTTCAAGGCCGCGTGGGAAGATCGCACCGCCAAGATTCGCGAGTTGCGCGGTGATTCCAGCGTCTCGGCCGAAGACAAGCGCACGAAGAGCAAGGCCATCATGGACGCCTTCCAGGCCAAGATGAAAGAAATCCTGACCGCCGACCAGTTGGAAAAGCTCAAGAAGCTGACCCCCGGCGGCAACCGCCGCGCCCCGCTGGCGGCTCCGGCCGCGAACTAATCATTCTTTCAGCCACCGGGGGACGGCTTCCAGCCGTCCCCCTTTTCATTTTAGCGGCAAACTGGCTGAAACCTTTCCCACCCAACCTGCGTTTATTAAGGTGACATGTTGAGCAACCGGACCATCATGCTGATGACTTTGCTGGCCATTGGTCTCGGCTCGCTACTGGCCTGCCGGACGTTTGCCGGCGGCGGAACTGTCACCGTACCGGCCGGGGCAAACGTGTGGGCCCGCATCGTGCAAAAACTGGAACTGAATGCCGATCAGCAGGCGCAGATCAGAGGGCAATTTATGGAGGAGAAGGATCACCTTCACGCCGTGCTGGAACGGTTGCATACCGCCCGTCTCAGCCTGCGGGACGCCATTCATGCCACCGATGCCAGCGAAAGCTCCGTCCGCACCGCCGCCGCCCAGGTGGCCGCCGCGGAGGCGGACCTCGCGGTGGAACGGCTGAAATTTTATCGCGGCATCAACCCCGTTCTCAATCCGGCCCAGCGGGAAAAACTCGCCACCATGGAGCAGCATCTGGATGAGCTGGTGGACTCTGCGGTGGCGCGCCTCGGGGATGCCCCGGTCCATTGAGCTGTGAGCGATGACGTAGAACTGGTGCAGCGCATCCGCGCCGGGGCGGCGGATGACTATGCCGAACTGGTGCGCCGGCACCAGACGCGGGTGTTTTCGATTTTGTACCGCTACGAGCGCGACCTCCAGCGGGTCGAGGATCTGGCGCAGGAAACGTTCATCAAAGCCTGGCGGGCGCTGGCGCAGTTCGATGGGCGCGCGCCGTTTGAACACTGGATTTCGCGCATTGCGGTGCGGACAGCGCTGGATCATTTGCGGAAGGAAAAAAAGCACCGCAAAAATGACGTGGCCATCGAGGATCTGGGCGAGGACGCCCTGGACTGGCTCCATAGCGATGCGGATAAAAGCGCACTGGATGCGCACGGCGCGGCGGAAATTTTGCAACTCGCGCTGCGGCAGCTGCCGCCGCTCGACCGGGCGGTGATCATCCAGCAGGAACTGGAGGGACGCAGTTTCAAGGAAATTGCCGCCACCCTGGAAACCTCGGTGATTGCCGTGCGGGTGCGAGCCGTACGGGCCCGGGCCAAGCTGCGCCGGGCGCTCGAAAATGTCGGTGCCGGACCTAAATGAAACGCCGGGCCATAAAATGAATTTACCGTAACGAATCAGAGTTATGAACGAAAACAAATTACAACAACTGTTCGCGGCCGCCCGCCGGGAAGCCGGGCCGGTGCCGCCGGCGGATTTTGCCGGCGACGTTGTCCGCGCCGTCCGCCATGAACCAGTGCCGCGGCTGTCGGGGAGTTTTCTCCTGTTCGACCCGCTGAACCGCTGGTTCCCGCGACTGGCGTTGGCAGCCTGCCTGGTCATCGTCCTGTGCGCCTCCGCCGATCTGGTGCTGAGCGCCACGGGCTTGCCCGAGGTGGACGACGGCGCGACGCAGGTTTCGGCCCAATATTTTCTGAACGTGGAGGACATGTAGAATGAAACACTGGCGTTCCATTCTGGTGCTGCTGCTCACCTTTCTGGCGGGCGCGGCGGTCGGCGCGCTAGCCGTGCGCACAGCGGTGCGTGCCGAGGTGGAGCAGGCCCAGGCGCATCCCGAAAAATCGCAGATTGTGCTGGAACGCAGTTTCGTGCGGCGGCTGGAACTGGATGACCGGCAGCAGGCGAAGCTGCATGACATTCTTTCCGATTCCCGCAATCAACTGGATCAGATCCATCACACCATCCAGCCCCGGGTTTCCACGGTGCTCCGTGCGACCGATGAACAGATTGCGGCTATGCTGACCTCCGATCAGCTCGTGCGCTACGAACATTTCAAGCGGCAGAATCATCCCTTCTGGCGGCTGCTGCAACGGCCGTCCCCCAAAGCCGGCGGCAAACCGAATCCGGGCGGAGCGAATTCCCATGCGCCGTGATGGTCGCTGGCTGAGCGGGACGGTGTCGCAGACCAGTCGCGGCGTGGATGGAAACGGGCGTGTGAGCAAACTGGCGCGGCTGAACGTTCGGACCTTGCTGCGGCTGGGTTTCACCACAGCCGCGCTCCGGTAGCACAGGGCGCAAGGCACCCGCCATTTCGCCATTTTCAACCGACGTGTAACGGGTTAAATTGAGGGCATGAAACCTCGTGTTCGTTTCGCGCCCTCGCCCACCGGCTATTTGCATATCGGTGGCGCCCGCACTGCTTTGTTCAATTGGCTTTACGCCCGCCACACCGGCGGCACGTTTGTACTGCGCATCGAGGACACCGATGCGGCCCGCAACTCCCAGGAAGCCGTGGATGTGATCCTCGACGGCCTCCGCTGGCTTGGGCTCGACTGGGATGAAGGCCCCCTCACCGGTGATGCCACCGGCCCGAGCAAGGGCGATTGCGGTCCCTATTTTCAATCCCAGCGCAAGGCCAACTATCAGCGCCGCGTGGAAGCCCTGCTCTCCCGTGACCTTGCGTACGAGCACGAAGGCGCGATCAAATTCCGCATGTCCCGCGAAATCACCGTGATGCAGGACCTCATCAAGGGCGAAGTCCGTCGTGAACTCACCGACCGCGAGGCGGTTGATCCGGACTTCGTGATCATGCGCTCGGATGGCCAGCCGGTGTTCCACCTGGTTAACGTCATTGACGATCTGGAAATGAACATTACGCATGTCATCCGCGGCGAGGATCATCTGATCAACACCACCAAGCATATCGCGCTGTTCAATGCCTTTGGCGTGAAGCCGCCGCAGTACGCGCACATTCCGCTCATCCTCAATGGCGATGGCTCCAAGATGAGCAAACGCGACCAAGGCGCCTCCCTCTCCAGCTACACCGAAGGCGGTTTCCTGCCCGAAGCGGTCATCAATTACATCAGCCTGCTCGGTTGGTCGCCCAAGGAAAATCGGGAGAAGATGTCGCTGGCCGAAACCATCGAACGTTTTGACCTGCCGCAAATCCTCAAGCACAACGCCCGGTTCGATTATGAAAAGCTCCTGTGGCTCCAGGGCGAATACGCCCGCGAGACCACCTCCAATCGTTTCTATGAACTGGCCGTCCACGCCTTTGCCAAGGCCGGGGTGGATACGAACCAATTCCCGCTCGACTTCGTCAAAGCCGCACTCGATACCTGCAAGGGCAAGTTCCGGACCTTTAACGAACTGCCCGCGTATGCCGGTTTCTATTTCACCGACATTATTGAAATCGACGCCGAAGCGGCCAAGAAAGATTTCGTGCCGGAAAACAAGCCACGCCTCGAAAAGTTGCGCGACGCGTTCAATGCCGCCCCCGTCTTCGATTCTGCCAGCCTCGAGTCCGCGCTCAAGGAAACCGCCAAGACCCTCGGTGTGAAAGCCGGCGTGCTGGTACACCCGTGCCGCCTGGCGGTGACGGGTAAGACCTCCGGTCCCAGTCTGTATCACCTGTTGCAAGTGCTCGGCAAGGAACGGGTGATGGCGCGGATTGAGAAGGCGATCCAAACCATCGCCTGAAAAAATCATTTTACCATTCGTCCAAGCCGGTCTAACTTGAGCATACAATGAGCACCGTCGCTGAAATTGAAGCTGCGATCCGGGCGCTGCCGCCCGCTGAACGCGAACGTCTGGCAGATCATTTGCCGTCCATTTTGCCTGAATTGAATGGCGATACCAAATGGCAGCGCCTCCTCAACGACGAACGCCCACGCCCGGCGCTAACCGCGTTGGGAGATGAAATTGCGGCCCAATACAAAGGCAACCCCGGTATGTTTGCCGAACTGCGGGAAACCGATCTGCAAGACCCCAAGTGAAGTCGCTGGGCACGGCCTGTTTTTGGAAAGCCTATCGGGCGTTGCCGCCCAGCATCCGGCAGGCTGCTCGTGGGGCCTATGGGAAGTTTCTACAAAATTCCGCTCATCCATCTTTGCAATTGGAGCGCTTGCGGTGTGATCCGCGTTTCTGGTCAGTACGCGTCACCCGGGATTACCGCGCCGTCGCGCAGCGACTGGACGGCGATGTCTGGGTCTGGATCTGGATTGGAAGCCACCAAGAATTTGACCGCCAGTTCCCCGCATGAAATGCTCCCATGCGCCTCTTCAAACTAAACTCCCTGCTCCTCGCGCTCATCCTTAGTGTAGTGGCCGAGGTCGTATTTTTTGCAACCATCCGCACTTTCGGCGAGGTGACACAATTTGGCTCCCCGCTGAATTTCTTGGGATGGTCCGGCTTGTGGTTTCATTTATTGCCGGAAGCTTACTTGCCGCGAAGTTGTGCTGAAATTTTGTGCATACCGGCTTGCCTGTTCCATTGGTGGCTTATTTTTCTCGTCGGCATCACCTTCATCCGTTGGCTGGTCCGCAATGACAGCCCAAAAATTCTGAAACTGATTATCGCCAGCCTGTCAGTCGCGCTCATTGGCGTATCAGGTTGGCTGTTCCACTCCCAGTTCTGGCAAAATTCCAATTGGCAGGGCGAAACTGGCTCACTGGCTGGCGAGGTCGGCTACCTGGAGGCCGACAAGGATTTCTATGCCGGAAAACGGCATGTGTTTACCATCGCTGGAGAATGCCCGGAAGACCGGTTTTCCGGCACGAATGACGGACCGTTCGCCGTTTGGAACCCAAGCTTCGATCCGACGTGGCCATACCCCAGCCGCTATGCGATTGAGAAACAGATCGAAAGCTAAAATCGCCACATGCGATCGATTTACGAACGCTCGCTGAAAAGCACGAACTCAATAAAATCGCAACTTTGAGCTGCCCTTCGGGGCGCACCTCATTAGCGTCCCTTAGTGTCCATTCGTGGTTAACCCTCCCCGCTCACCAGATCTGCGCGCGCAATTCGGGCGCGCGCCACATCGGCGCGCCGGTTTTGATGCCGAAGGCGTCGTAAAATTCCTGGTAATTTTGGATCGGTCCCACGGAGCGGAACTGGCCGGGTGAATGCGGATCCACGGTGACCAGGCGGCGGACTTCAGCCTCGCGGGCGTTGGTGCGCCAGACTTGGGCGAAGGACAGGAAGAAGCGTTGCTCAGGCGTGAATCCGTCGATTAACTTCCGCTGTGCCGGGTGCTTCGCCAGCGTCCGTTCCAAGGCGTCGTAGGCGATGCTGATGCCACCGAGGTCGGCGATGTTTTCGCCGAGCGTCAGCTTGCCGTTCACATGCAGGCCGGGCAGCGGCTCGAAGGCGTTGTACTCATCCACAATTTTCTGGGCCCGATCCTCAAACTGCTTGGCATCGGCATCGGTCCACCAGCCGTTCAGATTGCCGTCGGCATCATACTTGCGACCTTCGTCGTCGTAGCCGTGGGTGATCTCGTGGCCGATCACGACGCCAATGGCGCCGTAATTCACGGCGTCATCCATGGTCACATCAAAGAACGGCGGCTGGAGGATGCCCGCCGGGAAGACGATTTCGTTCTGGAGCGGATTGAAGTAGGCGTTGATGGTCGGCGGCGTCATGTGCCATTCCGTCTTGTCCACCGGTTTGCCCACGCGGGCGGTCTGGCGGTTTTCCTCAAACTGGGCGGCCCGCAGGAGGTTGCCGAAATAATCATCCCGGTCAATGCGGATGGAGGAATAATCGCGGAACTTGTCCGGGCAGCCGATCTTGGTCGTGAAGCGCGCAAACTTGGCCAGCGCCTTGGCGCGGGTCGCATCCGTCATCCAATCCAGGCGGGCCAGATGGTCGTGGTAGACCACCTTCAGATTTTCCACGAGCTCGGCCATGCGGTTGCGGGCGGCGAGCGGAAAATACTGTTCCACGTAGAGCTGGCCCAGGGCTTCACCCACGGTGCCGTCCACAGCCCGGTAGGCGCGCTTCCAGCGGGGTTCCTGCTCGGGCTGGCCGCTGAGCACATGGCCAAAGAAATTGAAGTTTTCGACTTCCACCTCGTGGTGCAGGGCGGTGGCGGCGCCATGCAGAATGTGCCAGCGCAAATAGGTCTTCCATTCGTCCAGGGTGTGGTCTTTCAGCTGCTTCTCGAGCGCGTCGAAGAATTCAGGCTGCCCCACAATCACAGAGGTCACACCGGGTACGCCGCGACCCTTCAGATAATCCGGCCAGCCGAGGCCCGGATTGCGCGCCGCGAGATCGGTAACGGTGATCTTGTTGTAATTCTTGTCCGGGTCCCGCAGGTCCACGCGGGAACGGCTGGCCTTGGCAATGTCGGTTTCCAGCGCGAGCACAGTGGCGGCATCCTTGGAAGCCTGGGCCGCCGGTTCACCCAGAAGAATGAACATCTTCAGCACATGCGCCAAATAAGCGGTGCGTTGGGTGGCGAAAGCCGGTTTCAGATAGTAATCCCGGTCCGGCAGCGAGAGCCCGCCCTGACCGAGTTGAAAGACGTACGTGGAGCTGTCCTTGTCATCCGGACCCACGCCGCTGGTGAACAGTGTCCCGCGGCCATGTTGATGAAAGTCCGCGATCAGCGCCAGCAGGGCAGCCGGAGATTGGAGGTCGGCCACGCGCTGCAAATCGCCTTCGATGGGTTTGAACTGCAATGCTTCAATGGCATTGGTATTCATGGCGGAGGCATAAAAATCCCCCACCTCACGCAAGGGCGTGCCCGGGGCGGCATCCTCGTTCGCGGCGGCATCCTCCAGAATCTGATGGATGCGGAAGGCGTTCAGTTCGTACAGTTCCACAAAACTGCCCCAGCGCGACTTGTCCGCCGGAATGGGATTGTTCTTCACCCAGGTGCCATTGGCATACAAATAGAAATTGGTGGCGGGACTCACCGTCCGGTCCATGTACCCAACGGAAAAAGCGGGAATCTTGGGTTCGCCGGTGGATTTGGCAGCTCCGGCCAGGACGGTTCCGCCCAGAGCCAAGGTGGCGACACCCAGGGAAAAGTATTTGGTCAACTCCATATATTAAGGCTTATTGAATGATTAGCTGCGGATAAGGTCAAGCAAAACGTGCGGAAGGCGGCCCTTCATGGCGATGGCGATAAGTCGGCTGGAACGTTCCCACGGTCCAGAGATTGCCTTCCGGGTCGCGCACATCAAACTGCGTACTCCCCTCGGGAAAGGCTGGAGTGCGTGCCACGTGCAGGGCGCGTACGATATCCGCTCCAGCCACGCGGACGCGCTCGTAGTGCTCGCCAGCCGACTTGGCATCCGCCGCCACCAGCGCGATGCAGGCCACGCCCACCCGGGACCATGGATCATCCGCCGGCGGCCGGCTGGAAACGAACACAATGCCCGTGCGCCACACCAGTTCGGCAAAGGCGACCGTCCCAGCCGGCGTCTGATACAACGATTTTCTCGTCAGGCCGAGAACCTCGGTCAGCCACTTGATCCCCGCCTCGGCATCGTCATAGACCACCGAGGAGGTGATGGTTTGTTGATTCATAGAATTAAAGTCAGTTTTCGACAAGCCGCCCGGTTGCTGCGGGGGAACGGAACATACTTTGGTACTGGCGAATCAGGCGGCACGGTCATACCAGCCAAAGGTAGGGGTGACCAGTGCGCCGACGACTTTGCCATCGGCCATGGCCATGCGAAATAGCAGGTCATCGCCGCCGTCGTCAAACCGCAGCCGCCACAGGGAAGCAAGGAAACCACTTTGGCGCAACTCGCCGAGAAAGGTCGGGGTGACTCCTTTTTGCAGCCGGGGCGCGAGTCCCTGGCTCACCCGATGAAACGTCTCGGGCTTAAGAGATGTTTTAAACCGTTCATCGCCCACGGAAATGAATTGGTCAAAATCATCGGCGACCGTCGCGGCCAGCAAGGTGTCAAAGCAGTTTTTGGTGTGTTCGTTTGGCGGGGTCATATGTGAATCAGAACTCGGTAAAACAGAAGGCAACCCAAAGTCCAATGCCGCAAAAAACCAACGCTGCCGCTGTCGGAGAAACTCGCTCAGATTTGGCTTTGGTTGTCTGCTCACGGCGGGCGGCGTAGGTCAGCAAACCCAAGGTCGCGAAGGCAGCGAGTATCGGCACAAACGCGGATAACGTTCCGGCAACGCAGATATGGGTCAATGCCAACTTTGTGCTCATGCGAACGACGGGGTAAGAAAGCTGGGCCACCGTAGACTCGCGGCGTGTTGCGCTGGAGTCATCTCCGTGACCTTGGCCAGATTGATATGTTGGCATTGCTCAATCATCTGCTGACAAGGAATTTGTGACGGCGGGCACGGGGAAGCAAGTGAGAAATGCGGGAGCGTTGATTGATTTAGGGCTGAAGGCCCGTCATGCGATAGCCTAGGGTGAAGCGCGCAGCGCAAGCCTTGGGATAGCCATAATAATGTGTCTCCCGGCCTGTCGGGACGGCCCGCCGGGTCTTTGCAGACGACCACCAAACTGAATGGGTTCATGGTAGTTTGAAATGGATTAGGCATTAATTCGGTACCGGCCCTACAGGCCGGCGAATAATCTAATGGAATTTACCCAGGCCTCCGCTCGGGGACTCGCTCCTGCCTGGGCTATAACCTGGCGGGCTTTCAGCCCTCGGAATCTGCGTTTGTTAAAGGATTAAGGTAAAAGTCAGCCATGCAATTTTCTCAAGGCAACCGGCGGGGACGGTTCGCCGGGGTTGTTGGCTAGATACCTTGCTGTGCGTGGTTTTGACAGCGTCCGTCTTAGGAGGGCTGAAGGCCCGCAAGGTTATAGCCCAGGGTAAAGCGCGCAGCGCAAGCCCTGGGACAACCGTCACAACGTATTTCCCGGCCTGACGGGCCGGAACACCGGTGTGCATTGACGTGGTGCCGGCCCTACAGGCCGGCGAATAATCTAATGGAATTTACCCAGGCCTCCGCTCGCAGACTCGCTACTGCCTGGGCTATAACCTTGCGGGCCTTCAGCCCTCGAAATAAGCATTTGTCGGAGGATTGTTCTGAGAGCCACCCCAGCAATTTTCTCCTTATTACCAGCCCTGGCTATAATCAGCGTGACGCTGGAACTCATTTGACCGAAATTCGCGGAGCGGATGCTCCGCGCTCCGGTTCAGACGGATTTCAGCGAGGCAATCACCGGCAAACGGGCGGCACGGATGGCGGGGAGGAGGCTGCCGAGGATGCCGACAGTGATGGCGAAGAGGATGCCTTTGCAGGCGAGCCAGGGGGTGATGCGGAATTGAAAAACGGTTTCGCTAAAGGTGTTGAAACTCATGGTGCCGGTGGAATAGCCGTGCAGGGGCAACGACAGGAGGCAGCCGAGGACGCCGCCGATGGCGGCGAGCAAGGCGCCTTCGAGGATGAAGCCGGCGAGGATGGTGCGGCGGCGGAAGCCGAGCACGCGCAGGGTGCCGATTTCACGGGTGCGCGCGCCGACGCTGGCGTACATGGTGTTCATGGCGGCAAACACGGCGCCGATGGACATGGCGGTGGCGAGGAAGTTGCCGAGGATTTTGATGGGCAGCGCGGTGGAGGTTTGTTCGCTGTAATATTTCACCTCGGAATCGGCGCGCAAGGGCAGGCGTTTATCGGTGTCAATTTTGGCGCTGATGGCGAGCGCCGCCGCCGGGCTGACGGCGCGCACAAGCACGCTGGAATAACTCTGCCGGTCGAAAATCGCGCGGGCTTCGTCGGCGTCCATCCAGACTTCGGAATCGAAGGCGGTGTTGCCGCCGTCGAATTCGCCGACGACGGTGAACGTGTTGCCGGCGGTGCGGAATTGATCGCCGATGTGAAAGCTGGCGAAGCGCCGGGCGAGCCGGGAGCTGACGGCCACCTCGCGTTTGCCGGGCGCAAACCAGCGGCCGGAAACGAGGGTGACTTGCGGGCGAAGTTCCATGCCCATGGCGGTGAGCCCGCGCACGGAGACGTTGGCCTCACCCTTGCCATCAATGCGCGGCTGGCTGATGAGGGTGAGGACATCGGCGGACACGATGGGTTTGCCGGCGGCGTCCCGGGCGATTTCCGGCCAGTAATGGAGGGTCTGAAATTGTTCGAGGGAAACCATGCTGCTGGATTCGGCGGTAGAACCTTTGCGGACGATCATGACGTTGCGCGGGTCGCCGGTGTTGCTGGCGGATTTTTCCAAGCCCACCGCCAGCGCCTGGACGAGCACAAACACGGCCACCACCAGGGCGATACCGATGATGGTCGCCAGGGTGGACCGCCAGCGGATGATCACGTTGCGCAGGTTGTAGGTGATGGGCAGGGCCATGAGGTTAGTCCAATGTTTTGAGTCCTTGCACCACGCTCATGCGGGTGACGGCGAGGGACGGGGCGATGGCCGAGACGATGCCGAGCAGCGCCGCCACCAGCGCGGCAAAGCCGATGATGCGCGGCGTGACTTCAAACGAGATGAGAATACCATGGGTCATCTGGCTGATATTGCCATACGTGTAGAGCACATACGCGGTGCCAATGCCCAGCACGGCGCCGGCGGCGGAGAGACCGAAACTTTCGGCAAGGATGAAGGCGAATAATTCGCGGCGGCGGAAACCGAGGGCCTTGAGCACGGCCAGTTCGCGGAAGCGTTCGCGGATGGACATGCTCATGGTGCTGGCGGCCACGAGCACGAGGGTAAACACCACCACGGTGCTGATGGAGGCCACGAGCATACGGATGTTACCGAGCATGGAAATGAAGCCGAGCTGGAAGGCGCGTTCGCTCTCGGCCTTCACTTCGGCGGAGCTGTTGGCAAAGCTCTTTTCCACGGTCGCAATGACGCCGGGCATGGCCTCGGGCGAGGTCACCTTGAGCCACCACATGCCGACGTAGCCGGGCATGCCGATGGAGTCGTCGAGATAATCCTGGCGGAAGAGCATGTTACGGTCATCGGGCGTGCCGGAATAGATGCCGGCCACTTCAAAGGTGAGCGAACCGGGATAGACGGTGCTATCGAGCGAAAAACGGTCGCCAACCTTCAAGTCATACTTGTCGGCGGTGATCTTGCCGATGACGCAGGAATCCTTTTTCGCCACGAAGGTCTGGTAGCCGGTCATGTCCATTTTGGCCTCGGCAAAGACGGTGCCGAGGGCTTTGGGGTCGATGGCAAACTGGGCGAAGGTCATGCCGCCTTCGTTCTTGTATTTGCCGCCGAACCAGGTGAAGGGCGTGATGGCGGCGACGCCGGGGATTTTTTCGATGAGGCTGCGCTGGCGGACGGGCAGCGGATTGGTGAGGGAAATGCGGTTCCGCACAGCCACGCGCAACTCCGCCCCGGCGCTCTCCGGCGGCAGGGTGAGTTCGCGCAACGCCACCTGCAACGTCACCAGCAAAAACAAGCTGGCGGCCACGCTGGAGATGGACAGGATGGCGCGGCGCTTGTTGCGCAGGGCGTTCTTGAGGATGAACGTCGGAATTGTCACAAGGTATTTACAATTTACGATTGCCAATGGCCAATTTATTGTGGCTCGCGGATATTCTCGAAGCGGCGATGATGGCGGTTAGTTCGCAGGCTTCCTTATACAGTGAGTCCAGTTTTTTGGCCGGGACCTGACCCGATTCAACGATTAACTCCAGCCAGAGTTGGGTCTCGTCCGCCTCTTCTTCGGCTATGCCCAACTTGGAAATGAATTCGGCCTTTGACCGGGCCTTGCCGGCGGACCCGTAATTCGCCGCCACCGAGGTGCCCGACCGGACGACCTGCCCGGACAAAGTCCGGCCGGATGGCGTACGCGGCAGTGAATCCGCGAGTTTCAAAATTCGCAAGGCAAACTGTTTGGTCCGCTTCTTCATGTCCTCGGCATTCATAGGCTAATCGTTGGGTTTGGTAAGGATTGATGTGGTTTCGTTAAAAATCACCGCATTAAAGTCAAATTGGCCATTGGCATTTGAAAATTGGAAATCAGGAGAGTTCACCTTTCTCCAGATGGATCTGGCGCGTGCCAAAAGCGGCGGCTTTGGGATCGTGGGTGACCATAATGATTGTCTTGCCGGCGTCCCGGCGGAGGGATTGCAGGGCGGTGAGGACGTCCTGGGCGCTGTGGGAGTCGAGGTTGCCGGTGGGTTCATCGGCCACGATCAACGCCGGATCGGTCACGAGAGCGCGGGCGATGGCGACGCGTTGTTCCTGACCGCCAGAGAGTTGGCGGGGCAAATGGTGGGAGCGGTCGCTCAGACCGACGAGGTCCAGGGCGGCGGCCACCTGTTTGCGACGTTGGGACCGGTTCAATTGGGTGAGTAGCAGGGGCAACTCCACATTTTCGGCGGCGGTCAGCACGGGGATCAGGTTGAAGGTCTGGAAGATGAAGCCGATGTTCTGGTTACGCCAGTCGGCGAGTTGGGATTCGTTGAGGCGGGCGACATCCACGCCCTGCACGTGGCATTCGCCGCTGGTGGGGCGGTCCACGCCGGCGATGATATGGAGCAAGGTGGACTTGCCGGAGCCGGAGGGGCCCATGAGGGCCAGAAACTCGCCGGTCGCAATGTTGAGCGAAACGCGGTTGAGCGCGGTGACCTCGATATCGCCCTGCGAATAGCGTTTGGTCAGGTCGCGGATGACGACAATATTATCTGGCGATGCCATGCGGGGATAGTTTATGCGAATTTCAGGGAAATGCCAATGGTTGGACAATGGGTTAACTCGGAGCGTGGCAGCATCCAGACCAGCCGCGCCCCGGCCAGGGGCTGAAAGCCCGCAAGGTTATAGCCCAGGGCGGGCACAGCGTCCTGTATTCCGGCGTGCCGGTCCTACAGGCCGGGAAATACATTATTTCTGTTGTCCCAGGGCTTGCGCTTCGCGCTGCACCCAGGGCTATAACCTTGCGGGCTTTCAGCCCTTGGAATCAGAACGTCGCCGTTGGACGCAATGCCAGTCTTGGACAGGATTAGTCGATTTTGTCTCCCTCCTTGCCCAAGACTGGCGGAGACCGAAAAAACAAAAAGTATTTACCGCAAAAATTTATCACCAGCAAATTGCCGGCGGCCCGAAAACGTTTTACCCTTTTAAAACAAGGTGATTATGAGCTTTCAAACCGGGTTTTTGACCGGCCAAAACGGGTGATTTCCGAGGTCGCTTAAAAATTAAAATGAAAAAAATGAGTTGCAAGACACCCGTCGTGCGGCTTAAAGATTGGCCGCATTGCATGGGTAAAGCATTAATCATCGCGGAAAAACCGTCGGTCGCCAGCGACATCTCAAAGGCGCTCGGCAAGTTCCAGAAGTCGGAAGACTATTTTGAGAACGACGAATACGTCATTTCGTCGGCGGTCGGCCATTTATTGACCATCATTCCCCCACCCGGCGTCGAAGCCGTGCGCGGGAAGTGGACGTTTAAGTGTCTGCCGGTGATTCCGCCGCACTTTGACCTGGAGCCGATTGAAAAGACGGCCAGCCGGTTGCGCGCGCTGCAAAAGCTGATCAAGCGCCCGGACGTGGACCGCATCATTAATGCATGCGACGCCGGCCGCGAAGGCGAATTGATTTTCCGCAATATTGTCCGGCATACCAAGGCCAAGCAGCCGATCCAGCGTCTGTGGCTGCAATCCATGACGCCGGCGGCGATCCGGGAGGGGTTTGCCACGTTGCGCAAGGATGAGGAGATGATGCCGCTATCCGACGCGGCGATCAGCCGCAGCGAAGCCGACTGGCTCGTGGGCATCAATGGCACGCGCGCCATGACGGCGTTCAACTCCAAGCTAGGCGGCTTTTTCAAGACCACCGTGGGCCGGGTGCAGACCCCCACCCTGGCGATTGTGGTGGAGCGTGAGGCGAAGATTCGCAAGTTCATTTCGAAGGATTATTGGGAAGTACTGGGCACGTTTGGCGCGGCGGCGGGCAGCTATGCGGGTCGCTGGTTTGATGAAAAATTCGTCCGCTCCGAGGATGAGCATCACAAGGCGGAACGCATTTGGGATCAGGCCACGGCAGAAGCGCTGAAGGCCAAATGCCTCGGCAAACCGGGCATTGTCAACGAAGAGAGCAAGCCCACGACGTCGATGTCGCCGCTGCTCTATGATTTGACGAGTTTGCAGCGCGATGCGAACTCGCGCTTTGGGTTCAGCGCCAAGAACACGCTGGGCCTGGCGCAGGCGCTGTATGAAAAACACAAGGTGCTGACGTATCCGAGAACGGATTCACGCGCCCTGCCGGAAGATTATATTGGCACGGTACGCGGCACGTTGCAGATGCTGGGCGAGACCAGCTACGCCCCCTTTGCCGGCACGATCCTGAAGAACGACTGGGTGCGCCCAAACAAGCGCATTTTCAACAATGCCAAGGTGTCGGACCATTTCGCGATCATTCCCACCGCGCAGGCGCCGAAGCATTTGTCCGAGCCGGAACAGAAGCTGTACGACATGGTGACGAAGCGGTTCCTGGCCATTTTCTATCCGGCGGCGGAATTTCTGGAAACGGTGCGCATCACCCGCGTGGAAGGCGAAGCCTTCAAGAGCGCGGGCAAGGTGCTGGTCAGCCCCGGCTGGCTGACGGTATACGGCAAGGAATCGGATTCCGACGAAACGCCGAGTCTGGCCCCGGTGAAGGCCGGCGAAACGGTGCAGACCACGGAGATCGAGGTCAAGGCGAACGTCACCAAACCGCCGGCCCGATACTCGGAAGCCACCCTGCTCTCGGCCATGGAAGGCGCGGGCAAACTGGTGGACGACGACGAATTGCGCGAGGCGATGAACGAGAAAGGTCTCGGTACGCCCGCGACGCGCGCGGCGATCATTGAAGGTCTCATTTACGAAGGTTACATTCACCGGACGGGCCGGGAATTGCAGGCCACGGCGAAGGCGTTTTCGCTGATGGAACTGCTCAACGGTCTGGGCATTCCGGAGCTCACGAAGCCCGAGCTGACCGGCGACTGGGAATTCCAGCTCAAGCAGATTCAGCGCAAGCAGATCAGCCGCGATCAATTCATGGCGGGCATTGCCGACATGACCCGGCGCATTGTAGATCGCGCCAAGCAGTTTGAGCACGACACCATTCCCGGCGACTTCGGCACGCTCAAGGTCCCCTGCCCCAAGTGCGGCGGCGAGATCCATGAGAAATACAAGCAGTACCAGTGCGTGAAGGAAGGCTGCGATTTTGCCTTCTGGAAGACCCTGTGCAGCCGCATGTTTGAGCCCGAGGAAGTGGAAAAACTGATCACGGAACGGCAGATCGGGCCGTTGCAAGGCTTCATGAGCAAGCAAGGTTTCCCCTTTGCGGCGGTGTTGAAAATGAACGCCGAGAACAAGGTGGAATTCGATTTCGGCAACGACAAGAAGGACGGCGAAGCGGCCGCCCCGATGGATTTCACCGGCAAAGAACCGCTGGGCAAATGTCCAAAATGCGGCGCACAGGTGTTTGACGGCGGCATGAACTACGTCTGCGAAAAACAGGCGGGGGCCGAGAAGAGCTGCGATTTCCGCACGGGCAAAATCATTTTGCAGCAGGAAATCTCGGTGGAACAGGTCAAGAAACTCCTCAGCACGGGCAAGACGGATTTGCTGAAGGGTTTTATTTCGAAGAAGACCAACCGCAAGTTTGAGGCCTTCCTGATTGTGAAGGATGGCAAGACGGCGTTTGAATTCGCGCCCCGTGAGAAGAAAGGTCGCGGCGTGAAATCCTCCGAACCGCTGCCGAAGATTGATTTCACGGGCATGGTGTCGCTCGGCAAATGTCCGAAGTGCGGCGGTCAGATTTTTGATACCGAGGGCGGTTACATCTGCGAGAAATCGCAGTCGGATACCAAGCCGTGCCGATTCAAGATTGGCAAGAGCATCCTGGAACAGCCCATTGAACTGGCGCAGGCGCAGAAGATTCTCGCGACGAAGAAGAGCGACCTGCTGGACAAGTTCATTTCCAAGGCCGGCAAACCGTTCCCGGCGTATCTGGTGATGGATGGGAAGGGCAAGATTACGTTCGACTTCCCGCCGCGTGATGGGGAGTGATGGGCGGCAAGTTCCCGTAAATCAAAGAACGCGGCAGGCGTGACATTATCACCACTTGCCGCGTTTTTTCACGTCTTGGGGCTGGTACCAAAATTTCTGAAACTCGAATTCGCCCGTATCCGGGTGGATGCAGTATTGGATAAAAGCCTTGGTTTCAAAAGCGTTTGAATCGGATATTTCTTTATATCCACGAACGCACAAGAATCGCATTACGGCAAAATACAAATTGGGATCCACCACCTCCGGGCTGGCTTTTGACAATGGATGCACCTGCACCAGCGGCCATTCGCGGATCTCAGAAACTTCGATGGTCCAATTCTCGCCTTGACCCGCTGCTGCGGGAACCAAGATGGTCTGGCCAGCCAGCCATTGCTTTAATACACCTGCCTCCGGATGGATGCCAAAGGGTAGCGATAACAGTCTGACACAGTTTCCCCTTTCATATTCCGTGTACATAATCAAATCGCGCCAGTCAACTCGCGCCAGCTTCACAGCATAAATTATATTCTCAACCACGCCTCGACCGGTAACGACGATGCACCGTAAAATTCGGTCGCTGAACAGGTCGGAGTCCTCCTGTTGCAGTCCCGCCAGCAACTGAAGTACGTGCAAACTGTCATCCTCGGAAAAGTCCCGACGAACCTTGGTGATGATATCCTCTGGAAGTGGCATGATGGCTGCGGCACGATGTATGGCATCCGTTTATTTGTGCAATCTCAAGGTGCCAGACTGGCTCCCGTCTTCAGCCGGGGCGCAAAAGGAAACGTAAACGTCGGCTGCTTGGTCACCAAGGCCAGGCCGAAGTCCAGCATGGCCTGTTCGCCTTCAGGTTCGACGTTCAGCGGCGGGAGCATCATGTTGGCGGCCGCCCCCTTCAAACCGCCCAGAAAGCTCTGCCAGGCATTATTGGGGGCATCCTTGCGCCTGACCGAGGCCAGGGTGACTTCCATTTTGGGATGATCCGCGCTGCGCCGGAACAGGAGGGCATTCACCCGCGCCACGGTTTCATTTTCGTAGCTATACGTGCCGTCGCGAAACCGGATGTCCTCCAAGGTGATGCTGACGGGACTGGCCCGGCCGCGGGCATTGAAGCGCATCCGCACTTCGTTCACCACGTACCGGCCTTTGACCAGGGTGCCCTGAATTTCCACAATGCCTGAACCGTCGCCATCCACGGTGATGGCGCTGAGCTGGTGGGCCAGCAAATGGGTGGTCTTGAGCTGCTTTTCATGGCGTTGGATGCCCACCACATGCTCGAAGGTGTCCCGCTGCACGCCGTCGCCGGTGAATTCAAATTCGCAGGTGGCGGAGAAGGATTTTCCGGTGATACGGTTGGTGAAGGAAACCACACGGGCGCATTGGGTGTTGCCGAGATTGGTGGCGAGCATGACATGTTCCGGCGAAATGAGCGGAACAAAGTACATGAATTCGCTGACGGGGTTGAAGCCCTGGTCGCCCACGCCATAATCAAGGCGGAGAGTTGGGCCCGTGGCAGCGTCCGCAGCGAACAGGCGCGACAACCCGGTGAGCAGAACACACAGGGCCGCCAGAGACACACCCGCCCGGCCTTTGACGGAAAAGAAAGACATCCCGCCAGGTTTAATTCTCGTTCTTTTTGCCGGTGGTCAGATAGTCCAGATACTTGATCAATTGATCGCGCATTTCTTTGCGCGGTACAATGGCATCGATCAAGCCGTGGTCCACCAGAAATTCGGCGGTCTGGAAGCCGGGGGGCAGTTCGGCGTGGGTGGTGTCTTTGATCACGCGGGGACCGGCAAAACCGATCATCGCGCCGGGTTCGCCGAGAATCAAATCGCCTAGGGCGGCAAAGCTGGCCATGACGCCGCCGTAATCGTTATTCGTCAGCACGCTGATGTAGGGGAGCCGGCGCTGGGCGTGGTAGGCGAGCGCGGCGGAGGTTTTGGCCATCTGCATGAGGCTGATGGAACCTTCCTGCATGCGGGCGCCGCCGCTGGTGGAAATGATGACGACCGGCCAGTTGCCTTCGGTGGCGCGTTCGATGAGGCGGGTGAGCTTTTCGCCAACCACATAGCCCATGGAACCGCCCATGAAGCTGAAATCCATAACGCCAAGGGCCACCTGATGGGTGCCAATTTTGCCGACACCGGTAACGACGGCGTCTTTGAGCATCGTGCCCTTGCGGTCGCGATCCAGCTTGCCCTTGTAACCGGAAAATTTGAGGACGTCCACGCTGGACAGTTCCGCATCCATTTCCTCAAACGTGCAGGTTTCCACGAGGGAATGAATGCGCTCGCGGGCGCCGATCGGGAAATGGTGGCTGCACTTGGTGCAGACCTTGAGGTTGGCGTCGAGTTCGCTGTCGAACACCATGGCGGAGCAGGAGGGACATTTGATCCAGAGGCCCTCGGGGATTTCGCGTTTGCGGTCGCGGGAACGGCCGGAGCCCAGCTTGGGTTTCTTGGGCAGGGTGGGTTTTACCGTGGGCGGCGTTAACGCCGGTTCCACCTGCGCCACGCCCAACGCCGTCTTCGCTAAAAATGTCGTAGCCATGTTCGTTTATTATTATTCAAAGTCCGCGGGCAACTGTCCAGACACAAACTTCCCCCGCCCCGGCCGCCTTCAGGGCCTGCGCGCAGGCATTAGTCGTTGCCCCCGTGGTAAAAACATCGTCCACAAGCACAAACCGTTGGCCGGCCACCAGTTCCCCTTTGCGAACGGCAAAGGCATTTTTCATGTTCACGGCCCGTTTTGCCCGGGTCAAGTGGGTTTGGGTGGCAGTAGCTGAGACACGGCAAAGCGCCCGTTCGTTCAAGGGAATTCCGGTGGCTGCGCTCAAATGCCGGGCCAGCAGACCGGCCTGGTTAAATTCGCGCTCCCGCTCTTTGAGGGGGTGCAACGGCACGGGCGCGATGAAATCCCAGCCGCCGCCACGCAGAGCCGGACTGGCTTCGGCCACGAGCAGGCCGGCCAGAAAGGGTTCAAACCACAAATGGCGCTGGTATTTGAAGCGGTGGATGACCTCCAAAACCACCGTGCGGGCCACGACGGCGGAACGGGCGGAGGTGAAATGCAAGGCGAGGTCGCGGCAGTTGGTGCACTCAAACTCGGTGGTCAGGTCGCCCTCATACGGCAGGCCACATTTCCGGCAATACGGGGGGCGGACCGGGCGGACGAGGGACCGGCAGGATTCGCAGACATAGCCGGCGGCGGCGGCGGCAGGTTCATGCCGGCAAAGCTGGCAGATTTCCGGATAAAAGAATCCGAGGAGAGTGTTGCATCCCGCCTTCAACCCCGTCTGGGCCGTCGTCAGGGTCATGAAGACATGGCCAAAGTGGCATTTTTGGCGGGCAGCCGAAAGCGGCAGACAACCGCCAGGGCGAGCAACAGGACAAAGAACGCGGCCCAGCCGTCAATGAGCTTGCCGGTTCCCCACAGCCAGGTGGTGGCGGCAGGCACATCAGTGGTGAATGCCCGGTAAAATTTCAGCCAGAAAATCCAGCCGCCATGCATGCCAATGGAAAAATACAGGGTGCCGGTCTTTTGATAGGCGAGGCCCAGGAGCAGGCCGGCCAGGGCGAGCGTGAAAAAGCCCGGCACCAGGGCGGAAACATCGGCAAAACCGGCCATCATGGCGGGCAGCAGAGCGAGACCGGAATACCAATGGACGGGGCCGGTCACTTCGCCGTGCTGGAGAAAATGGACCAGCGCATAAATCAGGCTGGCGATGGTCAGGGCCACGGGCCACCACATCACCCGGCGCAGACCGTTAAAAATGCCGCCACGAAACAGGACTTCTTCCAGCACCGCCACCAATGCCGCCGTGCCGAGGGCGCTGAAAAAAATGCCGGCCATCCGGGCGAAGCCAATGGCATGGACCAAGGGCCGACCGCCGACGGCGACGGCCAGCAAGGCCACCAGCCCCAGAGTAATAAAACCCGCACCGAGGCCGCCCAGCAGTTTGCCCCATTGACCGGCGGGGGAAACCAGGCCCAAATCCTTCCACGACCGCACACCCAAGATGCGCAGGAGCGGCCAAAGCCCGGTCAGGGCGAGAATCAGGAAGGCGCGATCCATGAAACGGTGAAACGGGCAATGGGCGAGACCTTCAAAGAAATGTCCGGGAAACAGGTGGGCCCCCCATTGGGCCAAATGCCACAGGCCGGGCGCCATAAGGGCACCGCCGACAAAGACAACCACAGTATAGATGAGCAGTGCCAGAAACGGTCGCACAGGCTTCACAATAAGACGTTTTTGCCGCTTGGCAACTGGCAACTTTTTCCCGCCGGCAGATTTTTATTCGCGCCCGGGGCCTGGCTGTGTTAATTAAACAGAAGTATGGCGCACGCGTTGGCTGGTGATCCAGCAGAGCAAAAATTTGGACGGTTTTACCTGCGGGAATTGATCAATTCCGGCGGGATGGCCGAGATCTGGCTCGTAACCGATGGTCGCGGCAAGCCCTACGCCTTGCGCCGGCTTAAGCGGGAGCTGCGATTCAGCTTCTCCGCCCGCCGCCAGTTCTGGCGCGGTTGCGAGGTGCTGGCGCAGTTGAATGAGAGCGACCATATCGTCGGCTACGTGGAGCACGGCAAAGCGGAGGGCACCTGCTATTTGACCATGGACTATGTGGAAGCGGACAACCTCAAGGAGCTGTATGCCCGACAGGACCCGTTGCTGGTGGAAAATGTGGCCCAAATCCTCATTGATATGGCCACGGGCCTGAGCCACGTCCATGAAAGCGGGTACATGCACCTGGATTTCAAACCGGAGAACGTGCTCATCTCCCGGAATTGCGCGGTGCGGCTGATTGACTTTGACCTCGCCCTGCCCGTCCCCGAAAAGCCCGTGCGCATGGCCAAAAACGCCGGCACCCCGGGCTACATGGCCCCGGAACAGCTCAAACGCGAACCGCTGGACGCGCGGGCGGACATCTATTCCTTTGGC
>CAIJGS010000356.1 GCA_903820285.1 uncultured Verrucomicrobia subdivision 3 bacterium | reverse complement strand
CACCCTCATAATCGCGCACATTGGATTCAAACAGAAACTCGCGAATCTGCCCATCTTCCGCAATCAACTTGAAATACTCGTCCAGCTTAACCAACGCCATCCAACAACCCGCGCCGTCCGTGTCTGCACT
Organism: uncultured Verrucomicrobia subdivision 3 bacterium; assembly: GCA_903820285.1. Taxonomy (GTDB): domain Bacteria; phylum Verrucomicrobiota; class Verrucomicrobiia; order Limisphaerales; family UBA11358; genus UBA11358. The sequence continues at coordinate 3,249 of CAIJGS010000356.1, read as the reverse complement.
TGCGCACTTGATTGCAAAGGTGCCTTTTCTGGGTTTGTTAAAAAGCGCAATCGTATCGCGGGCACCCCGGAAATGAACTTGGCAGGTGCTAATTGTTGGAAGCAATTTTTGAATTTTTAATTCCAATTCCCGCGCTTTTCCTTCGACGTTATTATCAATCAGCCCGCTATCTCCACCACAGACGATATAGTAATAAACGTTGATTGTTGGGTGGCGGGTCAATAACGCCTTGTGGGCTTCGCGAAAACAATTGATTGCATCAGAGAACAGCCCGTTATATTTCTCCGCGAAATTTTCCGGCAGCAGATCAACTTTGAAAATGCTTTCGCTGGTATTCGCAAGTCGGTTCAGAGTGGCAATTGAGAACGCATTGCCCCTTTTTGACTGAATAATGATGATGTCAAAAATGGGTGACTTGTGTTGAGACAGGGCTTTCGCCTGCTCCACATCACGGATTAGCTTGCCGTTAACAAATAAATAAATCGAGTCAACGCCTCCATCCGTTCCCTGTGCGGATGAGTTTGATTCTTGGCCGACGATGCCAAATTTTACTTCTTCGGGATCGAGTTGGTAGTCGCGCAAAATTTGCTGAGCGCTAAAAAATTCCCAGAACTCTGAATCTGAGGCGAGCGGGTCGAGTTCCGCTTTTTTCTGTTTCACAATTTCGTTCAGGACGGCCAAATCGGTATCTGACATAGATGATTATATTTTGGAAGTTCAATCATCGGACACTCCCATTGCATGTGTCAAACCCAATTGCCAACGGAAAAGGGCCCCCAAAAGTAAATTAGACACTACCGAAATCCCTGGGGATTCTGGCCCCAAGACCAGGGCAGCGAGCTGGCGAGCCACCCTAGGTACACGCCCCAAAATCAGTTTCAACCGCAACGCGGTTGTGGCCTCAATCAGCATCTCCTGCCTACACCTGCAAACAACCCAAACTGAATGTCTGCTTCACCCTATATGGTCGCCCCCACCCTTCACTTCCACCACTGCCGCCACCACGACACATCCTGGTACGCCTCCACCTGATTATCCGGCCGGATGCGGATCGTCACCGTCATCCCGCCATGCGGCCGGATGCTCTCCCCCTCCCACGTCCACGGCGGATCCTTTGCCAGCGCCAGATGCACTGGCGACGGTTCACCCGCCGATTTCAGCGTCAGGCAGACCGAAGCCTCGTCCTCCACTGCGGTAAACGTCCGGCTCTGGCCGCATGCCTGCACCAGCAACGGGGGCAGTGTATGCCCCGTCAGATTGTAAACCACCACCTTGGAGCCGTCCGAATTCAGAAAGGCAATCACTACCGCCAGTCCCAAGGCGATCGGAAATGCCAGCGCAAACAGGACCCGTTTGCGGAGCCACCAGGGACGGAGTTGTTTTGGATTCATATGGTTTCTTCAGGTTGGATTATGCCTTCTTTTCGTTCTCTGATGGTTTCCAGCCGCATCGTCACCAGCCGGCCCGTTATCCCCATCACAATCAGCCACATCATCAGATTGCGCGGCTGCACTAGCACGCGCTCCAGCATGCTCTGCGTGTAATTCAAGCCGCAACCGGCGGCAATCCCCAGCGCCAGACATCGTCGGAACGAATGGCCAAAGGTCACGAACTGTCGAAAATTGCGCCACAAACCCACAAACATCACCGCCAGCCAGCTCCACAAGCCCACATAGCCGGTCTCCGCCAGCAGCAAGTAATAATGGCTTTCCACCACCGAATTCGGTTCATCCTCATTCGGCCGCTGCCCCATGCCCCGCAGCCAGTCATAATAAATCTCCGCATACCGGTAAGGCGGATTTACCACCAGCGCATAATTATTCCACCCGATCCCCAGCGGATGATCCGCCACCATCGCCCGGCAGGCGTCCTTCATCACCTCGCGCAACTCGCCGCTCGCCTGGTTGCCCTTGTCATTGAACCGCGCAATAATCGTCCCCATCGCCAGCACCGCCCCCACGCTCCCCAGCAGCGCCATCGTCATGGTCAGCGCCATGCGCCGGGGGGTGATCTTCTCCACCAGGCTCACTCCCGTCACCACCACCGCCCCCAGCCCGAACATCACCAGCGCCCCCCGCGACAGGGTGCATTCCACAATGATTCCGCAGGCGAGAAAACCCACCAGCAGCAGATTTGACCCCTTGTAGGCCGGCCCCATTCCCACGCCCAGAAAAATCATTCCCATCAGCACCGAATACATCGCCAGCGGATTCTGATGTTCGAACGTCCCGTTCACCTGGTACCGCCCTCCCAGGTATTTCATTTTCAGGCATACATAGAGCTCCCAGAGCATGGTGTATACCATTACCTTCAGGAAGAATTTGAGGTCATCATCCGTCCGCAACGTGTTGTAGGTCGCCACCATCAGCAGCGCCGTGAAAATGCTCTTGTGCGCCGCCATCAGCGCATAGTTGAAATTCGGGGCGTTCACCATGGACAGCATGGACATCGCACAATAAAGCAGATACCAGCCGAGCCCCGGGGGGAAGAGCCGGACCGACTTCGGATCCTCCAGCCATTTCGCCACGATCAGTGCTATCGCAATCGCGTTGTTGAAGTAGAAGTGATATCCCTTCGTATGTCCCCGGTAAGTCTCGATCGACGCCAGCGTCAGCCCCCAGTTGCCCGGCCCCAGCAACCCGTTCAGCGTCATGAAGCACATCATGGCAAAGGCCACCCGCTGCCAGGAAACCTTACCCTTCAAAACAAAGCCGAAGGCCGGTGCCAGTATGAAAAATACGGGGCCGACAATCGCGAGCTTGATCCAATCAATCGTCGTCAATACCGCAGAATAACCGGCTCACCCGCCCCAACGCAATCCCGCAACCCAACCGCCACTCCCACACCGGCTGCTTGTCGCACCATTGTCGGCCCCCGGCGAATTGGATATTTTCCCAAGTGTCCTCTCTGCGCACCTCCACCACCTCCGCGACTCCGCGTTAATCCCCTTCCCCATCCGCGTCCATCCGTGGTTAAAAATAATTGGGTCCAGCGTCACGCTGGTAATGCGTCTTTATCGTTAAAACATTGGCTTTTTCCCGGATTGGGGAAATTTTCCCGCGACTTTTTCGCCCGCCCCCATTTTAACCCAATGTTTATGCGGGTTTCATTAAATCAGTTTTCCTGATATTGCCAAATTTTTAATTTTTTACCCCGTTTTTCCCCAATAACCACGGCCCTGCCACCCGAGTGCGCTGTGAGCGCGTATTATTTTTTCCGGATACCTGCCATAATCAGCCAAAAACCCAT
>CAIJGS010000355.1 GCA_903820285.1 uncultured Verrucomicrobia subdivision 3 bacterium | reverse complement strand
GGAAAACTGGACAAACTATTTTGTGCGTCTTGGAATTGAACAATTGAACCTCGAAGCTGGGAAGATGATTGCAATCACAATGATTGTATTGCGCGCCTGTTTGGAAAACATCGTCGGGGAACCCTCATCCGGCCTCTGGCCACCTTCTCGCATCCGATGGGAGAAGGAAAAACATCGTCAGGCGATACCAGGGGTGGCAGCCCATTAGATGGGCTTTACCCCTGGCTAATTTCCTGTATCCCTTTGGGATGCAACGAAAATATGGGCGATTGTCTGCATCTGCGGCAATAGCCGTGTACGATGAGCAGAACGCACCGAATACTAAGCCAGCGCATCGGCCACGACTTCGGCCATGTGCTTGATGCACACTGGCGTCAGGTGATCCACCTGATGGCGGCAGCTGGTGCCGGAGAGGACGGCGGTGGTGCCGTAGGGTTGGTGCTTGATCAACTCGATGAGGGGCTGGGCGATCTTCAAGGAAAGTTCGTATTTCGATTCCATCATGCCAAACGCGCCGGCCATGCCGCAGCAGCCGGTTTCCAGGAGCACGGCTTCACGACCGGGGAGGCGGGAGGCGAGTTGTTGCATGCGGGTGGGACTGGAGGTCGCCTTGGCGTGACAATGCACATGGATGGCGAGGCGTTCCTGCTTGGTAGCAAAACTCAGGGCCTCCGGCTCGCGCTCCAACAGTTCAAAGATGAAATCTTCAAAGAGGAAGCAGCGTTCGGCGATGGTGGCCGCACCGGGCAGCTTTAGCTCGGCATAGTCCTCGGCAAACATGGAGTAGCAGGAGGGTTCCAGAAAGATGACCGGGGTGGCGGCATCGGTGGTGGCGAGCAGGGCCAGATTGTGCTGACCAAGTTTTTTGGTTTCGTCGAGGTTGCCGACGCTGAAGGCGGGGCGGCCGCAGCATTTGCGTTGTGTGGCCAGGGTTACCTCGAACCCGGCGGCTTCCAGCACTTTCACCGCCGCCTGGCCGATGTGCGGCTCGTGGTAGCGGACAAAGGTGTCGTCCCACAAAATCACTTTGCCCCGCGTGGGTTCGCCGGTGTTTTTGTGTTTGGCAAACCAGCGGTCGAACCGTTGGTGCGCGAAGGCGGGGGTGGTGCGTTCCGGGGCAAACCCAAAAATCCGCCCAAACACATGCCGCACCGAGCGCGAATCGAACATCAGGTTCGTCAGCGAGGGCAGAGTGGTGCCGATGCGGCCCAGCATGTCCACAGAACTGACCAGCCGCTGCGACCAGGTCGGGCCGTTCAGCTTGGTGCGGGCATGGAGCAATTCGGCCTTGAGGAGCGACATGTTGACGTTGGAGGGACATTCGCTGGTGCAGGCGCGGCAGGAGAGGCAGTTGCTCAGGGCGAAATCCAGTTCCTCGGAACGTAACGGATCCGCGATCTCCCGGCATTCCAAGGCGGCCCGGATGAGGTTGGAGCGGCCGCGGGTGGACATGCTTTCCTCGCCCGTCGCGAGGTAGGTTGGGCACATGGTGGTGGTCTGCTTGAGACAGCCGCCGCAGCCGTTGCATTGTTCGAGGTTGGAGATGAATGACCCGTCGCGCGCGGCAAACGCGAGTTCCGGCACGAAGGGGAGCAAAATCTTGTCCTGGGCACCCTGGCGTAAATGGCCATCGATCTGGTAGCGGCCGTCGCCGATGATTTTGCCGGGGTTGAAGAGGTTGTTGGGGTCGAAGGCGCTTTTGATCTCGCGCATCACCTCATACAGTTCGGGGCCGATCTGCTGGGGCAGATATTCGGTGCGCGCAATGCCGACGCCGTGTTCCGCCGCGAGGGAGCCTTTGAACTGGGCCACGAGGGCGGCGACTTCATCGGCGATTTCGCGGTATTTGCGGAGATCCTGGGTGTCGTGCATGTCCAGCACGGGGCGGACGTGCAGCAGGCCGGAAGCGGCGTGGCCATAGAATGAGGCGACGACATCCACGCGGGCGAGCAGTTTTTCCAGCCCGGTGACATAGGCGGGCAGCACTTCGGGGCGCACGGCGGCATCTTCGATGAAGCAGGCGGGTTTGGCGGCGCCCTTGCAACTGGTGAGCAGGGAAAGCCCGGCTTTGCGCATGGTCCAGACGAGGTCCTTTTCCCGGGCAGATTTCAGGATCATCTGGCGCAGGCCGAGCTTGCGCTTGGACAGCTGGGCGAGACGATCCTTGGCGCCTTCAAAAAATTCCACCATGAGGATGGAGCGGCAGGGCTGGGCGTCCAGATCCAGCAAATCGCGCACGGCCTGGAATTCGCGCTTGCCGCGGGTCTGATCGAACAGGGGGCTGTCCACGTGTTCGATGGCGGCTGGCTTAAGGTCGAGCAACTCCTGCGTTGCCTGCATGGCTTCGGCCACGGAAGCAAAGAAAATGAGGCCCACGCCGGTTTCCTCGGGCAGGGGGACAACGTTCAGTTCGGCTGAAAAAATTCCGGCCAGGGTGCCTTCGCTGGCGCACAGGATGGGAATGAGGCTGCCGGGATTTTCGAGGGCCCGGGTCAGACCATATCCGGCCCAGCGTTTGAGCATGCCGGCCGGGAATCGTTCGGTGATTTGCAGCGCGTTCAGGGTGACCAGATCTTCCACGATGTTGCGCTGGTGTTGCAACACGTTGCCTTTGTGGCCGACGCGAATCATTTTGCCGTCGGCCATGGCGATATCGAGTTCGCGCACGTGCTGGCCGGTAGTGCCGTATACGGGGGTGTGCGCGCCGGAGGAATCATTGGCAATCATGCCGCCGATGGTGGCCCGGGAACTGGTGGCGACGTCCGGTCCGAAGCAGAAGCCCTGGGGCTTGAGAAAGCGGTTCAGCTGGTCCAGCACCACGCCGGCACCGACGCGGACGGTGCGCCGTTCCTTGTCGAACTCCCAAATTTCCCGGTTATAGCGGGCGAAATCAATGATCAGGCCATCGCCGATGGCGCCGCCGGAAAGGCCGGTGCCGGCACCGCGCGGGGTCACGGAAATGCCCGCCTGCGCGGCGGCCTGGATGGCGCCTGCCGCCTGTTTCAGGGTTTGGGGAAAGGCCACGGCCTGGGGCACGAGCTGGTAGGGTGAGGCGTCCGTGGCGTACAGCTGCCGCGTCCGGTTATCAAACGCCATCTCGCAGCCGGTCGCGTTGAGCGTGGCCAGTTGTTGGGCGGAAAGCACGGACTCATCTTATCGGCGTGACAGGTCGTTGACAATTTCATTAACTCATTAGCATGAGTGAAACGTCCCAACGACGGTCGGAAGAGTTTTTGCAAATCAGCAGCCAGTTCAAACTGGGGGTGCTGGTGACGGAATCGTCCCATCCCGTAACCGCCAACCTGAGTGAAACGGCCCGGCAGGATACCGCCGCCGCCTTGAAGCTGCTGGTTGAGACCGATCGCGACGTGCTGGCCACGTTCCGGCAATTCGTGCAATCCGGTAGGGCGGAAACGGTTGCTGCCGTGGTGCGGGATGCGATTCAGAAGAATGGGCGGATCTTTTTTACCGGCTGCGGATCCACCGGGCGGTTGAGCATCCTGCTGGATTCGATCTGGCGCGACTTTTGCAAACGGCGGCACAGCGCCTGGGAAACGCGCACCATGAGCGTGATGGCCGGGGGCGATTTTGCCCTGATCAAATCGGTCGAGGGCTTCGAGGATTATACGGATTTTGGCAAAAAACAGATGCGCGATCTGGAAGTGGCATCGCGGGATGTCGTGTTTGCCATCACGGAGGGGGGCGAAACCTCCTTTGTGATCGGTACGGCGTGGGCGGGCATTGAGGCGGGCGCGAAGGTTTATTTCGTGTACAACAATCCGGACGACATCCTGTGCGATGATTTTCAGCGCAGCCGCGAGGTCATCCAGGACAGCCGGATTGAAAAGATCAATCTGACCACGGGGCCGATGGCGATCACCGGGTCCACGCGGATGCAGGCGACCTCCATTCAGTTGTGTGTGATGCTGAGCATCCTGGAGATTGCGATGCGGGAGCTGTTTGGCGAAAAAACGGAGGGGGTGGCGCAGGAATTTCTGGCGGCGGTGGAGCAGATGCACGCCGGTCTGCTGGCCCCGGATTTTCTGGGCAAGCTGGCCCAACTGGTGGAGGTGGAGGAGAAAATCTATCGCGCGGGCAAGAAGAACAATTATTACGCGAATCGGCTGGGCATTGATGTGCTCACGGACACCACGGAACGTTCACCGACGTATTGCACCCCGCCATTCCGGAAATTTGATGATACCACGGCCACCGAATCGTGGGCCTTCCTGTTCATTCCGGAACCGCACGCGTCCGAGGCCTGGGAAAATATTCTGAAACGCCAGCCGCGCTGCGTGGACTGGAGCGAGGAGGCCATTCGCGAACTGGTGAGCCCGGACAAGTTTGCCCGCACCGTGGAAACCGTGCGCAAGATCAATGCCCGCGAATTGATGCGGTTCCATATTGGCCTGGATGGGCTGCCGATCCGGCCGCACGCCGGCGGGGGTGGGGCAGTGGTGGTGCTGGGCGAACGTGAATTGGGTGACTGGAAGCGGTATTGGCAGCACTGCATTGAACATGCGTTTATAAATGGGGATGAGACGGCCGTGATGTTTGTGGGGCCGGAAGACGGTTTTGCCGAACTTTACGATGAAGTGAATAAAAAAGATACGACCAAACTGCTGCTTCATGTGCCGGTGCCGGTTTCCGGGATGCTGCTGGATGGCGTCACTCGCGTGGCGGCGAAGCTAGTCATGAATGCGCTGTCCACCTGTACCATGGTTCGATTGGGACGCGTGATGGGCAATTACATGATCTGGGTGGTGCCCAGCAATCTGAAGCTGATTGATCGTGCCACCCGCTACATCACCAAGCTGACGGGGCTGAATTACGAAGCGGCGAATGCCTTGCTGTTTGAGATTGTGGAATACGTGGAGCCCCGCATGAAATCCGACCAGGCCTATCCGCCGGTGGTGGGCATGGCCGTGCTGCGCGCCCGGGAAAATCTCACGAATGAGCAGGCGGAGGAGCGGTTGAAAACGGCGGGCATGAAAGGGTGAGGGGGATGGGGCACCGAATTTAATTACGAGCGGCTTGGATAGTTTTGATTTTCAATTTTCAAAGGCCAATCGCCAATTTAGGGGAATGATGATGACAGTTGTACTTTAGGTGCTGCATTCAATATGGGGGGCTGGTGGCTTCAACCCTGACATCAAAATGTTGGCGTACTGATTAGTGCATGACGATCAGAACCGAAGGAATAATTCCAAAATTTCACTGGGTTTGGACGCGCACGAAGCCTTGTTTGGCCGGTCCAAAACTCGTGAGCGAAATGACAATGGTCTTCAACGTTCCATCCCCGGTAAAATTCGTGTAAGCCTGCCAGCTCCCGGCCACCAGATTGGTCCGGTATTGAACCGTATGACTGGCGCCGGGACGGGTCTGGAACCGAAATTGAAAGTTGGTACCAGCCACCTGGGCGGCCAGCAACGCCACATTCGGCGTAAGCGTCAGGGCGTTGATCAGATTGGTGCCATTCATCGTACCCCAGCCGGTGCACAGATCATAGCCTGTGTTGGCGTAAAACAAATTGGGACTGCTTACCCAAATGTTGCTGCCCGAGGTGACGTCATGGTAGTACGCGAGATAATTGGAACTGGTCGCGAGGGCGTACAGGGCGGGGTTGATGAAGCCGGCGCTGGCCTGGCCTTGGGCTGCCAACTGCTGATTGACTAGCGCGAGATAACCAGCCCACAACGGCGCAGAGGCACTCGTGCCACCGCCATAGTCATCGGGCGTGGCTTTCCGGCCGAGAATTTCATAAATATTGATCGCGCAGGCCGACACATCCGGAATGTTCCGGTGACCGGTCGAGCCGCCCCGGCTGGTCAAATTGGTCATATTCGTCTGCCAGCTGGGAATCGTATAATAGCTGCTCACGCCGCCGCTGCTGGCGCTGTTGTCGAAGTGATCGCCGGTCGAATCCAAACCATCATTCCAAACAGTCTCGGAGTTCCACGAAGCGCCGCTGCCATTGAGCTGCAAGGTGGTGCCGCCAACCTGGGTGATATAGGGGGTGCTCGAGGGAGCATTGTATAGTGCGGAGTTGTCCACTCCGTTGGCGGAACTGGCGCCGGTGGTAAATGCCCCGCTGTCGCCGGAGGCATTGAAAAAGGTCTGGCCTTGGGCGGCCATCTCCAGGAAGACGGCGTCGGTGTTCGTATAGGGCTCATCGGCGGACGACCAGCCCCACGAGCAGCTAAAACTCTTGATGGAGTTGCTGGCGGCCATGGTGTTCAAAATGGCCAGTGGGCTGATGAGGTTGGGATTGCCTTCAAAGACGACAATCCTGGACAAACCCGGGGCCATGGCCATGACCATTTCAATGTCCATGTCCACTTCCGGTTCGCCGCCATTGCTGGTGGGGGTGCCGTTAAATCCCTGGAGGAGGACATACTTGATGGTAATATTGGTCCGGCCGCCACCGGCCGCCTTGGCGTAAGCGGACACGGCGGCGGCATAAGAACCGTCCCATTCAAACAGTCCGACGCTCTGGCCGGCGCCTGTCAGGGGGCTGCCGGGCGCGTAGGCATTGCGAAAATCGTTGCCAAAAATGTAGCCGTTCCCGTCTGGCGAGGAACCGTTTTTGGCCTGGAACGAGGAAGCACGGTGTTCCGTACGCCGGGGGTGAGGTCGGGAAAAATTGTTCAGGCCGCTGATTCTGACCACCGGCAGGCCGGCCGCCACCTCGGGTTCGGTCTCCGGGGCGAAAAAATCCCGCGCTTCGGTGGGATGCGGGTAGGTGCGCAGGGTGGTATGGAACGCTTTTTCGACCGTTGCGACCGATCCCGTCACTTCCAGCACCAAACGATTGTCGTGCTGCACAGCGATGGCCAGGCCGTTCGATTGTGCGAAGTTTTTAACGGCCTCATAATCCGCCTTGGTGGGGCCGAACCGGGTAGTCAATTCGTCGCCGGTCAGGTAATGGCGGAAGTTCGGGCTGGCCGGATCGGAAACCGAGGCCACGAAATTTTCCAGGCCCGCGCGGTCGCGCAGGGGCAGGCTGAGACTCAGCCAGAGTTGATTGGTGGGCGCCAGCCGGCCGTTGGGCAGCAAATGGAGGCGGGCGATGGCTGCCGGCACGTGACCAGTCAAGGGCCGTGGCTGCGCGGCGTTCGCGGGGAGCAGGCACACAAGGACGGCAAGGGCCGTAATAACAGGGATAAATGTTTTGGCGGTCATGCTGGTTCCTTTGAGTCGGCAGCGCATTAAACCGCGAGTTAAACGGTTCGTCCAACCTAATTTGATTGGTTTCTTGGAAGAACCAGAACCAAGTCCAAGAATCTGGGTCGGCATGAGTGATGCCATCGGCTTGGCTTTGTTTGGCGATTCGCTTCGGACTGCGTAAAACCTTGCGAGACTTCAGCCTTCATTTCGGGGACATGCAGGGGCTACAATGGGCCCCCAATGTCCTGCCATTCCGCCGGCCAAAACCGGCTTTTTTTTGCCAAAAGCTTTTCTGGGCGGGTTAGTGGCTCTTTTTGACCGTGGATTTTGCTCGCCGCTGCCGCTGCATTTTGTATGTTGGTTTCATAAATTTATGGAACCTCAAGGCGATATCGCACTGATTGGTCTGGCCGTGATGGGTCAGAACCTCATTCTTAACATGAACGACCACGGCTTCACCGTCGTGGCCTACAACCGGACCACCGAAAAGGTGGATCATTTCCTCGCGAACGAAGCCAAGGGCACCAAGGTGCTCGGCGCGCATTCCATCCAGGAAATGGTAGCCATGCTGAAGCGTCCGCGGCGCGTAATGATGCTCGTCAAGGCGGGCAAGCCGGTGGATGAATTCATCGAACAGCTGCTGCCGTACCTGGAAGCCGGCGACATCATCATTGACGGCGGCAACTCCCTGTTTGACGACACCAACCGCCGCCAGAAATATGTCGAGAGCAAAGGTCTGCTCTATATCGGCACGGGTGTTTCCGGTGGTGAAGAAGGCGCGCGCAAAGGCCCGAGCATCATGCCCGGCGGTTCGCCCGCCGCGTGGCCGTTTGTGAAGGAGATTTTCCAGGCCGTTTCCGCGAAGGTGGATGGCGGCGTGCCCTGCTGCGACTGGGTCGGCGAAGCCGGCGCGGGACACTACGTCAAGATGGTCCACAACGGCATCGAGTACGGTGACATGCAGCTCATCTGCGAAGCCTACAACATTCTGAAGAACGGCCTGGGGCTGACCGCCGATGAAATGCACACTGTTTTTGCCGAATGGAACAAGGGCGAACTCGATTCCTACCTGATCGAAATCAGCCGCGACATCCTCGCCAAAAAGGATGAGGACGGCACGCCGCTGGTGGACAAGATCCTCGACACCGCCGGCCAGAAGGGCACCGGCAAATGGACTGTCATCAATTCCCAGGACCTGGGCATTCCGATCACCCTCATGGCCGAAGCCGTCTATTCCCGCTGCGTTTCCGCGCTGAAGGACGAACGCGTGAAGGCCTCCCGCAAGCTCAAGGGCCCGCGCCCCGCGCTCACGAGCATTGCCGCCAATCCCGAGAAGAAAAAGGCTTTCATTGCGGACATCATGAGCGCTCTCTACGCCTCCAAGATCGTCAGCTACGCCCAGGGTTACATGCTCATGCGGGCGGCCGGCAAGGAATACGGCTGGCATCTGAATTACGGCGGCATCGCCCTGATGTGGCGCGGTGGCTGCATCATTCGCAGCGCGTTCCTGGGCAAGATCAAGGAAGCCTACGACACGAATCCCAAGCTCGCGAATCTGCTGCTGGATGACTACTTCCGCGGCGAGATCAAGAAATCGCAGAAGGGCTGGCGCAACATCGTGGCCACGGCGGCCAAAAAGGGCATTCCCGTGCCGGCCTTCAGTACCGCGCTGGCGTTTTACGATCAATACCGCTCGGCTGTGCTGCCGGCGAACCTGCTCCAGGCCCAGCGCGACTACTTTGGCGCCCACACCTACGAACGCGTGGACAAACCCCGCGGCGAATTCTTTCATACCAACTGGACCGGCCGTGGTGGCACGACCTCCAGCAGCACGTACACCGTGTAATCGGGCGGAGCGTTAACGGACAATTAATTCATGGCGCGGAGCAATCCGCGCCATTTTTGTTTTTGCGTGGCGGCGGGCCAAGCGGAGGGGGCGACGGGGGCGTCGCCTTCACCTTTTCTGCGGCGGGTCGTCGCAGCCACTGGATTAGAGCGTATTAAAAAACACTATAGCCATTCGGTTGGGGACAAGGGAAGGAGCGGTCTTTTTGGGTTTGGGCTTCGTTTCGGCTCAGTTACAGGGTTCGTCAAACCTGCGCCTTCGCCAAAGCCTCGCCCAAACCCAAAATCTTCGCTCAGATTGGCTACATTATTTTTTAAAACGCTCTAATGTTGCAGTTTGTTCCAGAAGTGGAACAGGCTGTTATCAAACGTGAACTGGTAGGCGATATAGCATTGAAAATCCACGGGGCCGTCAATGGAGCGGCCGACGGAGAAGAGCAGGTGATGCTGTTCAGTGAAGTCAATGACGGTGCCGAGATTGAAGGCGGTGTTGTCGCGGCCGCCGATTTGCTGGGCGGATTGATGGTAGATTTCCGCGCCGATGAGGGTGTTGGTTAACACCTGTTTTTGCAAGACGGCGCCGACAAAGTTCCAGTTTTGGTTGCCGGCACCGGCATTGAAGCCGTAGCCACCGCCGCCGTAGGCGGTCCATGAGCCCCAGCTTTTTTGCAGCCAGAGGGGCAGGAATAATTGGGCGCGGCCGTTGCCCAGACCATCGGCGGCCCGGCCGGAGGGAAGTTCGACGAGGGGAAAGATGCCAGCCTGCGGCAGCCGGCCGGATTCCTGGAGGAAACGGAATTTCACGCCCAGTTCAGTGTCACCATAACCATAATGGGATTGGTCACCGGCGGGGGCATCGTAGGCGAGCGGGGTGATGAGGTGAAGTTGGACATTGGGAACGACACCGTAATTCAACTCAACATGCGGGGCCGAGCCGGACCAGCCATCGGCGGTTTTGGAGTCAATGGAGGCGACGTAAAATTCCCAATGCTGGTAATCGACCGGCTCGGGATCGTCCGTTAAAAAGGGCGGGCCCCCGTAGGTTTTCAGAGTGAGCAGGCCGGTGGTCAGCAGCAGGCTGGTGCCGAGCCAGAATGATCGTTGCGGGAGCATGGTGAGAGGAGAAATGGTTAATCGGCGACCAGATAAAATCCGGTGATGATGAGCGCGCCCAAGGCCACGCCACCCACCACGGTGCCGATCAGGGAATTGATGGTCAGCTTCACGCCCTGACCGCCGTTGGCGCGGGACAGGATGCCGCCTAACACAAAAAAGAGCAACACGGTGACGGTAGCGTGGGTGATCCAGTGATGGCCGGTGAGGCTTTTCATGGCGGCCTGTACGGCGGGGCTTTTCTCTTTGATGACAACGAGCAGGGCGTTGGCCACGCTGGTTACGGCCAGGGCAACGCCGAAGGAATTGGTGTATTTTGAGGTAGTGGAATTTTCCATATGCGTTTTGGGGTTAGCGGGCCAGCAAGGCGACTTTCACACCCATGGCGATGATGGCACCTTCGCCTTCCATGCCCAAGGCGAGCAGAACGATCAGGGCGGCGACCCAGAGCGTTATTTTGCGGGCATCTTTGTTTTGGGCCAACTGATTGGCGGCGACGATGGGCAGGTAGGTGGTCAGCAGGAGCAGCAGGATGACCAGGTGCTCTTTGGTCTCCATGAAAAAGCTGTGGGCGAAAGGCCAGGGACCTTTGAGAATGATGGCTTTGTCCGCCGGGTACAGCTTCACGTACCAGTAACCTGCCACGAGAAAGGCGAGCCACATGGCGAGGGCAATAAAACGGCTCAGGAGGGTGATGCGCTGCTGATTGGCGGCGCTGGCGTGGAGGACATCCACGAACAGCCAGACGGCCGCCACCATGCAGGATACGCCCAGCAGGACATGGATCATCAATAGTATTTCGTGCATGATTTGTTAATATATAAACCCACGGTCTTAAGGGACCTAATTATTACAATTATTAGGGGGTGCGAGGCAAAGAAAAACCGGAAGGTGAATTGATAGTTTGCCGCCTGGTATGTTTCGCAATCTCCGGCTCACCGGCAAATTGTATCTTCCTGTTCGCGGGCGGTTGGGGACGTTCTTAACCGGTCAGGTTTTATCGCGCAGGGTCAACGATTGCATGGTGGATTTCAATTTGGAGCGGGTGGCGGGGTCGGGGGCGCAGGACAGACACCGTTCGAGGTAGAACATGGTCTGGTTGGTGTCATGGCGGGCCTGAGCCACCCGGGCCAGCCCGTAATTGGCCTGAAAGGATTCTTCCCCGGATAATTCGACGGCTCGATAATCATTTTCCGCGGCCGCCAGATTGCCGAGTTTCAACCAGACATTGGCCCGGTCCAGACGGGCCAAGGGCAGGTTGGTGGTGGCAATGACTTCACTCAAGGCATTCAGACCATTGGTCAGCTGCCCCATTAGAATAAACACCCCCGCCTGGTTCACCCGGGCTTTCAGATTGCCGGGCGTGCGGACCAGTTGCCGGTCGATGACCTGCATGGCCCCGGCAAAATCGTTACGGGCGATGCAGCCGTTAAAGTCGTTTTCAAGAGCGATGGGAGCCGGATTCAGTTGCTGGGAAACGCCCTGGGGAGTGTCGATGGTGGTTTGCTGATGGGACTTTATACGGGTTTCAAACTGTTGCAGCCGGTCGGCGAGAGCCTGGTTTTGCGGCTGGCTGGCGGCGAGGGATTCCAGTTGATCCAGGGTGGATCGTAATTTAGCCGACTGGCCGGTGCCGGCATAGAGCTCTGCCAGCAGGATACCCGGGGCGAAAGCGGTGGGCGAGAGTTGGCGGGCACGTTCCAGTTGTTCAACCGCCTGGCGTTCCATTTTTTGATGGGTGAAGATGCTGCCCAGCAGGCAGCAAAAAAGCGGATCATCAACCGGACCGTAACGGGGCAGGGCTCGCAAGAGCTGACGGGAATCATTCAACTGGCCAATGATGCCGGACGAACCGGCAAAGGTGATCGGACGGCCAGATAACAGCGCATGGCTGGTGGTGAGATTAATGCGGGCGATGAAATTATCCGGGTTCAGATAACTGGCCTGTTCAAACCGGCGGCCGGCAGCGGCCAGATGACCGCTGCGTTGCAGTTCCACCCCCCAGGTATTCAGGGCAGCCGAATACCATTCGAGCAGGAGGTGTGATTGTTCATCCGGCAGCGTGCGCAGGTGCAGCTTTTCTTCCCAACGGCCATTGGCCGGGAAAAGTCCTTCCGGAACCCGGCAGGCAGCCAGGGTGGAAAGCCAGATCTGGTTCCAAAATTGTTCACCGCTGGCAAAAGCGGGAGGGGTTAAATTGGGCCCGGCCGGGCGGGAGGCCAGGGCGGGGTGTAAGGCCTGGCCGAACACCCCGGGTTCCGGCAGAAACCATTCCAACAGGTTCCCGAATCCGGTTGGCAAATAATAAACCGGCTGGCTGGCTTGGAGATTGGAAAGCCAGGAGAAAAGTCCGGCTTCGCCGGGGTTGTCGTTATCGGCTGGCACGGTGGCGGGCGTCAACCGCAGATGGCGGCGGTAATCCGGCGACCAGAGCTGGCTGGTATCCGCCGCCTGCCAGCGGTTGTACTCCAACTGGCTGGCCGCCCCTTGCAGTACCTCGCCTTTGACCGGATCATCCGTGAGAACCAGTCCGCCACCGGCGGGCAGGCTTTGGAGGATCTGCTGACCGTAGGTAACCAAGGCGAGCTGGTTGGGCCGGTTGATGGCGGGCAGACTTCTGGCCACCAGCAGGCTGGCAAGCGCCAGTGGCAGGATGACCATGGCAGGCAGGATGAATAAACGAGATCCTTGGGGCAGGAACGGTGGCGGATTGAATCGACGGTTTGACCAGCTGATCGCCGCCAGATCCGCGCCATAAATGAGGAGAAAATGGGCGGCCAGATAGCCGATACACAGCGCATTTACATACATCAAGCCAGTGAGTGGCGTGGCAAGATTCAGTGTTTTTTGGAGAATGGCCTGCGGCCCGATGGCCGGCTCCAGCGTCAGCCAGAGGCAACCGGTGAGGCATAAGGCATAAAACAGATGCAGGCCCAGCAACTGGAGACGACCCTGAACCGAAGATTGATAGCTGGGTTCACGTTTAAATTTTAGCAGCAAGGGCAGCGAGAGGCAGACACAGGCAGTGGCCAGCAATAGAATGGTGTCCAGCGTGGAAGCCTGATAATCCCAATACACCAAGGCGTAAGTTTGTTTCAACGCCCGGAGGGATTCCAGGATACCGTGTGCCAGGCTCCAATGGATGCCCGGGGAAAGCCAGTTGAACAGGGGCAGGATGGCGGACACGGAGAGACCGATGAACATCCATTTGCAAAGGTGCCACTGGCGCCGGTGCTGGAACTGAAGCAGGGCGGCGGCCTGCATACGCCGGCTGGGTTGTTGCAGGATTTTTTTGGAGCAAGCCAGGTAACGTGAGTAAAAAAGCAATACTGCCGAAAAGAGGATCAGTGGCAGCGTAAGCAGGGCGGCCCAATTTTCCGCCATGGTCAGGCCCCAGATCAGCGCCGCCCGGGACAGCCAGATTCGTTTCCGGCTGGTCCGATACTCCAGCAAACTCCAGAGCGTGGCGGCCAGCATCAGCAAATCGAGCATGGCTCCGGTGCCGGCGGTGGCATCCCGCCAGAAGCTAAAGGAAAGTCCACAGGCCAGCGCTGACAGCACCGGCGGCAACCAGGCTTCCGGCCGGAGAAACCGGCCGCTATGACCGGTCAGAAACATTCTTTGCACCCGCAGACGGTTCAACGGCAATAATTGCACCGATCGCGTCAGCAAAGCCAGAGACATAGCGGCCCAGGCGGCAGATAACAGGTTAACTGCGATTGGTATCCATCCCGGCGGCAACCATCGAAATGGGGCTGTTACCAGCCATAAAACTGGCTGCCCAGTGACGGGAGTGGCATGCCAGCCGGCCAAGGCAGCGGTCAGCGGCAGGTTGTTCAGAGAAATTCCGCGGCAAAGGGTGGCGCTATACACCAAAAAGGCCACCCAACCGATGATTGCGGGCAGAAACCGTTGCCACCGGGAAATCTTTACCGGGGTGTAGTTTGACATTGGGGCTGCCGCAGGTGTCCGCTCATGGAGAATTGCTGGTCTTCGTTGCAATCCCCGGCGGTTAGAAGAAGCACCTTTGACCCGGTGTGAGTGCCGAGTTTCGGGTACGACGGGTGACGACCCGATCATAGCAGACCTCCCTGACGACCAAATAAAAACAGATGGAACCCATGCATTTCCGACACAGGGACCATAAAAACAGCGCTGCTGGTGAAGGGGTAATGATGTCCAACTAATTGATCGATAGCGGATTGTGTCTTTTTTGTCAGCGCAGGCAATGGTTGCAATTGGAGGGAAAACCAAGACGGCCAATTTCCTCCAAAAGCAACATAAACGCAGAATTTCGTTCCTATACAGGTAGACACAAAATCACTTAGATAATCCAACAAATTAACGTTTGAGACCACCCCTTTTTTGTGAATTAGCGCTTCTGAGTAAGAAAATATCGAATGCTGTCTCCCTCAATTCATCTATTCCAGACACTATTTGATGAATTATTCCGATCCATCCCGACCACGGGAATAGGTAAAACCTTTATTCCGTGTACCGGATTACTTTAACACGTTTTGCAGAATTGTCAAAAACAGTTACAACCAACTTGGTGTTTTTTGTATGGCCTGCCGATTGCCAGTTACCTATCGCTGGATATTAATGCCGACCCAAAGGTCGTTCGCCAATTGGATAGCAAAGAGTGCCTGGCTGATTTTGTGATCTTCCAAGTGTATGACAGATAGAAGCTTAAAATGATTTTACTGAATGGTTGGGATTCTGGGAGTCAACGAGTTCGTGTTCAATTTGTTCCAAGGATTTGCCTTTCGTTTCCGGCAGGCGCAGGCAGATGAAGAGGAACCCGACCACGCAAACGGTGGCGTAGAGCCAGAAGGTGCCAGCGGCACCAAGACTGGCGTTCAATTTGGGGAAGGAGTAGGTCAGGAGAAAACAGGCCAGCCACAGGGCGGCGACGGCGACGGCCATGGCGGCTCCGCGAATGCGGTTGGGAAATATTTCCGAAATGACCACCCAAGTGACGGGGGCGAGGGAGATGGCGTAGCAACCGATCGCGGCCAGGACCAGCAATAGTACCGGCAGGCCGGTGACATGGGCGTAATAGCAGCAACCCAAAGCAGAATAGATGACGGCCAGGCTGGCGGCTCCGAATTGCATCATGGGACGGCGGCCGAAGCGGTCCACGGTACCCAGCGCGAAAAAGGTGCAGACCATGTTTACCGAACCGGTCCAAGCGATGTTTTTCAGGACGGATGAAATGTCATAACCGGCGGAGCGGAAGATTTCCTCGGCGTAGTTGAAGATAACGTTGATGCCGCACCATTGCTGGAAGACGGCGAGGCCGAGGCCGAGCAGGAGAACTCGGCGGAGGCGGGGTTGGAAGAGTTCGCGGAAATCCACGCGCGCGGTTTCATTGACCAGCGTGGCTTCAATTTCTGCCAGGGCGGCGGAGGCGTAGGTGTCGCCGCCAATCTTTTTAAGGATGGCACGGGCGGCGTCGGGACGGCCGTTTTTGGCCAGCCAGCGGGGGCTTTCGGGGACGAAGAACATGCCGATGAAAAACAGGGCGGAGGGAATGGCGGTGAGGGCGAACATCCAGCGCCAGCCGGTCTGGCCGTACCAGGAATTCTGGATGAATTCATCGGTGGACCCGGCGGGCAGGTTGCGCACCAGATACCAATTGATGAATTGCGCCAGCAGAATGCCGACGACCAGCGTGAGCTGGTTCATGGAGACCAGTTTCCCGCGCATTTGGGCCGGGGCGATTTCGGCGATGTACATGGGCGAGAGATTGGAGGCCAGGCCGATGGCCACGCCGCCGAGGATGCGCCACATGACGAAGATGGAAAAAGTTGGGGCTACGGCGTTGCCCAGGGAGGTCACGACGAACAGCAGGGCGGAGGTGATCAGGAGTTTTTTACGGCCCAAACGGTCGCTCAAGGCGCCGGCAAAGAGGGAGCCGAACAAGCAGCCGATAAGGGCGCAACTGTTGGCCCAGCCGGATTGGGTGGCATTGGTCAGGTGAAAGTAGCGTTCAAAAAACAGTTTGGCACCGCCCACGACGACCCAGTCATAGCCGAACAGCAGACCACCAAGCGCGGCCACGATGGTGATGAGCCAGATGTAGCCGAAGTGATAGTCAGCCTGGAGGCGGGAGGACACGGGGGCGGGAGCGGTGATCATGATTCAGGGGATTCAGTTTGCCGACCGATTTTAAAAGGGCAACGTTGGATTTGTTTCAAGGGGCCGGGGTCAACCGGAGCAGAGCCACGCCGTGGCGGGGCACCTTGGTTTCATACTGGCTGCGGTATTTGCCGAGGTCCTTTTGCCGCCAGACATCGTGCACCCGCTGGCGACCAGTGAGACCCAGATCGGCCCAAGTGATGGCAAGTTTGGCCGGCTGGTCGCTGAGGTTTAACAGGCCTACGGCTTTGGAACCATCGGCGAGGTCCTTTACCAGCACCCATTCATCCGCAGTGCGGCGGAGCACTTTTGCCTGACGGCCGAGAATGTCCTGATCTACTTCAATGACCTCGGAATTGCAAAGCACGTTCAGGGTGAAGGGATCGAGCTTGGCCATATCGCCGCTGAAAACGAGCGGGGAGGCCATGAGCGCCCAGAGGCTCATGTAGCTGTACTGTTCGTTTGGGGTGAGCGTGGTGGGTTTGCTGCCGTGACCACCGCCAATCCAGCCGAGCAGGAGGTAATCAGGGTCGTTCCAGCCGCCAGGCCGGGCGTAATCTGTCAGAGCGGCGTTTTGGAAGGCGATGTTGTAAAAGCCAGGCAGGCGGGTGTCGCGTTCGTTGCCGAGGTCGCCGGTGGTGCGCCAGCATTGGCCGACGTCGCCGCCCCATTTCCAAACCTGGCCCATGCCGTACTGGCAGAGGTTGAAGATGAGGTCGCGGTTTTGTTTGCGCAATTCGGCGGACATCACCTGATAGGGTTTTTGGAAATCGGCCACGGTGTTGCCGCCGGACTCTTCGCCATAGCTGCACCAGTCGTATTTGAGAAAGTCAAAGCCCCAGGCGGCGAAGGTGCGGGCGTCCTGTGCCTCGTGCTGCCAACTGCCTTCAAAACCGGCACAGGTTGTTGGGCCGGGTGAAATATAAATGCCGGCTTTCAAGCCTTTGGCGTGAATGTAATCCACCATGCCGGTGATGTTGGGAAAGCGTTTGTTGGGCAGCAGGGTGCCATCGACCGCGCGGACCGGGCCGGCGAGTTCCGGGTTTTTGGCTCCCGGTTGCACCATCCAGCCGTCGTCAATATTCACATACTGGTACCCGTAGTCGGCCATGCCGCTGGCGATCATCTGGTCGGCGGCCTGACGCATGGTGGCTTCGGTGACGTGCGTGTAATGGATGTACCAACTGTTCCAGCCCATGGGCGGGGTCAGCGCCAAGGTGTCGCCCGCGACGATGGCAAATTCCCGCTTCGATTCGCCCCGGGTGTTACGGGCGAAGAGCGTTACCTGATTTGTTCCCGCGCTGTCAATAGAACCGGTGATGATGCCGCTGGTGGAATCCAGAGTCAGCCCTGCGGGGAGACCTTCCGCGCGGAAAATTATGGGACGGTCGCCGGTGCAGGGAATGCGATAGAGAAAGGGAGAGCCGGGGTGTACGCCATACACTTTGGGGCCGTTGAGGCGCGGTTCGCGCGGTGCCGGCGGGGTGAGCAGCACGGCTTTTTCGGCGGGAGCAAAGTCCTTCACGGTTTTCGGTGCAGCCCCGTCGTATTCAAAGGCGGCGTCGGCCCAATCGGCGTGATCGTAGTTGATGCCGGCGCTGGTGTTGGTCACGACGAGTTCAAGATGCTTGATGCCGCCGAGTTTTACGTAGCAGTCACGGGGTTGATCGCCTAGCTTGCAAATACCGCTTTGCCAGAGGATGCGATGATCACCACGGATGATGAATTCGATTGAGGCGGCGGCATTGGCAGCGTGGTCATCCACGCCGGTATGGGCGGTGAACCAGCGGGTTTTGCCATCCAATTGGATGGTCAACTCGCTCTCGGCATGGGTGCCGACGCCATGGGAAAACGTCTGTCCAGCGAGCGTCAGAGGTTTGCCAGTGATGGACAGGTTTTTCTGCGGTTCACCCCAGCCGGCGCTCATGGCGGAGAGATCCAGCTCATCCAACCGGACGGTGGCGGCGTGGGTGGCGAGAGAAATGGCGAACAGGGTGGCAACAGTGAGTCCCAGGTGAAATGGTTTCATGTGATGGAGCTGGTGGTAATATCAACGCGGCACGAGGGCGATGGCGGTGACTTGCAGGTTGGGGCCGGAGGTGGGGCTGGCTTCCAGCACGATTTTTCCGGAGAGACAATCTTCGCGCAGGACTTCCAGTTTGACCCATTTGCCGGCGCCGTTGTGCGGCCCCAGTTCATATTCACGGCCGGCGAATTTGATTTTCCCTTCGCGACCGTTGTCATTCCAATCGTGGAAATGCACGTAGAGGTCGTAGATGTTCGGCGTGGGAATTTTGATTTCAATGCGCAGTTGTTTGTCGCTCCACCAGGCGGTGCCGGTGTCATCCTTCCAGACGGCGTTGCACTGCACGTTGTAGCCGAAGCCGGCCTCGGTGATCCGGGCGTCGTCTAGGGCGGGAGTCCAAGGCACGTCGCCGCCGGTGGTGTCGTGGCCGCCGGCCTGAACGTAGAGGACGGCGTTGCCAAAATTTCCGGGCATGGCCACGGGGGCGGTGCGAACAATGGGAATCATTTTTGTCAGCAGTTCCGGGGTGGCCTCGGTGCGCGGATGGAAGGCGGAGGACTGCATGTAGGCCAGCAGGCTGGTGCGCAATTGGCGCGCAGCAGGACGATGATCGAGGTGGCTGGAGATATCATAACCGCACAGGAGCAACTGGCCGCTGCCGACGCGCAGTTCGAAGATAGAGCCAAGCTTCCAATTGAAATGGAAGTCGCCGATGGGCTGGACGATGGGCTGATAATCCAGGGGCAGACCGTCGAGGCGGAAGCCGCGGCCGTGGCTGCATAAATCATCCCATTGCCAGTCATAGTGATTCTCGGTCGGAAATTGCTGGAGGGCCGGATGCGCATTTCTGACCAGTGCGCCCAAAGTGTATTGGCCCTTGAACATCCAGGCGGACCAATAGGCGGGTTTGAAGCGGGCGAAACTCGCGTTGTCTTTGCTGCCCAGCAGGTGAGCATCCAGCAGCACTTTTTTGCCGGCGTGCAATTGGGCCAGCGCCGTGTCCAGGGAATCGCATATTTCAATGCCTTCCGGGGCGGTCGCAATATGATTGGTGGCGGGGAAAACCCAGATGTCCCAATCATTGGCAAAGCGGGTGCCATCCAGACGCACTTCCAGGCGGGCACGACCGGGAGCCGTGCAATGGGCAAGCGAGGCGGTGAGGTTGCCAAGGGTCGTGACGCTGGAAACCGGGATGGAAAGAGGGACGTCCGTCGCCGCCAGTTGGCCTTGTTCCAGAATCTTGCCGTGGTCATCGTAGAGGAACCAGGAGGCGGTCGGGTGGTTCAGTGGTTGCGGTCCATAATGTGCGAGATCGATACGCGCGGTGAGGGTTTCACCGGCTTCGAAAATGTATTTGGGCAGCCGGGCCAGCGGCACGGTTTCGCCGCACCAGCGGTTAAAGCGGGCGGGGGTGACGATGCCTTTGCTGTCGTAAAAAGAATCCAGCCAGCCGACCAGCGCCTCGCCCTGGCCGGAGAAATCCTGCATGCTCAGCAGGTCAAAACCGCTGCAATCCGCGGTGCGGAGGTGACTCTCGATTTCATCCTTGTAGAGGCGTTGGGACGTGGCGCCGGAGGCGGCGCGGAATTCATGGTCCAGATTCGCGACGCCGTTGGATTCCGCGAGTGTGCGAAAATGTTCGTAGTTACGGGCGCGGAGTACGCCGGTGTATTTGGCGATTTCATCCCAGGTGGGAAACGCGGGCCATTGGCCGACTTCGTGGGCGATGATGGGCACGGGCGCTTTCGCGTAGCTGTCCTCATAATCCCAATCGTTGTAGGGACTGATCCGATCCCGGACCCAGCCGATGTTGGGAATGGCGTGCGTCACGTTGAAGTCATCTTCCGGGATGATGCGCCGAGCGGTGCTGACGGCGTAGAAGCGGCGCGGATCGTAGGTTTTGATTTCCTGAATCCACTGGCCGCAAACTTCGGGGTCATACGAGCCCATTTCGTTGCCGATGGTGAACAGGATGAAGGAAGGATGGTTGCCATTGACATCCATCACGCGGCGGATTTCCTCGTGAACATATTTGTCGATGGTGCCCGGGGGATTCATGAGCGATTCGGGGACGGTGCCGAAGGGCATGCCTTCCATGCGACCGGGTTTGTCTTTACCCAAGGGCCGCTGCACCCAGACGACTTCCGACTGGATGTAGATGCCCAGTTCATCCGCCGCGGTGAAGGCAGCATCGGGCGGCGTCCAAGTATGAAAGCGGACATGGTTCAGGCCATGGGCCTTGTAGATGTTGAAAATGCGTTTCCAGCCCGTCACGTCCATGGCCGGGTAACCGGTCAGCGGAAAGTGAACGCAGTCCAGATTGCCGCGCAAAAAGATCCCTCGGCCGTTAATGGCAATGTGCTGGCCGACGCGGGAAACATCGCGAAAGCCGAAGGTGGTGACGGTGTTGTCGGTGGTGACATCGGATTTTGCGGTCACATCGAGCGTGTATAAGTTGGGGGAAAACTCATCCCACAATGCCGGCGCTTGGGCCAGAGTCAGATTCAGGTGCAGAATATTGGTGCCGGGCGGAACGGTATAGTTGGTCTCCAATTGGGCAACAACCGTATGCGAGCCGTGCGGGTGGAGTTGCAGACGAAGGGTGGCGGTTTGCGGCATGGCGCTGTCGCTTTGAACGGTGATTTCTGCCGCGCACGCTTTGTCTGCTGCGTGCGGAAACACGCGGGTTTCGGCGATATGAATGGCATCATGCGCCTGCAATTCAATCCGACCCACGGCACCGTTCCAAATGGTCTGTGTCTGCTCGGTGTAGGAGTGGCCGTTGATGCCGATGGGATAGAGCGGACGATTATCAATGCGCAGGGTCAGCACGTGGCGACCGGGCGTGAGCCGGCCGAGCAAGTGGCGATGCGGAGTATTCAGGGATTCCTGTTCGTCGCAGGGTTGGCCATCCACCCAGACGCGGCTTTGCCAGATGACGCGTTCGAGGAAGAGTTCCACGTCCTTATTCTGCCAGGCGGCGGGTACGGTGATTTCGCGCTGATACCAGGCGGGACCGTAATATTTTACCACGCGGGTGAGCACGCCCACCTCGGCATTGGTGGTTTTGGTGCCGAAGCCAGCCTGATCCATGGTGCCGGGCAGGGTGATCTTGTCGGGTAATACAATGGTCCGGGTGGGCCAGGATTCGGTCAGGCCGCGATCGTCCGGGTCCATCTGGAAGGCCCAGCGACCGGTGAGCGACAGGGTGTCGGCGGCCAAGGCTGTGGTGCCGGCAAGCAGCCCGAGCATACCGAGTAACATTAACTTTTGAATCAAGCGGTTCATACTTCAGCGGGTGGTGGTTTCGGTCAACAGGTCGGAGGCGAGGGCGTGGTTGGGGTCGCGCTTCAGGACGATGAGTAACAATTTCCGGCCCGGGGCATTGTGGCCTAAACCCAGTTGGGCCTGGGCTTGCAGAAAGAGCGCGGTGGTTTCCTGCCGGTACTGGATATCGTCGTCAAATAGCAGCATGGTAGGCAGCGAGGTGGCGAAGTAATCCGTCTTTGCCTTGGCTTTTTGCAACTGCCGGGCATGGGCCAGCAGTCCTTGCAACAAGCGGTTAGCCTTGGCCTTTTGCCCCAGCTTCTGCCATGACAGCGCAGAGTAATAGGTCATTTCGCTGAAGATGCGTACGCTCATTTCCTGGAAATCGCCTTTGAAGTTGGCGGCAGTGAGCCAGTGTTGTTTGGCGGCGGTTGTGTCGCCAATTTCGCTGAGCGCGAGTCCTAGCCAGTAATGAATGTCGCTCTGGTTGGCAAGCAGGTGCTTGGCTTCGCCCAGGTTTTCCGGGGAGCGCAGGGCATTTTTGAAATGTTCGACGGCTTGTGGATATGACTTCTTGGCCAGGGCGGCACGACCCAGCGCGAGTTCGGTACGGACGTGCTGGCCGAGCGCCGCGCCTTCGCCGCCTTCCCAGGGTTGGAAATTCCGGTGCGCGAGCAGTTCCCGGGCTTCGGCGTGGCGGCCAGTTTGGTTCAATAGGGCGCAGAATTCCACGCTCAAGTCATCGCGTTGTGCCACCAGTTGCGGGTGTTTGGATAGTTCGCGCAAACGGCGGACGGGAGTTTCGCCGAGCCGTTTCCAAAGCTGGTCGCGTTCATAAACCAGCCGCGCATCGGTGGGATTGGCGCGGACGGCTTTTTCGTAGGCAGCGCGGGCTTTGGCGGGTTGCTGGGAAACGTTGAAATAGGCAATGCCCAGGTTGCGCCAGACGATGGAAAATTTGGGGTTCAATCGGGCGCTGCGTTCCCAGAGGCGGATGGCTTCGGCGGGGCGGCGGCGGTCGTACAGGAGGTTGCCGAGATAATACGGCGCGCGGGCGTCCGACGGATTGGACTGGATGGCGATTTCGAGGATGGCGATATCTTCCAGGCGTGACGGGAAACAGTAGTCGGGTGCAAGGCGGGCGGCTTGCTTGAATTGGGTAAATGCAGCTTGGTGATTACTGGACAGTCCATGCAACCAGCCGAGTGTGTAGGCCACCAATGGCGCGGCACCCAAGCTTTGCGTAGGCAGATCAATGTCCGGCGCAGTGTCGGATTGCAGGATAACTAGGGCTGCTTCAATGAAGCCGGCGCGGGCCAGATCGTGGGCGAGGTCGAGCTTGGTGGGCAGATCGCAGGTTAATGGTTCCGAGTTCAGCCAGCGCACCCACCAGTCCAGCGGGTCGAGGGCCAGAGTGGCGCGTAATATGGCGTCCGCTTCGGCGGAACGACCCAGTTCGCGCAGGACCATCACCTTGAGATTACGGGCGCAAGTATTGTCGGTGTTGAAGCGCAGGGAATGGTCCAGATGATCCAAAGCGGTGGACCACTCGGATTTTTTGGCATCCAGTTCGGCCAGGGCATGGTAGCCGGCGGCTTGCCAAGCTTGGTTCCAGGTGGCTTTGTAGAAGGCGGCGTAGGCTTCGGCATCGCGATTCTGAAAGCGCAGGCAGAGGCCGAGATTGTAGTAGGCCTCACCATCGTAGGGATTCGGATTGCGACGGGTCAGCCGTTCGATGGCCTGACGGAAATGTTTTTCGGCGGGGATGAATTCACCGCGCCGGAGATGCCAGAGGCCGAGGGCGTTG
>CAIJGS010000354.1 GCA_903820285.1 uncultured Verrucomicrobia subdivision 3 bacterium | reverse complement strand
ATTGGAACACGGACTACGGCCTTTATCTCAAGGGCCGGGAAAATCTGTGCGAACGCGCCTATCTCGCCGCAGCCACCAATTTCGCCGCGTGTCTGAATATCAATTCCAATTACGCTCCTGCGTTGGTGGAGCTGGCCGGTCTGGCGAATCGGCGCGGCGACTGGACCGCCGCGGCCGAGTTGGCCCGCCACGCGTTGAGCATTGATACCTACGATCCCGGCGCCAATTACCAGTTCGGTCTCGCCAGCGCGGCGTTGGGCAAGACGGCGGATGCGAAGGACGCCTTCAGCATCGCGCAACTCTCCATGGCCTGGCGCAGCGCCGCCGACACGGAACTGGCCAAGGAATATCTGCGCGAAAAACAATATGACCGTGCCCTCGCCAGCGCCAATGCCAGCCTGGACTACGATCGTCAGAATGAGGACGCGATTCAAATCCAGGCCTGCCTTGCGCGGCTCACGGGCGATCGCGCTGCCGCTGACACCGCCACGCAGACTTTGTTGAAACTGGATTCGCTCAACCACTTTTCGCGGTTCGAAAACTATTTGCGCGGGCAGGGGAATGCCACCGATTTCACCGGCCAGTTGCGTAATGAACTACCACAGGAAACCTGTCTGGAACTCGCGGCTTGGTACCGGAATGTGGGCCTGGATGCGGATGCCCTGCGCGTGCTGGAACTCTCACCGGTCAATGCGGAAGTGCTGTATTGGCAGGCGTATTTGCGACAGGACACCAATCTGCTCGCCCGCGCCGAAGCCGCTTCCCCGGCGTTTGTCTTTCCGTTCCGCGTGGAATCCATCCCGGTGTTTGAGTGGGCCAATCAGGTGAGCACCGCCTGGCAATCCCGCTATTATCTGGCGTTGCTGCGCTGGAGTCAGGGCGATCTCACGGCGGCCCGTGAACTCATGCTGGCCTGCGGCAAGCAACCACAGTTCGGTCCCTTTTACGCCGCGCGCGCCCAAGTGGTTGAAGAAACAGCCGTGCGTGACCTGTCTCGCGCGGTGGAACTCGATCCCGGCCAGTGGCGCTATGGCGCGATGCTCACCAAACTTTACCTGAAACAAAATGACCCTGTGGCCGCACTGAACGTGGCCGCCAGTTACGCCGAGCGTTTTCCCAGCAATACCGTCCTGGCTTTGCTCGACGCCAAAACCCTGTTAATCACCAGCCAGTATCAGGCCGCCTTCGATCATCTGGAAGGACTCGATGTGCTGCCCTGTGAAGGCAGTACCGAAGCCCGAGCCACCCGCCGCGAAGCTTGCCTCATGCTCGCTTTGGATCAAATGCGTCAAGGTGCGGTGATCGCCGCGCTTACGTTCATTGCCAAGGCCCGTGAATGGCCGGAAAACCTCGGCGCCGGCCGGCCCTACGATGCCGATCTGGATGAACGCCTCGAAGACTGGCTGGCGTATCAATGTTATCAAACGCAAAAGGATTCGCCCCACGCACAGGCGATGCTGTCAAAAATCCTGTCCGCCCATCCGCCGGCTTTAGCGGGCAGTGCTGGACCGTTGTTGCGTGCACTGGCCCTGCGCGAAAGTGGTCGCACGCCCGAAGCCGAGCAGCTCTTGCAACAATGGCAGGCTCAACCCGCAGAAGTGGTGGCGGCAAAATGGAGCACCGAACTATTTCACGGTCAACCGCCACCCGTACCCGCCACGCTTGCCGATGCCGGGTTCCGTATCCTTTCCGCGTGGCTGAAATCAAAGCCGATACCGTAATTTCCCAAGCAGCCTATTTCATCTAAATTTTCCATTACATAACCAAAGCATGAACCTCAAACTCACCTGCCTCGCGCTGGGCCTGCTCTGCGGCCTGCCAACTTTCGCCGACAATCCCACCAATACCCCGGCCCAAGACCCGGATACTATCATTATCAGCACCGCCCATCCGCTGCCGGTGAAGGAGAAGAAGCTGCGGCAGGCTGTCTTCGATCGCTGCCAGGAAATGCTGAATGCCCCCGCCGGCAAATTCGGCGCGCATCCGTCCGCCGCCATCTTTCCCGGACCCGTCGCGCCCGGCACCCCGCGCATCAGCAAAACAATCACCATCAGCCACGCGCCGCCCAGCGACGCCATGTTGCGCCTGATTACGCCGCTCGATTTTTCGGATCCATTCGCCCCCACCATGTATTCGACCGGCCTCTATGCCGCCCCGGGCGAGGTAATTTCGGTAGATGTCCCGGCGGAACTCGCCGGCAAACTGCAAGTGAAGATCGGTTGCCACGAGGATAACCTGAATGAATGGGTCGCGGCCACGGAAGCCTGGAGACGGATGCCATTGCTGGTGAATGACACGGACCTGAAAACTACCCACACACTCGCCTCAAATCCGTTCGGCGGATTAATTTACATCACCTGTCCCACCAAGGCGGCGGCGTGGACGGCGGACATCACCATTTCCAATGCCGTCATGTCCGCGCAATACGTGCTCGGTCAGACCACGGACAAGGAATGGGAAAAGATGCTGGCCGAGTCCGGCGCGCCCTGGGGCGAAATGGGTTCGAGCAAAATCATCATCATGCTGCCCACCGCCGTGTTGAAGAAAATTCACGATCCGGCCCGGCGCATGGAACTGTGGAATAACGTCATCGGTGCCGAAATGGATCTCGCGCAACTGCCCATGCCATTTTACCGCGCGCAACGGCTGGTGACCGATGTCCACATCGGCGGCGGTTTTATGCACAGCGGCTATCCCATCATGGTGCATCATTGCCCGGAGCTCGGCATGTCCACCGAGGATTTCATTTCCAACCCGGAACAATTCGCCGCCCCGGCCAATGGCGGTCCGAACTGGGGCTTCTTCCACGAGATCGGCCATAACATGCAGAATCAGGACTGGGTCTTCGACGGTACTACCGAAGTGACCGTGAACCTATTCTCCCTCTACTGCTTCGATAAAATCGCCGCCGGCCGCGATAACGCCCACCCCGGCGTGTCCAACGCCGGCACGCAAAAGATGCTGGCCAAATATTTCAGCAAGAAACCTGATTTCAAAAAGTGGCAGTCCGATCCGTTCCTGGCGCTTACCACGTTCCGCCTGATCCAGAATGATTTCGGCTGGGACCTCTACAAGCGCACGTTCGTCCGTTACCACGCATTGAGCGATACTGAACGCCCGAAGGACGACCAGCAGAAACGGGATCTCTTCGTCCGCTACCTGTCCGAAACCGCCGGCCGCAACTTCGCGCCCTATTTTGAAACTTGGGGCATCTCGCTCTCCCGCGACTTGCAGCAGGAACTCAAAAAATATCCGGACTGGATGCCGTACAACTTCCCGCCGAAGAAGATTTGAAGCGGTCTGTAGCGAGGTTTTGGAATCTTCCGAGGCATGAACATTGAAGTTGTGTGCCTAAGTCAAAACGCAGAAACCAGTTATCCCTCTCCTTGCGAGGGTGTTAATACATATAATCTACTACATGAACATCTGATTGATGGTGCCATCCGGGCGGCTACAATTTGCGAGCATCTCCTAT
>CAIJGS010000353.1 GCA_903820285.1 uncultured Verrucomicrobia subdivision 3 bacterium | reverse complement strand
GAAAATGGGGTCGGGCGGAAAAGTCGTGGGAAAATTTCCCCAATCCGGGAAAAAGCCAATGTTTTAACGATAAAGACGCATTACCAGCGTGACGCTGGACAAAATTATTTTCAAACGCAGATGCACGGATTAACGCCGATGGGGAAATTGAACGCGGAGACGCGGAGGGGGAGGAGGAGCGCAGAGAGTTTGGAAATCCGGGCGGGAATGGGAGGATCGTAAAATAGTATGGATCCTATCAGTACCCCCCAGCGCCAATTCTTAGCCTTCTTTACTTGGTGGAAAAGATCACAATCTTTCGAAAAAGCACGTTCAGATAATCGCCATCCTTGGCAAATTCCAACTCTTGACTGTCGGCGTATGGAAAATAATGCAGGTTCATAGGGACATAGGCCCGGAGCACCCAAGTGCCCCGATTCTGCCACTCATAACAATAAAGATTGAACATGTTCAAACCTCTGGGAGCATTATATACCTTGCAGAAAAGCCAGCGATTTGCACCATGCTCAACTGGATATATTTTGTAGCCTTCGTTTATTTGGCCGGCTGGGTATTTCCACGCCAAACTGGATTTGATTAAATCGTCGATCTCTTGTGATGAAACGCTCGTCGCACCCAACTGGAGTACCAGGCCTTTCGTCGTGCTATTCTGATGGGCGCAACTACATGCAATTGTTGCCAAAGTGATGGCCAGAAATAAATTTCTAACTATTACATATTTGTGAGTCATTTGGACGCCTCTCCTGTCGGCATATCGGTTCTTAATTGAGTTTTTTTGACTCGACCATTATTTTCCAGGCGATACCGAAGCGGTCGGTTACGATGCCGTAGCGCTCCGCGAAAAAAGTTTTTAGCAAGGGGATTTGGACCTGGCCGCCCTCGCTGAGCGCGGCGAAGAACTGTTCGGCTTGCTCCGGAGTTTCCATCCGGAGTAGCAGGAAGAAGCCGGCAAATGGGGTGGCGGCGGGCGGTTGCTCGCAACCGCAGTCGGACGCCATCAGCACGGTGGAACCGATGCGGAAGGTGGCATGGAATATTTTATCTTCCCGCCCCAGCTTTTGCAACGCGGGATCCGGGCAGTCGCGAAACCGCATCAGGAAGAGAATCTCGGCGGCAATTGTCCGTTGATAAAATGTGACGGCTTCTTCCGTGCGCCCGTAGAAATTCAGGGTGGTATGAACGTTCATGAAGTGAATTATACGTTAAGTTGTCTAGCCGTTTAATGGATGTGACCCTAGCAAGAGCGGTTTGAAGTTGTCCACTATGAATTTAAGAATTGGGCAATAGGCTGGTTCTACTGGCGGGGAGCGGGAGGTTGGCGGGATCGTGACATAACAGTTCATCAAAGGATGTGAATATTGAATGGTCTGGAGGAGTGCCTCCCTTGCAGGGCGGCGGAAAATGGGACGGCGGGTACCCAGGCCTGCGCTCGCGGACTCGCTCCTGCCTGGGCTATAACCTTGCTGGCGTTCAGCCCTTGGGAGATGGTTTGAACTGCCAGTGGAATTGAGTTTAGCCTAGGCAGGTGGGGACCGGGTAAACCCGGAACTCCAAACTCGGCTGTGATCAGGTGGGGATGCTGCCCCGCTTGGGACGCTCACCGGATTGTAACACTTTCGCGGTTGATTTTCGGGGGCGAAACCGAAATTGTATGGGGATGATGAGAGTAATCTTCTTATTTATCTCGTGCTTAACGATGTTGCTCGCGCTGGGCGCGCCGGGTTCCGCCGCCGCGGCGGGGCAGGCGAAGTATTTTATCCTGGTGGTGTGGGACGGGATGCGGCCGGATTTTGTCTCGGCGGAACTGACGCCGACCTTGGACGGTCTGCGGCATCGAGGCGTGTGGTTCGCGAATCATCATTCGGTATATCCGACCTCCACGGAGGTGAACGGGACGGTGCTCGCGACGGGGGCGTTTCCGGAGCACAGCCACATTTCGGCGAATAGCGAGTATCGGCGCGAGATTGATCCGTTGCAGCCGTATGGGTCGCAGTCGCTGCGGGCGGTGCGGTTGGGGGATTCGCTGACGGATGGACATTATATCGGGCTGCCGACGTTGGCGGAGCAGGTGCAGGCGCAGGATTTGCACACGGCGGTGGTGGGGGCGAAGCCGGTGGCGTTGCTGCATGATCGCAAGGTGCGGAATGACGATTCTCCGAACCCGGTGTGGTATGCGGAGGGCAGTCTGCCGGCATCACGGCTGGCGGGACTCACGAATTTGCTGGGGGTGTTTCCGGCCGGTGCCTCGCCGAACGTGGGGCGGGATCAATGGGCGGCGCGGTGTTTGACGGAGTCGTTCTGGTCGGGCGCGGAGCTGCCGCGCTATTCAGTGCTGTGGCTGAGTGAGCCGGATTATTCGCAGCATGCGCACGGGCCCGGTTCGCCGGAGGCGCTGGCGGGGATTCGCAATTGCGATGATCGCCTGGCGACGGTGCTGCACGAACTGGACCGGCGCGGGGTGCGGGATCAGACGGATATCATCGTGGTGTCGGATCACGGGTTTTCGACGATTGGCGCGAATTGTGATGTGGGTGAAAGTTTGCGTGCCGCCGGTTTGAATGCCAAAACCACATGGGCGCAACCGCCGCAGGATGGCGATGTGGTGGTGGTGGGCAATGGCGGATCGGTGATGCTCTATGTGGTGGGTCAATCGCCCACGGTGACGGCGCAAGTGGTGGCGGCGCTGCAACAACAGGCGTTCGCGGGCGTGATTTTCACGAAGGCGGGCTTGCCGGGCACGTTTCCGCTCGCCGAGGTGCATGTGGGCGGGGCGACGGCGCCGGACGTGATTGTGTCCACGCGCTGGCAGCGGCTGCCGGCCACGAACGAGCATCCGCACATCGAGGTGTTCAACGATGGTTACCATGAATATTCGGCGGGGTGCGGGATGCACGTGACGCTGAGTCCCACCGATTTGCACAACACGTGCGCGGCGGCGGGGCCGGATTTTCGCCAGGGCGTGGTGGATCCGCTGCCTTCGGGCAACATTGACGTGGTGCCGACGTTGCTGTGGTTGATGAACGTGAAGCCGGCCCAACCGCTGGATGGCCGGGTGCTGAGCGAAGCGCTGGTGGGGTCGGGGCCGCCGTTGCAAACGGTGCAACTGGAGCATCGCGAGGCGCATGGGACGGTGGCGGGCGGGACGTGGGATCAGTATTTGAACTTTACGGAGCTGAACGGGGTGCGGTATCTGGATGAAGGAAATGGGAAGTGGACGGGGAAATGAAGAGGGGCAAACATCCAACATCCAACGCGTAACGCCCAACATCCAATGGGCGAGGGGGGGGCAGAACTACTGCCCTGCGGTGGAGGTTGGCGAGGGTTATCTTTGCGGGGAATCTGGGAAATGAAAAGGCGCGGCCGGGGTGGCTGCGCCTTATTCATTTTTTACGCCGGAGGTGAAAATTGAGACCGGTGAGCACGCAAGGGACAAGGCATCTTTGATCGGCGGTGGGCACAGTGACTTTTTGGTTTTCTCGGGAGGAGGGCAGCAAAAAAAGCTTGTGAAAGGGCGGATTTGGGTTGCTCCAAACATTAATGGATTTAACTCACCAAAGTTCCAATATCAGTTTAATAAGGACTTCCGGGCGGTTTTAGGGGTGATTTATCAAGATATGCCAAGTCTTGAACAAGATCGGGTTAGTCGAAACGGGCAGGTCGGCAAGAATGAGGTTGAACAAGGCGCAACAGGCGCCAACAACAAAATAACCAATGGATCAGACGATGAAAAAGATACTCATTCTAGCAGCGGTGTTCGGTTTCGCGGCGGCTTATACGGCCGGTGCGGCGGAAGCCAAGGAAAACTGGGACAATCTTTGCGTGAAGTGCCACGGGGCCGAAGGCAAGGGCGACACCAAGATGGGAACGAAGCTCGGGTGCAAGGATTTCACGGATGCGAAAGTCCAGGCGGACATCAAGGATGACGCGGCGTTCAAGGCGTTGAAAGAAGGCCTGAAGAACGACGACGGCAAGACGCTGATGAAGCCGTTTGAGGCGCTCTCCGACGACGAGATCAAGGCGCTCGTGGCGTATGTCCACACGCTGAAGAAGTAACCGTTTCGGTTGCCGGCCGGGATCGGTCCGGGCCCACTTCAACCCTGGGCTTGGACTTAAGTTTCCCCACCACCCGGCCGGCAGCCTTCCTTTTCCCAATTAACCCGCTGACATGAATAACGAACCTAAAAACTCCACCCCGTCGCTCTTCCGAAACTGGATCAGTTTCGTGGGGCTGATCGTGGGGGTGGGGGCCCTCTTTTCCTTTTTGCTGCTGTTCACCCTGGACGCGCTTTCCAAATTTTCCAACCCGTATGTCAGCCTACTGACGTACATGGGGGTGCCGGGCTTCCTGATCAGCGGCATAGCGCTGTTTCTGGGCGGGGCCTGGCTGGAGCGCCGTCGCCGCACCAAGGGCGCCGGGATTTCCACGCTGCGGCTGGATTTGAACAAGCGGGGCGACCGCCGGGTGCTGATTACGTTCATTTCGGGCGGGGTGGTATTTCTGCTGCTGACGGCGGTGGGTTCGTACCATGCCTTTAATTTTACGGAGTCGCCGTCGTTCTGCGGGGAGGTCTGCCACAAGGTGATGAAGCCGGAAAAGGTGACGCACGACCACGGTCCGCATGCGCGGGTGGCGTGCGTGGAATGTCACGTGGGCAAGGGCGTTTCGTGGTTTGTGAAGTCGAAGATTTCGGGGTCGTACCAGTTGTATTCGGTGGCGTTTAACAAGTATCCGCGGCCGATCGGCACGCCGATCAAGAATCTGCGTCCGTCGCGCGACACGTGCGAGGAGTGCCACTGGCCGCAGCAATTTGTGGGCAACCTGGACCGGACGTTCACCTATTACCAGAGTGATGCGACGAACACGCCGTATTCGATCCGGCTGCTGCTGAAGATTGGCGGGAGCGATCCGACGCGCGGGCCGGTGGGCGGCATTCACTGGCACAATCTGCCGGGCAACAATGTGGAATATGTGGCTACGGATGCGGCACGCCAGAAGATTCCCTGGGTGCGCGTGACGGACGCCACGGGCAAGGTAACGGTGTTCAAGGACAAGAATTTTACGAATGACGTTTCGCAGATGGAAATCCGCAAGATGGACTGCATGGACTGTCATAACCGGCCGTCGCATCGCTACCTCTCGCCGGAGCGCGCGGTGAACCAGGCAATGGCGCTGAAGAAGATTGATCCGGGCATGCCGTGGATCAAGACGAACGCGATGTATGTGCTCACGCGCACCTACACGAATGATGTGCAGGCGCAGGTGACCATCACGAATCTGCTGACGGCGCGGTACCCGAATGATCCGCGTCTGCCGGACGCGGTGGCGGCGGTGGAGCAGATTTACGCGGACAACTTCTTCCCGGAGATGAAGGCGAACTGGAGTTCGTATCCGGACAATGTGGGCCACATGATCTGGCCGGGCTGTTTCCGCTGCCATGACGGCCAGCACAAGACCGAGGACCGCAAGCTGAGCATCAAGGCGAACGATTGCAACGCGTGCCATACCATCCTTGCGCAGGGCGCCGGGGCGGAACTGGACAAGCTGGCGCCGGCGGGACAGAAGTTCCTCCATCCGGGCGGCGACTACGACGGATCTTGCACTGACTGCCACAACGGCGGGCCGTAGTCAGATTCACTTCACCGGTCCTGGCGCAGGCGATGCAGCTAAAAATGCCAAGCAATGCGCAAGGACCGGTAAGCAGCTTTCCGGGTTTCCACCGATTGTGTGGGTGTATGAGTTGCACTTACCAATCGAACAGAGCGTCAGTTTTTCTGCTAATTTTGACGGCAGTACTTATCGGAAGCGTGCCGGCGGCTTCCGCAGCTTCCCCGGCGACCAACGCGGCGCCCAAATTTGCCAGTTCAGATTGTCTCGACTGCCATACCGATCCGGCGAACAAGCGGATGGTGAACGGGCATTCGGCCCCGCTGGCGCTATTCCCCACGAACGGTTTTGCGGCGTCGGTGCATAATGCGCTGGATTGCGTGGACTGCCATGACGGGATCAAGGAGCTGGTGCATGGCAAGATTCCGGCGCCGAACTGCGGCGGGTGCCATGACAAGGAACAGAAACTATACGATACGAGCATCCATGGGATGAGCCATTCGATGGGGGCCTCGGGCGCGGCGCAATGCTGGGACTGCCATGGGTCGCACGAGATTCTGCCGGTGAAGAGCCCGGAGAGCCCGGTATACAAGCTGAACCTGCCGGCCACGTGCGCGAAATGCCACAGCAACACGAATCTGACCAAGGAATACCAGATTGAATTTCCGGAGGCGGCCTCGCAGTACATGGACAGCATTCACGGGCGGGCGCTGCTGAAGATGGGGCTGATCGTGGCACCGTCGTGCAACGACTGCCATGGTTCGCATGCGATCAAGCGCAATGTGGACCGGGATTCGCCCATCAATCACATCAACGTGGCGAAGACGTGCGGCAAGTGCCATGTGAAGGTGGAGGGGATTTATAACAAGAGCGTGCACGGCCAGTTGCTGGCAAAGGGTGACGGCCGGGGGCCGGTATGCACGGACTGTCATAGCGCGCATCAGATCGAGGCGCCGCACAGCGGGCATTTCAAGCAGTTGAGCGACGAGCGCTGCGGCAAGTGCCATCAGGACCGGCTGGAACATTACCGCGAGACCTATCACGGGAAGGCAATGGCCTTAGGCAAGCCGAATGTGGCGTCAGAGGTGGCGGCGTGCTACGACTGCCATGGCTATCACGATGTGCTGCCGGCGGCCAATCCGGCCTCGCATCTGTCGGCCACAAATATTCTGGCGACGTGCCAGAAGTGTCATCCAGGCGCGACGGCGAAGTTCACGCAATTCCAGCCGCACGCGAACCCAATGGACCAGGTGCATTATCCGCTGTTGCACGTGGTGTTCCTGGCGATGACGGGCCTGTTGATCGGCACGTTTAGCTTCTTTGGCCTGCACACGCTGTCGTGGCTGTTCCGGGCGGTTTATCTCTATATGCGGGACTCGAAGACGTTCCGCGAAGCAAAATTCAAGACGGAGGCGGATGACGAATGGTTCACGCGGTTTGTGCCGTTTGAAC
This sequence comes from uncultured Verrucomicrobia subdivision 3 bacterium, assembly GCA_903820285.1. Taxonomy (GTDB): domain Bacteria; phylum Verrucomicrobiota; class Verrucomicrobiia; order Limisphaerales; family UBA11358; genus UBA11358. The sequence goes on along the minus strand of CAIJGS010000353.1, from coordinate 14,209 downwards.
GGTTCCTGCATTTCCTGGTGGTGTCGAGCTTCCTGCTGCTGGTGGTCACGGGCATGCCGCTGAAGTTTTATTACACGGACTGGGCGCGCGTGATCTTTGCGATCATTGGCGGGCCGGAAACGGCGCGCATCCTGCACCGGTTTGGCGCGGTAATCACGTTCTTCTACTTCACGCTGCACCTGGTGTCGCTAACGGCCAAGGCGTGGCGCGGGCGCAAGAAATTGCACGGGGCGGATGGCAAGTTCACTTTCAAGCAACTGTGGGCGGTGCTGTTTGGTCCGGACTCGATGTTCCCGAACTGGCAGGATCTGCGCGACCTGATTGACCACAACAAATGGTTTTTTGGCAAGGGCCCGAAGCCGCAGTTTGACCGCTGGACATATTGGGAGAAGTTCGATTATTTCGCGGTGTTCTGGGGCGTGGCGATCATCGGCATCTCGGGGCTAATCATGTGGTTCCCGGAATTCTTTACGCGCTTCCTGCCGGGCTGGGCGATCAACATCGCGCTGATCCTGCATTCGGACGAGGCGCTGCTGGCGGCGGGATTCATCTTCTCGATCCACTTTTTCAACACGCATTTCCGGATTGAGAAATTCCCGATGGACACGGTGATCTTCTCAGGTCGTGTCTCGAAAACGGAAATGTTGCACGAGCGGAAACGCTGGTACGACCGCCTGGTGAAGGAAGGCCGGCTGGAGGAACACCGCGTGCGGGATGAATGGTTCCGCTGGAAAAACATTGCGCGGACGTTCGGCTACGTCGCGTTCGGCCTGGGCCTGGTCCTGCTGGGGCTGATCATCTATGCGATGGCTTCGCGACTGGGGCACTGAGTGGGATATTCACTGCCATGAGCATGCGCCACGAAGCGAGAATGGAGGGTCGAGGATGGAAGGGGCACAGCCTGCCCCTGGCTTCCGAGGCTGAATGGATGAGCGCCACCTCACCCCGGCCCTCTCCTCCATTTATCAATGGCGGAGAGGGAGAAGAACCCGTCGCGCGACCGGGGACCGGATGGCGGGTGACGGTGGTTCAGGATGGGGTGGCGGCAACCCGTTGCCGGGCAGCCGCCGGGTTTTCGGAGGGGCGGCAACCGGTGGTTGGGGCATGCACCAAAATTGGCGGGAATTGGCCGGATGTGGCGGGCGGTGACGCAATTATTGTTAAGCGTTCCGCAAGTTATGGTGAGCAGGGTGTGATGGGTAAATTTAATCTGCTCATGACGAAACTACCGCATCATTAGAAATTGTAGATGTGGTTGCAAAATCAGGTTGGCCTTGGAAATGTTATGAAATTATTTGTCGCAGGACTGAGTTACAAGACGGCGCCGGTGGAATTGCGGGAGAAGCTGGCGGTGCACCGGTCGCGGCTCCAATGCAGCGGCTGCCGCCTGAAATTGCGCGGCGGCCTTTCCGAAGTGGTGCTGCTCTCCACCTGCAACCGGGTGGAAATCTACGGCGTGACGGAGCGCAGCAGCGCCAGCATCCCCCGGCTCTTTCAGGAACTGGCCGAAGACACGGGCCTGGATTTTACCCCCTACCTCTACGTGCACGAAGGGCTCGAGGCGGCGAAGCATTTGTTCTCAGTGGCGAGCGGCCTGGATTCACTGGTGATCGGCGAAACCGAAATCACGGGCCAGGTCAAACACGCTTATCAATCGGCGCAGGCGGCGAAGCTCACGGGGAAGCGGCTGAACCGGGCGTTCCAATCCGCGTTGCAGGTGGCCAAGCTGGTCCGCACGGAAACGGGCATTGGCCGCGGGGCGACCTCGGTGGGCAGCGTGGCGGTGGAGCTGGCTGAAAAAGTTTTTGACGCCGATCTGAGCGAAAAGACGGTGATGATCATTGGCGCGGGCAAGATGGGTGAAGCCTGCGTGAAGCATCTGGCCAAGCGCGGCGCGAAGTCGGTGCTGGTTTCCAACCGTTCAATTGAACGGGCGGAGAAGCTGGCGGCGGAATTTGGCGGCCGGGCGGTGGGGATGGGCGAATCCCGCCGGGCTTTGATTGCGGCGGACATCGTGGTGACCTCGACCAGTTCGCCGGACTATGTGCTGAAATCGGCGGACATCGCCGACATTCTCCCGGAGCGCGGGAACCGTCCGCTGATCCTGGTGGACATTGCGGTGCCGCGCGACGTGGATCCTGCGATTCAGCAACTCCCCAACGTTTTCCTCTACGACATTGATGATCTCGAAGCCATTGTGCGCGAGAACACCAAGCATCGCGAGCATGAGCTGGCCAGCTGCCAGGCGATCATCGCCGGGCGCGCGGCAGAATTGCTGGCGAAAATCACCGCGGCCCCGGGCCGGATGACCGCGCCGCCGATCCCGTCCCTGGCGGGCTGGCTGCAGGCGGAACCCGCCGGCGAACTGGTGGCGGCGTAACGAGGATTTGCAGCGATGCAAAACAGAATTTCAACGAAAAATCGGGCCATGATTTCATTGCGCGATGTTTCGCTGGAATGGTCCGGCATCGGCCGGTGCCGGATACATATCAAACTAAAACAAACCAAGCACGTGCAGTAAACTACTATGAAAAAACTAAGCGTAATACTCGGCGGGTTCGCCCTGGGCGCGATGATGGCCATGGTGCCAATGTCGAGCCAGGCGTCCATCGTCGGCAGCAAACATGACTTCACCTCGTCCACCAACTACTGGATCAACGGGAGCGTCAACTGGGCTGCCAGCAGCAGCAGCACGAATGTGTGCGGCGAATGCCATACCATCCATCATGCCGTAGGACCGAGCAGCGGTCCGCTGTGGATCCACACGGCGACCTCGCAAACGTTCAAGACCTATGACCAGGGCGGCAGCGAAACGTTCCCCTCCGGCGTCACGGTTACCCTGGGCACCTCGACCAAGACCTGCCTGGGCTGTCATGACGGCTCGGTGGCCATCAACAGCCAGTCGGGTTATACCAGCGGCACGGTGACGAACAAAGCGCCCAAGGGCGGCACGGCGGAATATATCAGCAGCGGTGGTATCGTGGTGGAAGTCAGCGGCGGGGTGGATGATCTGACCCACATGCACCCGGTGGGTGTGAACTACGCCTCCTGCGTGGCGGCGATGCCGACGGGCGATCTGAATCCGACGACGACGGCGATTGCCGGCGGCACGGTGGCGAACGTGATGTTGAAGAATGGCAACGTGGAATGCTCCTCCTGCCATGACATCCATCGCACCCAAGGCACAGCGACGTCCAGCGGCATCTATACGATCGCCAGCGGTCAGGCGCTCTGCCTGGCGTGCCATAACAAGTAATCGACCTCCAATTCCATCACCTCTTTATAACGGTGAAACAAGCCAAGGCATCCGAAGCAACCGCTTCGGATGCCTTTTTGATGTCGGGGCAAAAGCGGGCGGCGGCGGATGCGACTAACCAAAATATGGCAATGAGTGGGCAAGATAGGTGGAGTTGAAACGGCCAGATACAGCGATGCTATGAACATGAAATTTGCCAACAACAAAACCTTTTGGCGGCGCAAACTGCCTCTGTGTGCGCTGGTTGCCGGTCTGGCCGGGTTAATTGCCGGTTGTGTGACCACTGCCAAAAACACCGGCCCGAAATACACTTTCTTTCCGCCGGCACCTGATGCGCCGCATTTGCAATATCTGACGGCCTTCAGTTCGGAACGGGATTTGCGCGGCAGCGGCGCCTCCCTCATGTCCTTCATCACGGGCGAGCAGATGTCGGAGCATCCCATCCTCAAGCCTTACGGGGCGGCGGTGCACGACGGAAAAATTTACGTTTGCGACACGGGCGCGGGATTCATCATGCGGCTGGATCTGGTGACCCGGCGGCTGGTGGCCATTGTGCCGGAAGGTCCCGCCTCTTTGAAGCTGCCGGTGAACCTGGCGGTGGATGACCGGGGCTGGCTGTATGTGGCGGACAGCCTGCGTGACCAGGTGGTGATTCTGGACACGAATGAGAATCTGGTGGCGACACTGGGCGAAAAGGGGACAAACCGGCCGCGGGACGTGGCGGTTTCGGCCGAGCACATCTATGTGGGGGATATTGGGTCGCATCAGGTTCATGTCTATGACCGGACGACCCACGCACCGCTGTTTGACATTCCGCGGGGCGCGGATGCCACCAATATGCAACGGGCGCTCTTCCAGCCCGGCAACCTCGCCTTGGATACCCAGGGCCGGCTGTATATCAGCGATCTGGGCGGATACCGGGTGCAGGTGTTTGACGCGGATGGCAAGTATCTCCGTACGATTGGCAAATATGGCGACAACTTTGGCGAGTTTGCCCGGCCCAAAGGGGTGGCAGTGGACCGCGCAGGCCGGGTATACGTGGTGGATGCCGCCGGCCAGATGGTGCAGATATTTGATGAGAACGGCCGGTTGTTGATGTGGTTTGGCGAACCCTCCGGGAGCAAGGTGGGGCTGGATCTGCCGACCAAGGTGGTGATTGATTACGATAACGCGGGCTTTTTTCAGCAATATGCCGCGCCGGATTTTCAGATCGAACATCTGGTGCTGGTCATCAACCAGTATGGTCCCCGCAAAATCAGTGTGTTTGGCTTTGGGCATAAGAAATAGCGGTGCCAGCGGCTTTATCAACTAACGCATCATGACGGGAAGAACTAAAATTTCATGGCTGGTGGCGGCGGTGTTTTTTGGCTCCGTGGTCACCTCCGTGTGCGCGACGGATGCGAAGCACAAGTGGCTGAAGTTTTTCTTTGATGGTGTGCCTGACGATACGACCAACCGGGCGGCGGTTACCAGCAACGCCAACCCGACGCCGGCGGAAGAAGTGACGGCTCCGTCCACTCGGCCGGTTTCCACGGAGCCGGAGTTCATCGTCCACCCGCCGTTCATCAAGCATGAATGCGCGGAATGCCATGAGGCCGGCGGGGGCCAGTCGCTCCGGCAGAAACCGCCGCAACTGTGCTTTAATTGTCACAAAGACTTCCTGGTTGGTAAAAAGTCCACCCACCAGCCGGTGGTGGACGGGGAATGCATGGACTGCCATGATCCGCATCAGGCCACGGTCAAGAAACTGCTGTTGAAAAAACCGACGGTGATCTGTCTGGATTGCCACGATGACCTGGCCAAGAAAAAGGTGGTGCACCAGCCGGTCGGGGACGGGGAATGTCTGGACTGCCATAATCCGCATGCCAGCGACAACAAACATTTGCTGGCGAAAAAGGACACGGTGATCTGTCTGGACTGCCATGACGACCTGACCAAAAACAAAAAAGTGGTGCATCAGCCGGTAGGCGATGGTGAATGCATGGACTGCCATAATCCCCATTCCAGCGATAATAAACATTTGGTTTCGAAAAAGCCGACGGTGATCTGCCTGGACTGTCACGACGATCTGGCCAAAAAGAAAGTGGTGCATCAGCCGGTGGGCGACGGCGAGTGCCTGAGCTGCCATGTGCCGCATGCGAGCAATAACAAGCACTTGGTGGCCAAGGTGGGGGCAACCTTGTGCTGGGACTGTCATGATAATTTCCTGCAAGGAGCGAAGTTCACCCATGACGCCGCGGATGACTGTTTTGCCTGCCATGATCCGCATCAGTCCGGCGAACACGCCCTGCTGAAAAAGAAACCGGCGGATCTGTGCATGGACTGTCATGACCAAAAGGATCTGGCCCAGGTGAAGGGACATGCCAATGCCGGGGCAAAGACCTGCATTGATTGCCATGATCCGCATGTGGGCAAAGATAAAAATCTCCTGAAGGGGGCGTCCAAAAAATGAGCGCCAAGTCAAAAAACAGCATCCGCCGGCGGTCCGGTCAGGCGCTGGCATTACTGGCCCTGGCGGCGAGCACCCCGCGCGGGTGGGCGCAATACACGCCGCCGAATGCCACCGAGCCGCAATGGTGGGACCTGAATCTTTCGCAGTCCTATCTGAAAGTGGATGCGGAAGGGGAGCGGGAGAGTTACAGTGCCAAAGGCAGTCCGGCCACCAAGAACGAGTCCACGTATTTGGCGCCGACGGTGGGGCTTGGCTTTAACGGCTATGCTTACCACCCGGACCTGTTCAGCTACACGTTGCTGGCGGAACCCGGATTTTCCTGGCAGCAACAGGGGCCGCCCGGCGGGCGGATGAGCCAGAGTTATGACTATCTGCTGAACGGGAACGGCACCGCCACGGTGCTGCAGCAGAAACCCTATGCGACCACCTTCACGATGGATCGGTCGCATGAAATCTACGACTATGATTTCTTCAATTCGGAAATAGTGGACCGGCAGGCGTGGGGGGTGCGGTCGGGCTATCGCGAGGGCGCGGTGCCCTTTACGGTGGCTTTTGACCAATCTCACCAGGATTCGTCGGGGCTGTCACTCAATTCAACGCTGGATCAGATCAACCTCAACGTGCATGCGCGCAACGAGCGTCGCCGGGAGGATGCCACGGATCTGACCTATCAATTCGGGCAGTATGACCAGGTGAGCATGGCCACCGCCGCCAACTACGAAAGTCTGAGCGATTTCAATTACGCGACACTGACGGACGTGGAGCATTATCGCAAGAGCGATTTGAATTCATCAGTGACGTTCAATGAGTTCAATGCCAACGGCGCGGATTCAGCCAGCCTGAACAGTGCGCTGGACTATTCGCTGGAACTCACGCCCCACCTGCGGAATTTCTATGACTATTCGCTTTCGTTGAACACGGGGAACGGGGATTTTCAGCAACATTCCCTCCGGGCCGGTTTGCAGCATCAGCTGTACGAGAGCCTCAACTCCACCTTTGATGTGCATGGTGCCTGGGCGGACAGCAGCTCGCCGGGGGCCAGCCTGCAGTCGCTCGCCACCGGCGCCACGCTGGCCGAAGGGTATTCCAAGCGGCTGGCCGAATGGGGACATTTGAGCGTGAACGGGGCGATCAGTTATGACCACACCGGGCAGAGCAGTTCCGGGGCATCGCTGGTGGTGCCGAACGAGTCGCACACGCTTACCACGGGCACCTGGGTGCCACTGGGCCAGCCCAACGTGCTGGCGATTCTGAGTGTGACGACCGATCCGGCGCATGGCAGCCTGCCGCTGGTTGAAAACGTGGACTACTATGTGAACCGCGCGGTCAATCCCTGGCTGATTGAAATCAGTCCGGCGAGCGTGATCATCCACAGTGGCGATGCGGTGGTGGCGACCTACACCGTGGAACCGAATCCTTCCGGTAATTATTCGACAATCAACGACCAGTTCCAGGTGCGGCTGGAGCTGTTTGAGAATCTGCTGGGGTTGTACGTGCGCTATGACAATTCGGATAACACCGCCAGCTCGTCGGAATTTGTGCTGGAGAATGTGACCGAACTCCAGGCGGGCGCGGATTTACACTGGCATGGGTTGCGGCTGGATGCGAATTATACGGACCGGAAATCATCGCTGAACAATTACAATTCATTTTCACTGTCGGAAGGGTATACCTTGCTGTCCTCGGCGCACCATACGGCAGACATCAATCTGCGCCAGCAATGGAGTTCCTATCCCAATGCGACCACGGACACGGGCACGAACCAGTCGCAGTCGGAAACCTATTATTCATTTACGCTGCGCTATGTCTGGCATCCCACCGGCCGGCTCAACTGGAGCACGGAAGCGGGTTATGAACAGCAACGCGGGTACGGGCTGGATGAGAATCTGATGGTGGCGCGCAGCAATGTGAGCTGGCATATCGGCAAACTGGATTTGAACCTGGGCTACGAATACCAGAACCAGGAATACACGGGCGAAACCCGGGACCGAAACTTTTTCTTTCTGCGGATGCGGCGGGATTTCTGACCATGAATATACGCACCACATGGAAATGGATTGCCTTGGCGCTGGTGGCCGGGGGGATGCTGGCGGTTACACCCGCAGCGCCGGCGGCGGCAACGCCCAAAGAGCGGGCGGTCTGGCCGCCGGCCCCATCCGAGCCGCGCATTGCATTCGTACAGTTCATCACGGGGCCGCGCGACCTCGGCTGGCGGCCGCCGTTCTGGCGGAAGCTGGGCAACTGGATCACGGGCGACCAGGGGGAGAGTCTGAATTTGCGGAAGCCTTTTGCCATCGCGCTGGATGAGCGTGGCAATATTTGCCTGACGGATACGGATGCGCGGCTGCTGTGCTATTGCGATTTGGCGAAGAAGAACTGGCTGCGTTTTGATGGCGCGGGCAAGACCAAATTTGTGACGCCGGTGGCGGCGGCACGGCGGCACGGCATTTTTTATGTGGCGGATTCCACGCTGGGCCGGGTGTTTGCGTTCAAGGAGGATGGGAAAGTTTTGTTTGAACTGGGCGCGCCGCTGAAGCGGCCGGTTGGTCTGGCGGTGACCGATGATGAGATGCTGGTGGTGGATGTGCTGGCGCAGGCGGTGTTTGTCTTTGACCTGAACGGAAAGCTCGTGTTCACGTTTGGGAAGCGCGGCACGGGGCCGGGCGAATTCAATTATCCCACGAGTGTGGCGGTGGATGGGCGCGGGCATCTGGTGGTGTCGGACACGCTGAACTGCCGGGTGCAGGTCTTTGATATGCGCGGGAAATTTCTTTCCCAATTTGGCGGCAATGGCGACACCTCCGGCCATTTTTCCCGGCCGAAGGGTGTGGCGGTGGATGCGGCCGGCAACATTTACGTGGTGGATGCGCTGTTCGATAATTTTCAAATTTTCAACCTCGCCGGGCAGCTGCTGCTGAATGTGGGCGAGACCGGCACGCAGCCGGGCGGTTTCGGCCTGCCCAATGGCATTGCCATCGGGGCGGACAACCGGATTTATGTCGCGGATACGTTCAACCACCGCGTGCAGGTGTTTCAATATCTTGGCCAGCCATGAAAACTTTTCTTCCATTGTGGCGCATGCCGGCCGGCTTGAGCCGGTTGCGGATACTCGTATCGCTGATTCTGCTTGGCGCGCTGGTGGCCGGGCCGGTCTACGGTTCGAGCGTCATCAACACGGTGCACAATCTTTCCGCCGCCGGGCCGGGCACGATCAAAGCCGTGTCGGCCACGGATGCGTGTGTCTTCTGCCATACGGCGCATCATGCGACCGGGGCATCGCCGTTGTGGAACCACCAGATGTCGTCGGTATCCAACTATGTGGTTTATACGAGCGCGCGGATGACTTCGCTGGGCGTGACGATTCCGCAGCCGAACGGGTCATCGCGGCTGTGTCTGAGCTGCCATGATGGCACAGTGGCACTGGGTGAAGTGAGCAGTGGGAGAATAATTACGATGCAGAACGGAGTCACCACCATGCCGACCGGTACGGCCAATCTGGGAACGGATCTCTCCAAGGACCATCCGATATCATTCAACTATGATGCGACACTGGCGGGTCACGATGCGGACATCAACAGTCCGACGCTGCCGGCCGTGAAAGCGCTGCTGGATCATGAGAGTCGGGTGCAATGCACTTCCTGCCATGATCCGCATAACAATGCCAATGGCAATTTTCTGGTGATGGACAATACGGCCTCGAAGCTGTGCCTGACCTGTCACGCGCCCGGGTCATGGGCGTCTTCCGCCCATGCCATGTCGGCCGCGCCGGTGCCGGCGGTCATCACCAGCAAGCTGGCATCCAAGGCGGTATCGAAAGCGGTGGTGGCCAAGGTTACCGCCGCTACCATGGCGGCCGTCGGCTGTGCCAACTGTCATGCAAACCATCAGTCCGGCGGCGGCCAAATTCTATTGCAGGACAGCACGCTGGAGCAAAACTGCCTGGTCTGTCACAACGGGCTGACGGCCAAAAAGAATGTGGCGAGCGATTTTCAAAAACCCAGCATTCATCCGATTACACTTAACAGCGCAGCCCACACCGCGACGGAAGACCCGATCAACCCGAAGGAGCGCCATGTGGTGTGCGCCGACTGTCATAACCCGCATGCCACGACGACAGCCACGGCCACCGCACCAAACGTATCCGGGGCCATCAGCCTGGTGACCGGGATTACGGCGGCTGGCGGGGTGATCAAGCCGGCCATGCGGGAGTATGAAGTCTGTTTCCGCTGCCATGCGGACAGCACGGCGCGGGGCCCGGCCACGGTGGCACGGCAGTTTGCGCAGACCAACACGCGGCTGCAATTTTCCACGGCCAACCAGAGTTTTCATCCGGTGGAGGCAGCCGGCCGGAATACTGCAAGTGTGCCCAGCCTGGTGGCGCCCTGGACGGTTTCCAGTGTCACGTATTGCACGGATTGTCATAACAGCGATCAAGGGCCCAAGGCCGGGGGCAGCGGAGCGAGCGGGCCGCATGGCTCGATCTATGCGCCCATTTTGGAGCGGAACCTGGTGGTTACAGATAATCAATCTGAAAGCCCTTCCACCTATGCGCTGTGCTACAAATGTCACAGCCGGAACAGCATTCTGGCGGATCAAAGTTTCCGGTATCACCGGGTCCACGTGGTGGACAAGCAGACGGCCTGCACGACCTGCCATGATTCGCATGGCGTGGCCAATGCGCCGCATTTGATCAACTTTAATACGTCGTATGTGACGCCTTCTTCCAATGGCCGCCTGGAATACCTCAGCACCGGCAAGTACAAGGGCACCTGCTCGCTGACGTGCCATGGGGTGGATCACAAGGCGAAGAGTTATTAAGGTGGCGGGTGCAACCGGGCAGGTCAGGCAATGCGGCAAACCAGCCGGCGCTGCAGAAGTCCGGTTCGTAGTCGCCCGCCGGTATCCCGCCCGAGCGGAATGCGTCTTTTCCCATTATTGACTTGCCTGAAGTTGGTGGCTTCTCCGACATTGATGGTGTTGATACATAGAATCATAGGATGCCATTCATGAATCGTTTTTTACTTACTGTATTGGGAGTGGTCGTTTTTCAATTGTTTGCCGGCGCGGCCTCAGGCTGGGGGCAAAGTACGGCCTTTACCTATCAGGGACGATTAATCGACGTCACTGTTCCCGCCAACGGCACTTACGATTTTAAATTTGCGCTCTTTGCCACCAACAATGGCGGCACCATGGCTGCCGGGCCGGTGACCAATTCCACCACCGGGGTGAGCAATGGACTGTTTCTCACCGCCATTGATTTTGGCCGGGTATTCACCGGTACAAATTACTGGCTTGATATCAGTGTGCGAACCAACGGTGCCGATGGGTTTATTGCCCTTTGGCCCCGCCAGGCGCTGACACCGGCACCGTTTGCCCTTTATGCCGCCACGGCCGGCAATTTGCCCGGCTCACTTCCGGCCAGCCAGATCACGGGGCTGGCACCAGCCGTGGCCGCGATTGTCTCCACGTCCGCCATTCCGCTGGAAAACATTGCGGTTACGGTCACCAACATCACGGTTCCGGCTTTGGGGGGCACCAATGACGATACGGCGGTGTTTGCGGCGGCCTTTAACTCGGGGATGCCGGTCAGCTGTCCGATTGGCGATTTTAATGTCACCAATATTGTGATTCACACTGATAACGAGGTGATTTACGGGTATGGCTGCCGCTTGCATATGCGGACGAACTGTACCGGCTACTGCGTGAGCACACGGGGCATGACCAATGTGAGTATCGCCGGCCTTTCCGTCTATGGTGGCATCCAACAAAACCCCGGCTGGATGATGGGGTCCGCCCCGATCGTTGCCGGCGGCATCACCTGGAGTGACTATAATTGTGTGACGCTGCCGCTGGGGTTGAATACGCCGAACAACGCGCGCAGCGGATTTTTTTGCAGCATGCAGGGCCGCGGGCGGTATGCCGATCTGACGGCCAATGGTTTCAATGTAGCGGGTTTTTACCTGGCCAACCCTTTGGGTATTGGCGCCGCCGGGGCGCCGGTGGGCATTTTTCAGAACAATTTTGCGGACTGGTGCTATGTCGGTTTTGAGGTGCTGCAGGGGCTGCACTCCTGTGATTTTACCACGAACAACGTTTATCTGCCCTACGATGAGTACGGGGTCATCCCGGGTTTTGGCGGGGCCGATTACACCATTTTGGAAGCGCCGGTGGCCCATAATTGCACCTTTGGCATCAACGATTCGGCCTGGAATGTGCCCATCAACAATCCGCAGATATCAGGCTGTTCCGTGGGCATCAACATTTGTGCCAATGATCACAATACCGTAACTGGCGGTTCGATCAACCATTGCAGCGGTGGTGCCAGTCTGGCGTATTTGATCACCGGCTGTGCCCAGGGACCGGTGATTACCGGTCAGGAAATTCTGGATAATCCCTGGAATGTGTATGTCAGCCAGGCGGCTTCCGTAACATTTGCCAACTGCCAGTTCAACTATGGACAGTTCTTGGGCACGAATTTGCTCGGGGCGGTGGTCATCGTAAACTGCTTCACCAATGGTGGTACCATTACCACCGATAACACGGGGCTGAATTTTGTGAATTGCTTCGGTCCCGGCTCCACGAATGCCGCCTCAGTGGCTGGCTCGCCAACTATTTACGCGAACAATGTGGTGCCAGTGCCGCAGGCGGTGGCGGGGACATTTTGGAATTCCAACAATGCGCTATATTGGGTGACCACGACCCATACCAACTACGTCACCGGTCCTTGATTTATCAGGCCGGTTGCGCTGGTTCGTGCACCCGCTGCAGGTCGGCCTACTTCGCAGTTGATTCGCCGGATAATGGCTCCAGATGAACTTCGGGCCGGATCACCCGTAGCTTGCCGGTTCCCGGAGCGTTGTCCCAACCTTCTTTCATGGCGTCGCCGGTGGCGTGTTCGCCGGGGACGAGGACCAGGATGGTATAGGGCTTGGCCAGGTAAACACCGGGTTTGACCGGTTCCAGTGGGTCGGGGGCGAGTCTGGCCGGGGACCGGAATAAGTTGCGGTTGGTGAGGATGCCAAAGGTCTGGGACAGGCCGGTGGTGGTCAACGCTGGCGGCAGATTGGTAAGTCCGGGCAGCAGGGAAAGGGCAGGGGAGTTGGAGATGTCCAAGGAGAGGGGGAAATCCCGCAGGGTAACGTGGCTGGAGGGCTTGATGGTCATTTCACCATTCACCAGGCAGGCGCTTAATACGCTGCCGGTGGCGGTCAGGAACAGCCAGCGGGGCTTCATAAAGCTTTAGACAAAGCCGGCGCGCCGCCGTTCAAACTGAAAACAGGAGTTTAACCGCAAATGAACACAGATTAACCCGAAAACCGAAGTTGAAAGACGTAAACCAGAAATTGATGCGGCCGGATGGGTTGCCGCAAGTGATGTAGCGCAGACATTCTTGTCTGCGGGTTCACGGGACTTTCCAGTCCCGTGTTCTCAGAACCGGGCGACTGGAAAGTCGCCCGAACTCGCAGGCTGGAAAGCCTGCGCTACGAGTTTACCGGCCGTTTAACTTCAATTTTCGGGATTAACGCAGATAGTGAATCCAAATTCAACGGTTTGAAAAATTCGGATGCCCACCTGTGCGTACCAGCTCCATCGGCGCATACTCTACATCTGCGTTTATCTGCGCCTAGCTGCGGTTTAAAGGTTCAAGCAAGTCAAACTCCCACCAGTGCCGCACCCAGCACGCCGGCGGAGTCGCCGAGCTGATGTTTTACGATGGGGGTTTCCAAATCGTCGGTCAGTGCATAATGACGGACACGAGCAATGCCTTCCGAATAGACGGCAGGGAAATTGGAGACGCCGCCGCCCATGACGACGACATCGGGGTCAACGATGTCAATGATGTTGGCGAGCGCGCGGCCGAAGCGGTCGAAGAAGGCGGTCATGAATTCGACGGCCTGGGGCTGGCCGGCGAAATATTCTTTTTCCACTTCCTTGAGGGGACGGCGGGTGCCGTAGCGTTCGGCATACCGCTTTTCGAGGCCGCCGCCGCTGATATAGGTTTCCACGCAGCCGCGGTGGCCGCAGAAGCAGAGGGGGCCGTTGGGATCGATGCTGGAGTGACCCCATTCGCCGCCGAGGCCCTGGAGGCCGGCAAGCACTTTGCCCTCATAGACGATACCGCCGCCGCAGCCGGTGCCGATGATGACGCCGAAAACGAGTTGCTTGCCGCGGCCGGCGCCGAGCACGGCCTCGGCGAGGGCAAAGCAGTTGGCGTCGTTTTGGATTTCAATGGGGCGGTTGAGAACTTTTTCGAGATCGGCCTTCACCGGCTGGCCGTTCATACAGACGGTGTTGGAATTTTTGAGCAGTCCGGTGTGGCGCGAGAGGGTGCCGGGGGTGCCGATGCCAAAGGTGGTGGGGTGGCCGTCGGCGGCGGCGACGAGGTCGGCGTGCAGGTTTTTCAGGCTGCCGAGGATGTGCTGGTAGCCGAGCTCGCGTTCGGTGGGCACCCGTTTGCGAAAGATTTCGCGACCGGCCGCGTCCAGGACCACGCCCTCGAT
>CAIJGS010000352.1 GCA_903820285.1 uncultured Verrucomicrobia subdivision 3 bacterium | reverse complement strand
CACCCAGCGCTTCTACTCCGAATCCTCGCCAACCGAGGAGAGGGCCGGTGTGAGGAGCCGAATTCAACTTTCTAGAAACCAAACTCGCGCCATCAGCCCAACGCCCGTCACTTTAACCCGCGTTCCCGCCATTGGATGTTGGGCGTTACACGTTGGAAGTTGGATGTTTCCCAATTCCTCCCAGCCCATTCACGCCGCCCTATCCCCATCCTCTGCCAGCGGAACCTCCAACCCACCCTCCGTCTGGTATTCCCCCCGATGCGCTGCCCGATTACACCGCGCCCGATGCAGCAACACCTTCTGTGCCGCCACCACACTCGCCGCCTGCCCCCGCCAGCTATCCAATGCCGGCTGCTGAATCGCCCGCGAAAACGAGAACGTCACCTCCCACGGCAGCCGGCCCTTGAACCGCACATTCATCGCATTCAGCCGCGCCGACGCCAGTTCGTCCGGTTGTCCGCCGGAGAGAAATGCAATGCCCGGCACCGCCGCCGGCACCACCCGCAACAGGCACCGCACCGTCGCCTCCGCCACTTCCTCCGCCACTTCCTGTTGCGGACACGCCAGCCCCGGCAAAACCATATTCGGTTTCAAAATCATCCCCTCCAGCAAGACCCGTTGGTTGCTGAGCTGTTCAAACACCACACGCAACACCCGTTCTGTCACCTCCTCGCATTGTTCCAGCGTATGTGCCCCTTCCATCAATACTTCCGGTTCAACCACCGGCACCAAACCCGCCTCCTGACACAGCGCCGCATAGCGCGCCAGCGCGTGCGCATCGGCCTCCAGACAACCGATACTCGGCAACTGGTCAACCAGTGTGATCACCGCCCGCCACTTGGCAAAACGCGCTCCCATCTGCGCATATTCCAGCAACCGGTCCCGCAGACCGTCCAGCCCTTCCGTGATTTTTTCACCCGGATGCCCCGCCAGTTCCCGCGTGCCCGCATCCACTTTAATGCCCGGAATAATGCCCGCGTCTGTGGTCGCTTTTACGAACGGCGTTCCATCCTTCAATCGGTCCCGGATCGTCTCGTCAAAAAGAATCGCCCCGCTAATGCACGACCCCAGTTGCGGCGTGGTGATGATCAATTCCCGCCATGCCCGCCGGAGCTCCGGCGTCTGCGGAATTTCCAGCGCCGCGAACCGTTTGTGGCAGGTCGGATTGCTCTCATCCATCGCCAGCAACCCCTTGCCGCCTGCCACCAGCGTCTTCGCCGTGTCCGTCAATTCATTAATATTCATGGTGTCTTCCCCCACTGCCAGTTGCGGATCTCCGGCAAATCCAGTCCGTTTTTATCAATATATTGTTTGTGCTCGATCAGCTTGTCCTTGAGTTGCTGCTTCAGGTAAATCCCCTGGTCGCCGGTCTGCGGCAGCCGGTCAATCGCATCCATCACCAGATGAAACCGGTCCAGCTCATTCAACACCGTCATGTCAAACGGCGTCGTGATCGTTCCCTCCTCCTTGTAGCCCCGCACATGAATGTTGCGATGATTTGTCCGCCGGTACGTCAGCCGGTGGATCAGCCACGGATACGCATGAAACGCAAAGATCACCGGCCTGTCCTTCGTGAACAATTCATCAAAATCCGTGTCGCTCAACCCGTGCGGATGCTCGGATTTTGGCTGCAACCGCATCAGGTCCACTACGTTTACCACTCGGATTTTAAGACCCGGCAGATGCGTCCGCAGAATGGAAACCGCCGCCAATGTCTCCAGCGTCGGCACATCCCCGCAACACGCCATCACCACATCCGGCGCGCTTCCCTGGTCATTGCTGGCCCATTGCCAGATGCCGATGCCTTCCGTGCAATGGATCACCGCCGCCGCCATCGTCAGCCATTGCGGTGCCGGATGCTTGCCCGCAATTACCACGTTCACGTAGTGCCGGCTGCGCAGACAATGATCCATCACCGAGAGCAGACAGTTCGCATCTGGCGGCAGGTAAACCCGCACAATCTCCGCCTTCTTGTTGACCACATGGTCAATGAAACCCGGATCTTGATGCGTAAACCCGTTGTGATCCTGCCGCCACACATGCGAGGCCAGCAGGTAATTCAGCGAGGAAATCTTGCGCCGCCACGGCAGATGCGCTGTCACCTTCAGCCACTTGGCATGCTGGTTGAACATCGAATCAATGATATGAATGAACGCCTCGTAGCAGTTGAACACTCCGTGCCGGCCCGTAAGCAAATATCCTTCCAGCCAGCCTTCACATTGATGCTCGCTCAGCATCTCCATCACCCGGCCGGCCGGCGCCAGAAACTCATCGTTCGGCACCGTGGCGGCGTCCCATTGCCGCTGGGTGGACTGAAAGAGCGCCTCCAGCCCATTGGACAGCGTTTCATCCGGGCCAAAGATCCGGAAATTCCGCTCCGAATTGTTCAGCTTCATCACATCGCGCAGAAATGGCCCCAGCACGTGCACGTCGCCAATGCCCCGCACCCCCGGCGCGGGCACCGCCGCCGCATAATTGCGGAAATCCGGCATGCGCAAATCCCGCAGCAATATGCCACCATTCGCATGCGGGTTCGCCCCCATCCGCCGGTCGCCCTTCGGCGCCAACTCCGCCAATTCCGGCTTCAACCGCCCCGTGTCATCAAATAATTCTGCCGGTCGATAACTCTTCAACCATTCCTCCAGTTGGTGAAGATGCCCCGGATGCGTTGCCGGATCGGATAAAGGCACCTGGTGCGACCGGAATGTTCCCTCCACCTGCAGTCCATCCACCATCTTCGGCCCCGTCCAGCCTTTCGGCGAATTCAGCACAATCATCGGCCAGCGGGGCCGCACCAGATTGCCATGCTCCCGGGCATCCGCCTGGATACGCTTGATCTTCTCCACCGCCATGTCCAGCGTCGCCGCCATCGCCTCGTGCATCTTCTCCGGTTCATGCCCTTCCACAAAATACGGCGTCCACCCGTAGCCGCTCAGCAACTGTTCCAGCTCCTCGTGCGTAATGCGTGCCAGCACCGTAGGATTGGATATCTTGTAACCGTTCAGATGCAGAATCGGCAGCACCGCTCCGTCTGTCGCCGGATCCAGAAATTTGTTGGAATGCCACGCCGTCGCCAGCGGGCCCGTCTCCGCCTCGCCATCTCCCACCACACACGCCACGACGAGCGATGGATTGTCAAACACCGCGCCAAATGCATGGCTTAATGAATAGCCCAGCTCACCGCCCTCATGAATCGAACCCGGACATTCCGGCGAAGCATGGCTCGGTATCCCGCCCGGAAATGAAAATTGTAAAAACAGTTTGCGCAACCCCGCCTCATCCTGGCTGATGTCCGGGTAAACCTCGCTGTAAGTCCCCTCCAGGTACGTGTTGCCCACCACTGCCGGACCGCCATGCCCCGGCCCGGAGACATAAATCATGTCCAAGTCATATTTCTTGATCACCCGGTTCAGGTGCGCGTAGATAAAATTCTGACCCGGCGTCGTTCCCCAATGCCCCAGCAGCATGTGCTTCACATCCGCCAGCGTCAGCGGCCGCTTCAGCAGTGGATTGTCAAAAAGATAAATCTGCCCCACCGCCAGATAGTTCGCCGCCCGCCAGTAGGCGTCCATTAGCCGTAGTTGTTCTGGTTCCAATGTATTTATCGTAGTACTCATGATGTCAACTGTCTCGCTGTTCGGCCTGCAATACCAGCATTGCCGGAGCCGGAAAGAATCCCTTGCGAATCCTCGTTCCGGCCCCGGCTGCTCCGGTGTTGCCCTTGCGGGCAAACCGTTTTCTCCACCCGCGGATGGATTACTTGCACCCGCAGGCGGTGAATTCGTGCAGGGCTTTTTCGACCGCTTCCTTGGTCTCGCCCGTGCGCTTCTGAATGCGGCCCAGCAATTCGTCATGCTTGCCCTCCACGCATTTCAGATCGTCATCCGTCAACTGCGCCCATTTCTGTTTCAGCTTGCCCTTGGTAATGTTCCAGTCGCCCTTGATTTCCAGTGTGTTCATATGTTTGTCTTGTTTGGTGTTAATTGATAGCCGCCAGGCACTGTCTGCTAGTGCCGCCAAAAAAATTCTAAAACCTGCTCTTGCCGCAAATCGTCCGCGCACCAGGTTTTCTCCCTCTCCACCATTGTTAATGGAGGAGAGGGCCGGGGTGAGGCGGTGCTCATCCCGTCACAATGGATGACGCGATGTCAGCATGCGCCCATTGTCACCCGGAAGTTTTGCCGTTATCGCACCGCCAGATCTTCCATCCAGTAGCCCTGGCGGTTGAAATAACCATGCAGTTTGGTCTCATATTCCCGCGTCGGCAGTACGTCATCCATGTATTGCGGCGACAGCTTGATCGTCTCCCGCGT
>CAIJGS010000351.1 GCA_903820285.1 uncultured Verrucomicrobia subdivision 3 bacterium | reverse complement strand
CTGCCGGCGAGCATGGCGTTATTGACCGGCTGCCAGAACGTGAAGCCGTGGCAGCGTGGCACACTGGCCGATTATACGATGAAGCAGGACCGTGACCCGACCAGCGGGGCGCTGAACGAGCACATCTGGTTTTCGCGCGAAACGGCGGCGGGCGGCAATGGCGTGGGCGGCGGTGGCTGCGGCTGCAACTGAATCATGATTAGACGTACGGCTATTTTGCTGGTGCTGTTGTTCGTCACCGGGTTCGCGGCGCGGGCGGATCGGCCGCGCAGTCCGTTTGGAATTGCGGTTACGGCCAAAGACGGCGGGGTGCAGGTGCAATTTGCCGTGCCGGCGGGGTGCGTGCTTTATGCGGACCGGCTGCATTTTGAAACTGAAGACGGGACGGAGCTGGGCGTGGCCCATATTCCGGCGCCGCTGACCGAGATGGACCGGGTGAGCGGGCATGAAAAGAAGGTTTATGAATCGGCGTTTACGGCCGAGTTGCAACCGGCGTTGAAAACACCGTGGCAGCTCGTGGTAAAATTTCAGGGCTGCACGAATGCCGAATGTTTCTTTCCGGAGAAACGCATCTTCGCGGTAACTGGTGAGGGAGCGGCGGCAGAAGTGCGGTCCACCAACGGAGTAGTGCCGCCGGTGGCGGAGGCGGCAGCGGGTGGCGGCTGGGCGGCGGAGGCGGGCAAATTTCGGGTGCTGGCCCGGCAGACGGGATATTTGAATCCAGGGGATTTTATTAAATTTCTGGACCGGGCGATGAGCGGCGGGGTGGCGGAGGATCCACTGGCGCAATTCAAGCGGGTGGGCATGGCGCTGACCGTGTTGCTGATTCTGGCGGGAGGGATTGGTTTGAATTTGACGCCGTGTGTGCTGCCGCTGATTCCGATCAATCTGGCAATCATTGGCGCGGGGAAGTCGGCGAAAACCCGGGGCGAAGGTTTCTGGCGCGGGGCCACGTATGGCGCGGGCATGGCGCTGACGTATGGATTGCTGGGACTGTTTGTGGTGTTGACGGGTGCCAAGTTCGGTTCGCTGAATGCCTCGCCATGGTTCAACCTGGCGATTATGGTGGTGTTTTTGGTGCTGTCCCTGGCGATGTTCGGCCAAATCAACCTGGATTTTTCGCGGTTTGAGGGGAATGCCGGGAACAAGGTGCGCCGCATTCACAGCCGGGGGCTGGTGGCGTTCAGTCTGGGAGCGATCGCGGCGTTGCTGGCGGGGGCCTGCGTGGCGCCGGTGGTGATTTCAGTGCTGCTGCTGGCCACGAATCTGCATGCGCACGGGGTCCGGCTGGGTTTGCTGCTGCCGTTTGTACTGGGTCTGGGGATGGCGCTGCCGTGGCCCTTTGCCGGGGCGAGCCTGACATTTTTGCCCAAGCCGGGTCCGTGGATGGAGCGGGTGAAACAGGGTTTTGGCGTATTGATTGTGGTGTTCGCGCTGTTTTATGGGCATCTGGCGTACAGCCAGTTTCAGTCCGCGCGGGCGGGCACGAGTTTTGCGTCGGCGCCAGCGGGGGTGGCCACCGTGGATTCGAGCCAGGAGTTGCTGACGGCGCTGCAGTCGGCGCAGGCCCAAGGCAAGCCGGTGTTCCTGGATTTTCAGGCGGCGTGGTGCAAGGACTGTCTTTCGATGGAAAAGCTGGTATTCAACCAGGCGGCGGTGGCGAAGCGACTGGAGGATTTTGTGGTGGTGAAGTATCACGCGGACCGGCCGAATGATGCGCCGGCCCGCGAGGTGCTGGATTATTTTGGTGCGCTGGGGCTGCCGACCTACGTGGTGCTGGCAGTGAAACCAAAAGAGTAAACGGAGTGGTAGCTGAATTTAAACTGGAGGATAAATGTTATGTTGAAAAACCGACTGTTCCGGGTGATGCCATTGTTTTTGGCGGCGGCGTTGCAAGTAATGCCAATGTTGCGCTCGCTGTTGCCCGCGGTGACGCAGGGGCTGACGCCGTCGGCGTGGTCCATCATTCTTAAAATTGGCGCGGGTACGGTGGCGTTGCTGGGCAGCTATCACGCGGTATCCGGGGCCTCGACCACGATCGTGCCCCTGGCGACCGGTTATACGCTTTATCTGACCAATGGCATCCTGTTCAAGCAGACGCTGACCACCTCGCCGAATTCTGCGGGGTCGTGGAGCACCAACAATATTGCCAACGGCAGCACGGCGGTGTTCCAGTTATTCCCCAATTTTTCGCTGACCAATTCAACCGGCAAAATTGGCGGGGTGCCGGTAGTGGCCAGCGGGGTGGCAACCAATTCCGTGGTGATTACCGCCTGGGAGGGCAGTGGCAATACCTTGGTGCACACGTACACGAATTTCACCTTCATCACGTTCTCCGCCACCCCCGGATCGGTGGCGGTAAACCTAAGTGCTACGGGGGCGGTGGCGGCGGCGAACAGTCTGACTTGGAATATTGATGGTGGCGCCTGGCGGACCAACAACACGACGAACATCTTTGTGCTGCCGGGATCGCATGTGATCAACTATACGAATCTCGCTGGGTGGAGCGCGCCCACGGGGCAGACGGTAACGGTAACCAGTTCCACCTTGACGAGTCTTACGCCCACCTTTACGCCACTGTATGGCGGTTTGCAGGTGAACTTGCAGCCGGTTGGAACACCTTTGCAGACAGGGAGGTGGATCATTGATGGCAGCGGCAGTTTCACGAATGGGGCCACCACCAACATCACCATGTCCGGAACGCACAGCCTGACCTTTGCCGCAGTCTCCGGATATACGACTCCGGCCACTCAGACCCTGACGGTTACGAATGGCACCACCAATGTAGTCACGGCGGTTTATCTGAACCCCACGTTGGCCAACCTGCTGGTAAAAATCAGTCCGGACGGCGCCATTGCAGCAGGGGCCATGTGGCAGGTGGATAGCAACGGCATTTGGCTGCCGTCTGGCGTTTCCACGAACCTGGTGGCGGGTATCCATACCATATCATACTTGAATATCCCCGGCTGGACCACGCCCGCCAACCGCACGGGGACGACGGGCAGCGGCTTGCTGGCACAGGCGACCGGCACGTATGTGGTGGCACCCACCGGGGCCTTGCAGGTTAATCTGGGTCCCACGGCGGCGGTGACGGCCGGAGCGCAATGGCAGGTGGATGGCGGAACCTTGCAAAGCAGCGGTGCGGTGGTGGCCGGGCTGAATGCCGGCAGCCATACGGTGGCCTTCAAGGCGGTTAGCGGCTGGCTGACGCCGGGCGGCCAGACGCCAACGGTTACGAGCGGCGCAACCAATACCATCAGCGGCACGTATGTGCCGATAGCGGCACCGGTCATCACCAATTTCACGGTGAGCGGGACAAGTCTGGTGCTGAAGGGCAGCGGCACGACCGGGGCGGGATTTTCCGTGCTCGCGACGAATAACGTGACACAGCCGCATACCAACTGGCCGGTGATTTTCACCGGAACCATCACCAATGGAACGTTCATCTATAACGGCACGTCCAGCCCGGCGGCGGGTGGAAGTTATTACCGGGTGAGCAGCCAGTGAGAAGACGGTTGAATCCAAACTCGAGTGGACAAAGTGAACTGACCGTGAGAGTTGTCACACAGTTGTCACATTGGCTGGCTTTACAGGATGTACGCCAGACATTTAAGGTTTTTGGATGTGTTTATTCTTTGGGTGGTGGCGTGGGGCGTTGGCGGGGGTATTGGTTTTAACGGGTTCCGCGGCCACGGCACTGGCCAGTCTGCCCAGCTTTGACGGACGGGTTGCGAAAGCAGGAAATCAAGCCTCGCTAGATTTAACCGTTTCTGACCAAGCGGTGTTGGAAACCAGCCGGCTGGAGCTGTCGGCCGGGGAAAGCATTTGGATTCATCAACCGGCTCGTATTTCCGTAGTGAAAATCGTTGTTCACTCGTCCGCGCCAGCGCGGGTTGAAGGGCAGATTCATGCGGATGGCGTGGTCATTTTGCTCAGTGACAGCGGCTGGGAGATTGGCGCGAGGGCGATGGTAAGCGCGGCAGGAATCAGTGTGGTCAGTCCGGGGGGCGCGGTGGTGAATCGGGGTTGTCTCACGGCGGCGGGTGGAGACATTCGACTGGCGGGCGGGGTGATTGAACAATCCGGGCGGTTGCTGGCGGATTCCCAAGGGGCGCAGACGGGGGCGATTTCAGTGCGGGCGGAGGAGCGTCTTCGGTTGGGCGCGGCTTCGGTGATTTCGGCCTGCGGGGACAGGGGCAGTGTGGTGAGTCCGGGCGGCAATGTGACTTTGAGATCCGGGCAGATATTTCGCGATGAGCCGGGCAGTCGGATTGTCACGACGGGCGGTGGTCGGGGTGGTGACGGTGGCAATGTAGAGGTGAGTGCGCCAGACATTGAGTCGCTGGATTCCGGCATGGATGCCTCGGCCGCGGCGGGCTGGATTGCGGGCGGCTTGTTGTTTGATCCCATTAACATCACGCTGGCGGGTTCAGGTACGACGACTTCCGGCGCCGCCCCCAATTCTGGTGGGACGGTCAATGGCTCGGCCAATAGCACGGCGAATTGGACCCTGAACGTCAACACCGCCTTCAAGAATAAGAATTTCTCCACGATCACTCTGGAGGCCAGTGGAAATATTGCCGTTTCCGCCAATTTAAGTTGGGACTTGTCCGGGGCCAATGGTTACGCCAACGGCACCCAGCTCAACTTGCTGGCGGGTGGCAATATTATCTTCGGTAACAATTCTTCCATCGTGGACGAGAACAGTTGGTCCATCTCCATGATGGCGGGATATAACTTCACTACAAGATCCATCCAGTCCGGCACGGGCAGCATCTATTTTAATGGTGGCAATAATTTGACGGGCGGGGGCTATGTTCAGACCACGGCGGGAAACATCAGCTTGTTGGCGGGCAATGACATTCAGGCTTACAGTGGCGGGGCTGAAACACTCGGTGGCGGATACATCACGGCCACGGCTTTGGCTGGTAACATCAATATTTCCGGCCCCGGCTATTTGTCCACCAGGAGTGGTGGGAATGTCACGGTCACGGCAGGCGGCTCGGTTTATATGGGCGCGACTTCGGCCGGGGCCAATGTGGTCAATATTGGCTCCTCCCTGTCCGGCTTTGGCGCATCCTATCTTTACAACGGCAGCTATGTTTCTTATTTGTCCGGCATCAGTACTGGTGGCGGCGGGGATGTTAAAATTGTTGCCGGTGGAAATATTTACAGTTACCTGCCCACCGGTAACGTCGCTTACAATGACAGTGATCCCGGTTCCGGCGCGTTTGGCGCGGGCAATGTCACGCTGATTGCGGATGGCAATATCGCGGGGCATTACCAGCTTTTTGCCGGGGTGGGCAATATTTTCGCGGGCTATAAAACGGATGGGAATGGGAATCCGGTGGCGGATGCCAATGCCACGGGGAGCAATGCGGGTTCCACGAGCACTCCGCTGGCATTGAGTCTTGCCGGGGCGCCCGCCAGCCAGAATGGCGGTACGGCGTGCGGCTGGAACGTTCATGCCAGTCAGAACATCTGGCTGCAAGAAGTACGCAATCCGCAGGGCGTGTTTGGCGACCTCAATGGCGCTTACACCTTTAACTATGCGCCGGACAGTTATGTGACTTTGACGGCGGGGAATCAGATTCAGTTGGGTGGCACGGTTGCCTGCCCGCGAGTTTCATCCAATCCAGGCGCGGAAATTCCCGCCATTTATCCGCCGAGCCTGACGGCGCAGGCGGGGGCGGGCGGGGTGTTGCTGGGGGCCAATGTGATGCTTTATCCGTCGTCGCAGGGGACGCTGCAACTGACCACATTGAATGGCGGGCCGCTGGCCGCCACCGACTGGAATCTGGCCACCAGCGCGGCCGCGAATCCCAAATTGGATCCGGCCGCAACGGGTCAATTTACCCTGGCCATGTCGGATTCCAGCGACACGGTGTTTGCCTCGCCGTCATCTTTCACCGGTCATGCGGCCACACCCATTCACGCTGCCAACTCCACAGCGGTTTTGCTTAATATCTCCGGGGACTTGGGCAACGTGGTGCTGAATTTGCCCGAGGCGGCCAACGTGGATGTCATAGGCACGATGTATAATGACGGCTTAATTGGTCAGAATCTGAGTTCTGCGGATGCGACCACCGTCAACGTCGGAGCCGCCGCCAAGAGCGATTTGGAACAGCGCGGAGTGCTGAATTCAGGAACCGATTCCGGCCTGACTGTGGGCGGCAACATTGCCAATTTTGACGTGTATCAGCGCATTCAAATCGGGTACATCCCGGATTTCAGCCAGTTGCAATACGCGGTGATCAATGGCCAGATTCAAGACCTGTCCGCACTGGCGGCTCTCATCAAAGTCAACACCACTCCGGTGTATGATGCTGCCACCGGTCAGAATGATTTATACACCCTCACATACCAGGGGCAGATGCCGCAGGCCTATTTTAATTACCTGACGAGTCTTCAGGTGGCCGTGCTGGATGAATCAGGCAATCCGAAATATGACGGTGGCGGCAACCTGATAACGCAAGGTGTTCAAATTCTTCATCCCGCCGACGCTTTGGCACTTCAAACCGCCTCACAGTCGTCTCCCGCTTCCGATCCGACGCCTGGATTCCGCATGGGTGGTGGCGGCCAGTTGACCATCGACGCCGGGAATATTAATCTTGGTTCGTCTCCGGGCATTGAATCGGTCGGGCGGGAACGACTGGCAGTTATTATTACAACCCGTCCTTGGCCAATTATTCCAGTGGCGCCAATTTAAGAATAACGGCAGCGGGCGGCCTGATGGTTCAAGACTCGACCATCTCCTGTCTGCCGGGGGCAACGATTGACATCAGCGCGGGGGAGGGTGTCTGGGGTGGTTTGACGGCTGCGCTGGCGGCGACCAATTCCACGGTGCTGGCGGGAAGTAATGTTACCCTGACGGTTAATGCCACGGGCAGCGGGCTGATTACATATCAATGGTTTCAGAACGGAGCCTATTTAATCGGGGCAACGAATGCCAATCTGCTTCTGGCCAATGTCCATCGTGGCGAGGAGGGGGCCTATTCGGTGACGGTGAGCAGTGGATCGGCCTCCACCAATCTGCAGGCCCAGGTGCGCGTGCTGGCACCGCAGTTACTCGGACAGCCCTTGTGGCAGACGAATGGTTCCGTGTTGATCCCGTTTGGGGATGCGGATGGTGATTGGCTGTCCACGCAGGATATTTCGAGTTTTGTGATTCAGGCCAGTCCAGATTTGGTAAATTGGAACAACCTGACCAATGCGATTGTGCCGTATGGCGCCGGGCAACTGGGGTTTTACGATTTGATTTTGCCGGGCGCGCCGAAGATGTTTTATCGGGTGATGGAGCAGTGATTGAGGGTTGATTCAAAAGGGGCGGCGCGCCAGTGTTGGCGCGCCGCCTTGTTTCATTTATAACCTCGATTACCCGGCTCAGTTTTTCTGGGCCGGAGAGCCTTCCTGGTGCTGGCTGCGCAGCATTACGCCGAGCAGTCCGTCCACCAGGCCATTACCGCCGTTGGCACCGGTCACGGAAACGTCGGGCACGATCCGCACGTTGCGTTCGCCGACGATCTGCATCAGTTGCATGACCGTGTAGCCCTGCGCACCGAGCGATGCCACGCCCACGCGATACGCCTCGGCCTTGGCGGAGCCGGTGGCGCGGATGGCTTCCGCCTCACCGAGCGCGCGGAGACGCGTGGACTCGGCCTCGCCGGCGGCCTGTTTCACGCCGGCGCTGGCCTTGAGCTCGGCGATGTTCACGCCTTGCTCCGCGCCCACGACCTGCTGCTGGATGTCCGCCAGCGAGGTCTGCCGCACCAGCTGCTGCCGCTGCACCTGCGCGGCTTCCTGGACCTCATAGGTCTTGCGCTGTTCCTCGGCAATCTTCCGTTCGGTCTGCGTCTGCATCAGCTCGGCCGGCGGATTGATGTCGCCAATGAGCGTGTCAATGGCCTGCACATCGTATGCCGCGAGGGCGGTGCGGATGTGCCCGGCCGCTTCGAGCTGCCGCTGGCTGCGCGCACTCAAAAAGTCGAGCACCGTGAAGTCCTGCGCCGAGTTGCGGAAATAATTCCCAACGATCGGCTGCAGGACGTGGTCCACGAGGTTCTGCATGGAACCCACGCGCGAGATCACCTTGGGCGCATCCAGCGCGCCCACGTGGATGATCTGCGACACGTCGAGGTTAAAGGCAAACCCGTCCTGCGACCGCACCGTGATGGAGGACAGCTTCGCATCGTAATTATGCGATTCCGTCCGGCTCGCCCAGTTGAGGACGATGTTGGTGGTGGGCACCAGCTCGACCTTCATCACCCGGGTGTTGATCGGATGCTTGCCGGGATACAGCGGCGTCACCCAGACGCCTTTGTGACCCGTGTTCACCAGGTCGCCGTGTTTGAATTCGATGCCGCTGACGTCTTCATGCGCCATGCCGACGAACGAGATCACCACGCCGACGTACCCGATGGGGATGTGTACCATCGGCACCTGTTCCACCTGCACGAACCACGGATTCAGGTTCCACGTGCCGGAGAGCAGGATCTGTTCCTGCAAACCGCGCCGGCCGCCACCATCCAGAAACGCCTGGGCGTTCTGGAAGTTTTCATGATCGGCAATCACGGGGCCGGCGATTTCCCCGGCCTCGATGGGCCGGCCATCCAGGGCAGTGACAATACCGACCATGTCCGGTTCCACGCGTTGCAGCAGGAACTGCTCGGGCGCCATGCCGTTGTCCGACGCGGTCCACGACGTGATGACCGTGAAGAGCGCGGTGTTGATGCGGTACGTGCCGGCGGTGAGTATGCCAAGCTGCCGGCCTTTCTCGCCGCCGTAGAGCAGGAACTTCCGTGCGTCCTGGAATTTATCGCTATCCACGAGTTTCCCCAGGATGTGCTCGGAGGGCATGGCCGCGCCATCCGCCGCCAGCACCAGCGCGATCTCGCCCTGCGGTACGACCGTGACGGGCATCTTGAGGATGCGATATTGCCACGGCCAGTAGCCGAAATGCAGGCCCGGCGCGAGCGTGTCAGCCTGGTAACCGGCTTCGCCGTCGAGGGCGATGAGCCGTCCGGGCGCGAGGCTTTTGCCGGAGAAGCGTTTGATGACGATTCCCACCTGGCGTTCGCGGATCAGGACCAGACTGGAGAGGAGCGTCAGAATGATCAACCCCGGCAACCACCAGTACCATGCCACGTCAAATGAACCCCAGCCGATTGCCAACAGAATGTTTGTTGTCATAACCCATCTCCGATGTGGTGGTATCCGGGCGCGAGTTATCGCCGCGCCTGAACACAACGCGTTTATTTGGGGAGACCGTGGTGTCCCGCACACGCGGGGACTAGAGGATCGCCCTTCCAGATGCCGACGAGGTTAGCTGACGGGCTCGGTCCTGAAAGTGACCGCGCGAATGGTTCGCCATTCGCGTACGCCCCGTCCCCGGATATTCTCCGGGGATTTGGTTCCCCCGCGCGGACCGGCAGGAAGGCCGGGCCGCTTAGGCTGCTGACAACTGAAGTATCGGATGCCGCCGGATAAAGTCAACAGGGTGGCGGCTATCCGATTGATGCGTAAGGCAATATAAATTTGTCGGCTATTTGATCAGCCGGTAAAACATCAGGTTGCCGGCCACGGGATTGGTGACAGTTTCCAGTCCGTTCACGATCACAGGGGCGGGTGTAACCGTGCCCCAAACCACTGGAGGAGCGAGGTTGGGAGTGGATTGCAGGGTGTAATCGGCCGCAGTCGTGGACCAGGTGAGGATGGCAGAGGTTCCCTGTGAAGTGATGTTCAGTGCCGGGGCCGCCACGACCGCCAGATTGAGGCTGAACACAGCACCGTTGCCGGTGGCACCGCCATAGGCGGCGGTGCCATAAATCACACTGCCGGCCAGCAGGAAGCCGTTGGGACCGGTGCCTTCCACGTTAGTGTTGAGATTGGGCGCGGAAAAAGTGTAGAGCGTGCCGAAGTTTGAGCCGTCCAGGGACATTTTGAAGATGGTGCCGGCGTAATTATTGCCATCGGAGCCGGCGGCCCCGTAAATGAGGTTGCTGGCAATGATCACATCGGCGGTGGGGTTGTAGCCATCCGCGTCGTAGGCGAAGCTGTGGAGCAGCGCAAAGCCGGTGCCGTTAGTGTTTATCGAAAATACGGTGCCGCCGATATTTGCGCCACCTTGGGACGCGGTGCCATACAACGCGGTGCCGGCGATGGTAAGGGCGTTCGGGATGCCGCCGTCCACATAGGTGGAAAAGGCATGCAGGCTGGCAAAGCCGGTGCCATTGGTGCTGAGGGAAAAGAGGGTGCCACCGCCCAGATTACCGCCCTGCGACGTAGTACCATAGAGCGTGCCATCGGCCAGGACGAGATGGGTTTGTGGTTCGGCCCCATCGTCATTGCCGTAAATGTAGGAAACGGGATCCATCGCGAGGCCGGCGAAGGCTTTCAGTTCGGTCAGGCCGGAGCCATCGGTGTTGATCCGGAATACGGTGCCCCAGCCCAGGCTGCCGCCCTGCCGTGTGGTGCCAAAGAGAGTGTTGCCGGACAAGACCAGACCCGCGTTCGGATTGAGACCGTCACTATTGGTGGGAAAAGTCGTGGCGGTTGAAAAGCTATGCAAATTGGTAAAGCCGCTGCCATCCGTGTGGATGGCGAAGATGGCGCCGTAGCCGCCAAATCCGCCGCTTTGAGCCGTTCCATAAAGGGTGTTGCCGGACAGCACCAGCCCACCATTCGGCCGGGCGCCATCGGTATTGGTCGGCGAACCGCCCTCGCGGCCGCCGCCACCGCCAATTCCAATGCCCCCGCCACCCTCGGTATTGGTGATCACCTGATATACCGTGGCGGAGAAGGTATACAGATTGGTGTAGCCGGTGCCGTCGGTATTCACCCGGAAGATGGTCCCGGTGAAGTTGGAGCCGCCGTTACCGGTGGTGCCGTAGAGCACGCTGCCGGCCAGAACCATCCCGCCATTGGGGTTGGACCCGTCATTTTCGGTAAAGGGAGTGAAGCCGTGCAGGCTGGCAGAAGTTTGCGCCACTGCGGGCAGGGCGGCAAAACCGCCAATGACCAGTGCGGGAAGGCTCCAGGACAGACGGCGGAATAGGTTTCGATTCATGTTGTGCTAGGTTGACTTTTCAGGGTTGATCTGACCGGTATCCTGATGCGGACGAACCGGCTGGTTTGGTTGCTGATGGGCGTAAGAATTAATTAACAGTGCTACAAAGTAAAGGCCTATGACGATGGCAGTGGCGGCGGTCAGGGGAACAGCCGATAGAAGGTCAGTACGCCGTTCATGACATTGGTAACGACATTCTGGCCATTGATCACCACCGGCACGGTCGGCACATCGGCCCAGACCACGGGCGGATTCAGATTGGTAGCAGATTGAAGCGTGTGAACGCCCGCATTGGCAGGCCAGGTGATGACGACTTGGCCGGCTCCCAGACTGATCACGGGGTTGGGCGGGGTGAAGTTCAGGGTGCCCAGGTTCAGGCTGAACACGGTGCCCCGGCCCACGCTGCCGCCGCCACCGGCGGTGCCGTACAATACATTGCTCGCCACCAACAGTCCGTTCGGGTAGGTACCGTCGCTGTTGGAATTGGCAATGAACGCCGCGAGTGAAAAGGTGTAGAGAATGTTGAAGCCGGTGCCGTCGGTATTGATGGCAAACAGGGTGCCGGCGTGATTCGCGCCATCCGATTGCGTGGCCCCGTACAGGAGATTACTGGTGACCACGAGATCGGCATCCGGATAGGAACCGCCCCCGCCATAGCCAAAACTGCATAGCATGCCAAAGCCGCCGCCATTGGTGTCCATGCCGAAAATCGTGCCGGCTCCATAAATGCCACCTTGGGAACAAGTCCCGAACAGGCGGTTGCTGGCAAGGGTCAGAGCTCCGGGTTGCTGGCCATCCACATCATGGGAAAAGTCATGCAGACTGGCAAAGCCCGTGCCATTCGTATTCAGGCAAAAGGCCGTGCCGCTGCCCCATTGGCCGCCGGTGTTGGCGGTGCCATACAGCGCGTCGCCGGCCAGGATCAGGTGCGACTGCGGTTGTGCGCCGTCCACGTTGGTGTAGGCAAAGGTGGTGGCGTTGTAATCCACTCCGGCAAACGTCTTCAAGACCGTGTAACCGGTGCCATTGGTGTTCAGGGAAAAAACGGTGCCGTAGCCGGCATCGCCCCCTTGGGAGGTGGTGCCGTAGAGCGTGCCATATGCCAGAATCAGGCCGGCTTCCGGGCTGAGACCGTCGCTGTTGGTGGGGTAACTGGCGGGAGTGGTAAATGTGTGCAGGAGGGTAAAGCCGCCGCCATTGGTATCTAGCAGCCTGTCGGACTTAAAAGCTGGGTTGGTGCAATGGCTCTGATGATGGATAATGTGAAGTGAACCATTTGGACCGGTCTGCCTGATGTGTCAGCGAACATTCGGGCGCTAAACTGG
>CAIJGS010000350.1 GCA_903820285.1 uncultured Verrucomicrobia subdivision 3 bacterium | reverse complement strand
CCCGGCATCAATCTTATTGATGCCGAGGCGGAGACCCTGCCCAACGGAAATGTCATGGTGGCGGCGCTGGGCACCGGTCAACCGTGCCTGGTCTATGATATCGTGGCCAATACTTGGTCGGACGGCGCGACCAGCCTGGATGGACAGGATGAGGCGGCCTGGGTGAAACTGAGCGATGGCAGCACCCTGACCATTGACCCGTTCGGGACCAATACCGAACGTTATATTCCGTCGCTGAACCGGTGGGTAGCCGACAACCCGGTGCCGGTGACCATGTATGGTTATGGCGGCGAACTGGGCGCCGGATTCTTGCTGCCCAATGGCAATGTTTTTTACATTGGCGCCACGAATCATACGGCCATTTACACCCCCACCGGTACGACCAATGCGGGCACGTGGACGGCGGGCGCGACAATTCCGAATAATCTGGGTGCGGTGGATTCCTCGGCGTCCATGCTGAACAACGGCAAGGTCCTGTGTGCCCTGGGGACGGATACCAATTTTGGTTCGACCACTTACTTCTACGAATACAACTATGTCTCCAACAGCTTCACCCAGGTGGGCAGCCCGACGGGCGGCACGAGCGCCGCGATGATACCCTATGGCACACAAATGCTGGATCTGCCGGATGGCACCGTGCTCTTTTCTTACGGTAACACGCAGGTTTACAGTTATCAACCTGATGGCTCACCGGTCACGAACGGTGTTCCCACCATCGCCAATGTCATCGCGAACTATGACGGGTCCTATGCCATCTTTGGCAAGCTGCTCAACGGCATCTCCCAAGGTGCCGCCTATGGCGACGACAAGCAAATGGACACCGGGCGGCCCATTGCCTACGTCACGAATTCGGCCGGTCACGTCCAGTTTTGCCGGACCTATAACTGGAGCACCTGCAATGTGGCCACGGGCACCAACGTGTTGAGTACCTTCCTGGCGTTGCCCTCCGGGCTGGCCTCTGGAACCTACCCGCTGGTGGTCGCTGCCAACGGCATCAAGTCCGCGCCGTATTCGTTCGCGGTGGGAACAGTGACGCATCCCTCCGCACCCACGAGCCTGGCTGTCAGCGGTGCCCAAGGCAAAGTGAACCTGACCTGGACCCAGTCCGTCAGCACGGGCATTGCCTACAACCGGATTTACCGTTCCATCAGCGGCAGTGGTGGACCTTACACTCTGCTGGCCACGGTGCCGGCTACCACGGCCTTTGTGGATACTTCCATTACGGGTGAAAGCACCTATTACTATGAAGTAAGCGCCATCAACGCGATCGCCGAAAGTGCTCCCTCCACCGCCGCCGGTGCCGCTGCGCAGTTCGCCCCGGCCGGCTATTGGAAATTTGACGATGGCAGTGGCACAGTGGCTGCCGATGCATCCGGCAATGGCTACAATGGCACGGTCAGCGGCACGGGCGCAGCCTGGGTAACGGGCTTCTCCGGCGAAGCGCTCCAGTTCAACGGCGCGAGCAATTGGGTGGCCTTTGGCACCGGACCTTCGGTCAGCGGTCAGAATGATTTCACCGTCGCGGCCTGGATCAAAACCACGGCCACGGCCCAGGAAGTGATCATCCAGCAACGCGATGCCGGTTTCAACGGCGAATATCAGCTGGCGGTTAATGCCACCGGCACATTGCAGTTTTTTGCGTATGGCAACAGCGCCTACCAGTTTAACTTTGCCACCACCCAAACCGTCAACGACGGCGGCTGGCATTATGTGACGGCGGCGCGCAGCGGGCTGACCGGCAGCATCTATATTGATGGCACGCTGGTGACTTCGACCAATGGCACGGCGGTGGCCGGCATGGATAGCACCATCGGAACTTATGTGGCCCGGGATGTCCGGAACAACAACCTCAACTTCAATGGCACCATTGATGAGGTGCGCCTGTATAACAATGCGGGGTTGAGCGCCACAGATGTGCAAAACCTGTACCGTAGCTACTTCTCCCCGCCGCCGGCACCCACCGGCCTGACCGCCACCGGCAGCAATGCGGCGGTTTATCTGGCCTGGACCCAATCCACCGGCACCAACCTGACTCAAAACAAGGTTTACCGCTCCACCACCGGCAGTGGCGGAACCTATAATCTGCTGGCCACCCTGTCGCCGACGACCAGCTATGCCGACACCGCCGTGGTGAATGGCAGCACTTACTATTACTCCGTAACGGCGGTCAACGGCATTGGCGAGAGCTCCCTCTCGGCCTATGCCGGGGCCACTCCGCGGCTGCCGTTGCCGGCGGCGACGGGCAACTGGCATTTCAATGATGGCAGTGGCTCCACGGCGGCGGATTCCTCGGGCAATGGTTATACCGGCACGCTTTCCGGCAGCGGAGCGACGTGGGTGACCGGGCGCGCTGGCACCGGCATTCAGTTTAACGGCGCAAGCAACTGGGTGACCTTTGGCACAGGACCCTCGGTGTCCGGCACGAACAGTTTCACCGTGGCGGCCTGGATCAAGACCTCGGCCACGACTCAGGGAACAATCATGCAGCAGCGAGATGCTGCCGGTTACAACGGCGAATATCAGCTGACCTTGAACACCAATGGCACCGTGCAGTTCTACCTGTATGGCAACAGTGCCTACCAGTTTAACTTTGCCACCACCCAAACCGTGAACAACGGTGCCTGGCACCACATAGTGGCCGTCCGCAGCGGGTTGACGGGCAGCATCTACATTGACGGCACCCTGGCGACCTCAACCAACGGCACGGCGGTCGCGCCCATGGCCAGCACGATCACAACGAGTGTGGGACGCGATATCCGGAACAACAACCTCAACTTCAACGGGGTGATCGATGAAGTACAGGAATACTCGACCTACGGCTTTACCGCAGCCGATGTGCAGACCCTGTACACCAGCTATTGAACGATCCCGTACCGTGCAATGAATCAGCAAGCCGGGAGGAGCGTAGGCTCCTCCCGGCCTTTTTACATTGCAATGTCTGTTGAACAATCATAAGCCGCCGTGGCAGGAGTCTTTTTTGGGTTTGCCGGTGCAAGTCGCGGTTAAGTGGTCGCCTACGAATGACCTGTAGGCAACCTCAGAGCCGTACGTCCGGTTGATATAGGCGGATGCGTCCTTTTTCAACGATCCACAACTGACCGGCGAGTGGATTTTGGTCCAGCCCCTTGGCGAAGGTGGCCATCGTTTGGAGCAAGTCATTAACGGTGACTTTCTTGGGCAGCCTCAGAACGGCGATGCCCGGATAATCGCCTGGGCGAAAATTGAGCGGATTGGCGAAGTCCAAATCCAGCGTTACCAATGCGCGACCCTCGCGGCGGCAGGCTTCGATAAGTGTGATATCGGATGCGGATTCCAGCGATTGGAGAGGAACCGTACAAACATCGTGCCCGGCGTCGGCCAGTAATGCCCGTCCGCGTTCACCCAAGTTTCGTCCAACTTGAGCTTCACACGTGCGCTTCTAGGGGAATGCCCACAAACCGTTCCCGCGACATCTCCGAACCGTAGGCGATGCAGGCCAGAATGTCCGCTTCCACGAGTCCGGGATAATTTTGAAGAATTTCCGCCACCGACACTTGATCCGCCAGCAGATCCAGAATGAGCGTCACCCAAATGCGGTGTCCCCGTATTCACGGTTTGCCACCGCAACGCTCCGGGTCGATCCAGATGCGTTCCAACAATTCTTCGCGCGTCAGGCGTTTCATAACAGTGTCAATCTAGCAGAGTCCCGCCGGTTTTGCCACTGCAAGGTTAAACCTCTGGCCATTCCACCCGCCTTTTGACCGTGAAGTGCTGCGGTTTGAGAAGAACCGCGCCCTGGTTCAAACCGATTGCTTCAAAAAATCATTCACCGCCAAAGTCTTCCGGTTTAGAATTGGCGCGCCGAATGAATCATTACTCGTCCGCTTTTGCCCAACTGATCGCCACGCCCTTTGAGCATGCCTCGCTTATCTGGGGCATTGTGCCGCTGTACTTTGGGTGGCTGCTGAACGAGCTCACGTCGTCCAAGGCCAGCTTCCGGACGGCGATCCAGACGGGGTTCAGCTTTCTTTGGGCGGCGGCGCAGTGGTTGAGCCAATATTTTACCAAGCGCGACCCGCAGGATGTGCATCGGGAATTGCACGCGCTGCCGGCGGTGAATCTGGCGGTAACCGTACTGGTTATGTTGTTCGGGCTGACCGCGCTGATCAGCGGGGTGCGCAAACGGTTTCCCAAGTACGGCCGGTTTCTGGGGCACACGCGGTTCGCGAATTATTTCATGATTGCGATTTATCCGATTCAGACGCACTGGCTGGACTGGACCTGGCTGCGGCTCGATGCCATCGCCCTATTCGCAGTGCCGGTGTGGCTGGTGCTGTATTTCGGGCTGATGCCATTTCGGAAGTAGTCGTCCGTTCGCCCGGCA
Organism: uncultured Verrucomicrobia subdivision 3 bacterium; assembly: GCA_903820285.1. Classification (GTDB taxonomy): domain Bacteria; phylum Verrucomicrobiota; class Verrucomicrobiia; order Limisphaerales; family UBA11358; genus UBA11358. Next base: position 23,857 of record CAIJGS010000350.1, on the reverse strand, counting down.
AAAACTTGCCAGCGAGGGGTTCACAGCCGACACTGCGGGCGTGAATGTTGAAATTGTCAATACGGGCAGTGAGTTGATGCTGGGGCGGGTGCTAAACACGCACCAGCAATGGCTGTGCCGCCGGCTGGCCGACCTCGGCCATGTGGTCACCCGGCAAGTGGCGGTGGCGGATACGGGCCACGCCATTCAGGAGGCGGTTCGCGAAGCACTGGGGCATGCTGATTTGGTGATCACGACCGGCGGGCTGGGACCGACCTCGGATGACATCACGCGCGAATTGATCGCCGAGCTGCTGGGCAAAAAACTGGTGCCCAATGCGGACGTGCTGGCACATATTGAAAACTTTTTTGTGAAACGGAACCGGCCGCGCCCGGCGCGGACCTCGGTGGAAACGATGGTGCCCGAGGGAGCGCTGGTATTTCTGAACGCCACGGGCACGGCGCCCGGGCTGGCCATTCCGGTAAAAACCGGCCCGACGAAAACCCAATGGCTGGTGATGCTGCCGGGCCCGCCCCGGGAATTGCGGCCGATGTTTGACACGTCGGTGGTGCCGCTGCTGCAACGGGAATTTGCGGATGAAATTTTTGTCTGTCGCACACTGCGAACCACGGGCATCGGCGAGTCACGCGTGCAGGAAATGGTGGCCGGGCCGCTGCAACCGCTGGTGGAGCGCGGACTGGAGATCGGTTATTGCGCGCGGCCGGGCGCGGTGGACGTGCGCCTGACAGCCGGCGGCAACGGAGCGGATGAGCTGGTGAAAGCGGGCGAGCTCATTACGCAACAGGTTTTTGGCGCGGCCATTTTCGGGCGCGATGATGAGGAAATTGGTCAGGTGGTGGTACACCGGCTGTTGAAATTCAAAAAGACGCTGGCGCTGGCAGAGTCCTGCACGGGTGGTTTGATAGCGGATCGCGTAACGGATGTGCCGGGCGCGTCGGAAATTTTTCTGGGCGGGGTGGTAAGCTACAGCCATGCGGCGAAGCAGAAATTCCTCGGAGTCCGGGCGGAATCACTCGCCGAGTACGGCGCGGTGAGCGAAGTAGTGGCGCATGAAATGGCGCTTGGCGCCCGGGCGGCGTTTGGGTCGGATTACGCCATTTCGGTGACGGGGCTGGCCGGTCCGGGCGGCGGCACCCCCACCCTGCCGGTGGGCACGGTGTTTATTGGACTGGCGACGGCGGAAGGCGTGGAAGTGAGAAAATTCCTGAATGTGTGGGATCGCCTGACATTCAAGGAAGTCACGGCCACGCAGGCACTGGCGTGGTTGTTGAATGAGCTCGAAAAGCCGCGTTGAGCCCGGCGCGAGGATTTTTGGGCGGAGCTCGACTGTGTCGAAGACCAGACGCAGCAAAGCTCGAACCACAAGCGTTTCCGATAACTCTAACCGCCCGGTGCAGTCAAGTTGCTGCGGCTGACTTTCATCACCGCCGCGCTCCTAGTTAGTATTACAAGCCCAGCGAATGCTGCCCGTTGATGATCGCCTGAAACGGTTTGGCGAGGGGCTGATCGTTGCCCAATTCCAAAGTCTCCGCCGGAACATCCTGGGCGGCGACCTGCACTTTCACGTGCGTGGCGCCAATCGTCTGGAGGCGGCGGTTCATGACCTTGTGGGCAAGGTCGGGCTGATTGCATTCCCGGCTGAGGTGCGCCAAATAGAGGTGGCGCAGTTCGGCCGACATGATGTGCGCGGCGGCTTCGGCGGCGGCTTCGTTGGAGAGATGGCCGTGCCGCCCGAGAATGCGCTGTTTCAGACTCCACGAACGGCGGCTGTCTTGCAGCAACTTCACATCATGGTTGGATTCCAGCACCAGCACGTTGGCCACGCGGATGCGGTCAAGCACCAGCTTGGTGGCATGGCCGAGGTCGGTGGCAAATCCGGCTATGCCGGCGGTTGTGCGCAGCAGGTAGCCGACCGGATCCTGGGCATCGTGCGGGATGGAAAAGGTTTCGATGGCCACATCGCCCACTTCAAAACCGCCGCCGGTGTTGAAAATGCGCCAGTCAATTTTCGCCTTGAGGCTTGCCCCGGCATCGAGTCCGGCCAGGGCGGGATCCTTGGTGGAGCTCCATTTGGATTTGAAGGCCCAGATGGTGGCGTCCTGGGTGGGGCGGTTGCAATAGACGGGAATGTGAAATTTATCGGCGATGCCGAGCAGACCACTGATGTGGTCGGAGTGTTCGTGGGTGATGAGGATGGCGGAAAGATTTTCCGGGGTCCGGCCGATCGTGGCCAGGCGCTGGCGGATCTGGCGGGGCGAGAACCCGGCATCTACGAGGATGCGCGCCTCCGGAGTTTCCAGATAGGCGCAATTGCCGGCGGAACCGCTCCCGAGAATGGTTAATTTGACGGACACCAATTGAAGTTAGTGGCGGCGTGGTGAGGGGGCAAATGTTTTTCACTTAGGGATGATAAAAACCGGTCGGAAGCGTTGCTTCACGGCATAAGTTATTGTCGCAGAATATCAACAAGCCAGTCATTTCAGTATTTGAAAGTCGGCAGGGCGGGTGCGATAATTGTCTGGCTACTTGGGCGGTAATACTTTATCTCCTGTAATGGCAAGGTGAAGCAGGGTGACACATGAACAAAGGCACTCAAACCTTTGAATATTAAGGACTCTATGAAAATCATTGGAAAAAAGGCCGCCGGGATGGCGATGGTATGGGGGATGTCCGTGCTTTCCATTTTGGGAGCGCAAACCGGTCGCACCGTGCTCTCCGGACATGTGCCGGCCATTACCAGCCGGTTGACGCCAATGGGCAGTCTGCCCGCCACCAACCGGATTAACCTGGCCATCGGCCTGCCGCTCCATAACCAGCCCGCACTCGAAACGCTGCTGGCGCAGCTTTACGACCCGCAAAGCACCAATTTTCACCGGTTCCTGTCCCCGCCGGAATTCGTGGCACAGTTCGGTCCAACCGAGGCGGAATATGAGAACGTAATTCAATTTGCGACGACCAACGGGTTGACCGTCAAGACCCGTCATAGCAACCGGCTGGTGCTGGATGTGGAGGGATCGGCCGCCGACATCGGCCGGGCCTTCGGAGTAAACTTCCAGGCGTACCGGCATCCGACCGAGCAGCGGGATTTTTACGCCCCCAACCAGGAGCCTTCCGTGCCGGCCGGCCTGCCGGTGGCGGACATGTGGGGGATGGAAAATTACAACCGGCCCCGCCCGATGGTGCATGACCTCGGCCAGGGCAGTCCCGTGCCGTTGAATAACAACGGAACCGGGCCCAGCGGCTATTATCGCGGCACCGATTTTCGCAATGCCTACGCCCCCGGTACGGTCTTGAAGGGCACGGGCCAGATTGTGGCGATTGCGGAATTTGACGGTTATTACTCCAAGGATATCACGACTTACGAAGCCCAGGCGGGGTATTCCACCGTACCGGTGCAATCCGTGCTGCTGGACAGTGTGTCTGGCACGCCCGGCTACAGCGGGGTGGCAAACGCAAATCTGGAAGTATCGCTCGACATAGAAATGGCCATTTCCATAGCCCCCGGGCTAACTAAGGTGATCGTGGTGGAAGGCAGCTCGCCGTATGATGTGTTCAACCAGATTGCGACGAACAACGTCGCCCGGCAAGTGAGTTGTTCGTGGGCTTTCGGCTATGGCCCCAACCATAACTGGTCGGGTCACGGCACGCTGGATTCCATCCTGATGGAAATGGTGGCGCAGGGGCAAAGTTTCTTCGAGGCGTCGGGCGATTCGGATGCGTATACCGGCAGCCAGGCACTGACCAGCGCCAACTCATATATACCAACGGACAGTCCCTATGTTGTCTCGGTGGGCGGAACCATCCTGAACATGAACGGGAGTGGCGCGAGCTGGTCTTCGGAATCCGTCTGGAATCAAGGCAGCAACGTCGGTTCCGGCGGGGGTATCAGTAGCAACTACAATATCCCCACTTGGCAGGCTGGGGTCAGCATGGCGACCAACAACGGGTCAACCGTGTACCGGAATCTGCCGGATGTGGCCCTGACCGCCGAGTCGGTTTATGTGATTTATAACAGCGGCAGCACCACCGGAGCCGGCGGCACGAGCTGCGCGGCCCCCTTGTGGGCGGGTTTCTGCGCGCTGATCAACCAGCAGGAGGCGGCTGGAGGGGTGACCAACAGCGTGGGTTTTCTCAACCCGGCGGTTTACGCCCTGGCCGCGACCACGAATTATACCAACTGCTTTCACGACATCACCGTGGGCAACAACATCGGGAGCCACACGGCCGGGCTCTATTATGCCACCAATGGGTATGATCTGGCGACCGGTCTGGGCACACCCAGTGGGACAAATCTGATCAATGCCCTTGCGCCGCTCCCGGGCCTGATCAGTCAACCTACCAACCAGATCGTACGCGCCGGCACAAATTACACGCTCACCGCCACCGCGGTGGGCGCGCCACCACTGAGTTTTCAATGGCTGCTGGCCGGCACCAACCTGCCGGGAGCCACAGCGACGAGCCTGACCCTGAACCCTGTGGGCACCAATAATGCGGGCGGTTATACGCTGGTGGTCACCAACGCCTTTGGCGCGATCACCAGCAGCGTGGCGACGTTGACCGTGGTTTTACCCCCGGCCATTACGAGCCAACCGGCTAGCCTGACGGTTTTGGGCGGCAGCAACGCGGTGTTCAGCACCACCCTGAGTGGCAATACCCCCCTGGTCTGTCAGTGGTGGAAAGACGGTTCGAAACTGACCAACGGCACCGGCATTGCCGGGGCGACTACGAACGTGCTGACACTAACCAGCGTGACCACCAACAGCAGTGGAAATTATTCCCTGGTGGTAACCAATCTATATGGCGCGGCCACCAGCAGCGTGGCTAGCCTGACGGTGGTACTGCCGCCGACCCTGTTGACGACGGTCAGCAACCAGACCCTGCAATGCGGCAATAATGTGTTCAACCAGCCGGTAGCGGCCGCCGGCACCGCCCCCTTGGGCTATCAGTGGAGTCTGGATGCCACCCCGGTGACCGGGGCGACCAATACCAGCTTTGCGCTCACCAACCTGTCACTACCCAGCCATACGATCAGTGTGACGGTAACGAACCTCTATGGCAGTGTTACCAATAGTGCGGTTTTGACCGTACAGGATACACAGCCACCACTAATCAACTTGGTGGGCACCAATCCGCTTTATGTGGAGCTGGGCAATACCTTTACCGATCCCGGGGCAGTGGCCTATGACACCTGCGCCGGATCGGTGGCGGTAACTGCCAGCGGCTTCGTGAACACCAATATGGTGAGCACTAATACGCTGGTTTACCAGGCGGATGACGGCAACGGGAACACCAATACCATCACCCGCACTGCCATTGTGCGTGATACCACCATGCCGGTCGTGCTGTGGAGTTTCACGAATCTGGTGCTGGTAGCGGGCACGAATTGTGTCGCGCTGATGCCGGCTGTGACGGGAACGAACGGCATCATTGCCAGCGATGCCTCCGGCGTTCTGGTGATCTCACAAAGTCCGACGAACCTGGCGCTCCTAAACATCGGCACGAATCTGGTGATAATTACCGTGGCGGATTCCTCCGGGAATACGGCTTACTCAACCAACTCCGTCACGGTACTGGATGAATCGGTGCCGGTTATGGTTCTGCAGCCGCAAAGCCAGGCCAAGCTGACCGGCAGCACGGCGGTGTTCAATGCGGGAGCTTCGGCCTGCTCACCGCTGGCTTACCAGTGGTATTTCAACAGCAACCCGCTCACCGGCGCGACCAACAGCACCCTAACCCAAAGCAATGTGGATATGACGCTGGCGGGAGATTACTTCGTGGTTGCCAGCAATCTGAACAGCGCGGTGACCAGCAGTGTGGCCAGTCTGACGGTAGGGTTGCCACCCTCTTTGGTTACGACGATCAGCAACCAGACCCTGCAATGCGGGAGCAATGTGGTCAGCTTTGCCGTGACCGCCACCGGCACGACACCATTCGGTTATCAGTGGAGTCTGGATGCCATCCCGGTAACAGGAGCAACCAACACCACTTTCACCCTGACCAATCTGACGCTTCCGAGCCATACGGTCAGTGTGACGGTCACCAACCTGTATGCGAGTGCGACCAGCAACGCCGTGCTGACGGTGCAGGATACCCAGCCGCCGTTGCTTTCCTTGGTGGGCAGCAATCTGGTGCTGGTGGACTTGGGAAATACTTTTACCGATCCCGGCGCGGTGGCCTATGACATCTGCGCGGGCACGGTGGCGGTGACCGTGAGCGGTTCGGTAAACCTCAGCAACCTGGGGACAAACACGCTGGTTTACCGGGCGGATGACGGCAATGGTAATACCAACACCATCACCCGCACGGTGATTGTGCAGGACACCAACTTCCCGGCCATTCAATGGAGCTTTACGAATCTGGTGCTGGCGGCGAATACGAATTGCGGCGTGATGATGCCCGATGTGACGGGCACGAACCGCATCATCGCCAGCAATGCTGATGGCATGCTGGTGATTTCGCAAAGCCCCACCAACCAGACCTTCCTGCCCATTGGCACGAATAAGGTGATCATCACTGTGGCCGACACGGCCGGAAGCGCGGTTTACTCGACCAACACCATTGTGGTGATGGATGAATCAGCCCCGGTACTGGTGCTCCCGCCGCAAAATCTCACGAATACCATCGGCTCCACAGCGGTGTTTAGCGCCGGCGCGACGGCCTGCTCGCCTTTGGCCTACCAATGGTACTTCAACAATAATCCCCTAGGCGCAGCGACCGACAGCACGTTCACGCAAAGCAATGTGGATCTATCGCTGGCCGGAAACTATTTCGTGGTCGCCACGGCCGCCGGCGGGGCCACCACCAGTGCGGTGGTGACGCTCACAGTGAATCTCGTTGCCGCCGCGGTCACCCCGACCTCATCGGCCAATACATCTGGCTTTAAGAGCAGCGTAACATTCAGCGCCACCGTGAATCCCACCAATGCGACTGGCTCAATCCAGTTCCTGACCAATGGCGTAGCCTTTGATACCGAACCGCTGCTGGCCGGACTGGCCACGAGCACGAACACCATCACCCTGCCCCGCGGAACGAATTGGGTGACGGTCATTTACTCTGGTGATGCGGCCAACTTGGCGGCCACCAATGTGCTGGCGCAAATCGTTACGAACCACCCGCCAATGGGCGCGACGGTCAGCTACACCTATGGGGCCGGCACGGTTCTGAGCATTGCCCTTACCAACCTTGCCGCTCAATGGAGCGATGTGGATGGCGACACCGTCTCCCTCGCCGCCATCAGCCAGAGCACCAATGGCGTTACCGTCACGAATATGGCCGGCACACTGACGTATGCGAATCCGAACAACGTAAATGACCAGTTTACCTGCACCATCACGGATGGCTGGGGCGGGACGAATTATCAGACGGTCAATCTCACGGCGATTCTGCCATCCATCAGCAATATCGCGTCCAATCCAGATGGCAGTCTGACCCTCCAGTTCACCGGGTCGCCGGGCAACACGTATGTGCTGGAAGCCACCAGTACGCTCTCGCCGGGCAACTGGCAGCCGGTATCCACCAATACGCTGAATGTCACGGGAACGTTGAACTTCAACCTGACGCCGGACACGAGTGCCATGCAGAGCTTTTACCGGCTGAGACTGTCGCCGTAGGATTTACGATTTGCGATATACGATTGACGCACGGGGTGTTTTTCGGAGCACCCTGACGGGATGGGAGTTTTAACCGATCGGTCGCATCCTGAAACTGCCCTCCCATCCTAAGCCGTGGTCATGCCGCAAACCGTTCGCACCGCAGGTTTTCTCCCTCTCCGCCATTGATAATGGGGGAGAGGGGCGGGGTGAGGTGGCGCTCAGCTATCTTACCAGAGGGCATTGGCAAAAAACGCCCAAGCCGATCCTCGTATTGCAGTTGCGATTGACAAGGCGGGGCAGGCGTGGCTCAATCGGCTTACCCAGTTACGGGCATCATGGTGCCATGGATAATTTTAACTGAAGTTATCTGCGGCCCTACCGACATATTCCGGCTTATGAAAAACTGCTTCCGGGTTGGCCATCCATCCCCGTCTCCCCTTTTGCGTCTTACCGGCCTGGCGCTCGCCGTAATGGCCGGACTGTGGCAACCGCTGAGTGGCCGGGCGGACGGCATGTTTGTAGCCCCGAAATTTGTCTGGCATAAACAGAAGGATATCAACGAGCCGACCCAGAAGGCCATTGTGGTTTATGAGGCGGGGCGGGAGGATTTGATTTTGCAGGTGAAGTACGGCGGCCCGGTGGCGGAGTTCGGCTGGCTCATTCCCGTGCCGAGCAAGCCTACGGTGGAAAAGGGAGACATGGAGTGTTTCTACGAACTGAGCAAATTCACGCAGCGGCAATTTGAATATCCCTCCGACCATGCCGCCAGCAAGAGCATGACGCTGGGGATGGATGCCAATGCCAGTGGCCGCGCGGAACCAGACCCGGTGAAGGTGGTGGAGATCAAAACCATTGGGGCCTACGAAATCGTCGTGCTGTCCTCCGAAGACACCGAAGCCTTGGAACGCTGGCTCACGGCAAATCAGTTTGAGTATCCCCACGACAAGTCGGACGTGCTGGCCGGCTATGTGAAGCAGCATTGGTATTTCGTGGCGGTCAAAATCAATCTCAAAGCATCCTGGAACCGGCTCTCCACCGAAGCGAAACTGGCGAACGGGGAATTGAATCCGCTGCACCTCACCTTTGCAAGCGACCAGTGCATTTTCCCCCTGAAGATCTCGTCGGTGAATGGCACACCGTCGGAAGTTCAGGTGTATGTGCTCTCGGCGGAGCCACGGGTGGAACAGGGGATGTTTGAGAAGGATTTTCCGGAGGTGCAACGGCTGTCGGTCGAACATTATCACCGGCGCATCGAGACCATGCAGCGGTTGCGGCAGAATAGCCGGGCCATGATGCAGCGACTGCGCCCGGAACTGGCAGGGCCACCGCCCATGGCAGAAGAAACGAATGTGCCCCTGAATCAAATTCTGAGAAATTCCGTGCCCTACGAAAAACTGCTTCAGTTTGCGACGGTCACCGGGAAGGAATTCCCCGCTTGCGGCCAAGCCATTCCGCATTTTGCCGGCAAAACATGGTGGGTGGTCAAAGACACGTGGCCCTTCCAACCGGCAGAAATGCGTGACTTGGTATTCGCCCCCGCAGCGACGGTATTTGCGAAAGATTTGGCCGGTGATGAAGGTTATTATGCGGCGCAAAATCTCACGCGGCTGGGGTCCAATGCCGTGCCGGTGCTGTTGCAAGCCTTGCAAAGCAGCCATCCGGCGGTACGGATTCACGCCGCCTCTGCCTTGACGGAGTGGAATGGCATTCCATTCATGGAATTCCCCCAACTGGCGGAGGCCATCGCACCACTATTCCATGATGCCGAGCCGGAAGTGCGCATGGACGCCGCAGTGGCGGCGGGCCAGGCCTGGCGGCCGGAATTTGCCGCCTCGCTCATTGGTTTGATGCAGGATGGGGACCAGAATGTCCGGCAGGCCGCGAGCATGGCAATGAGCCGCAATTCCCGTAGAATGGAAGAACCGCCAGCCGCCCTGCTGACCATGCTGCGGGATACGAACCTGGAGGTTCGCGCAAACGCGTTGCAGGCGCTGGCGAGCTCGCCAGTTAAAATCCCCCGGGAATTGATTGTCCCCCTGCTCAATAGCACCAATGTCCGCGCCATGAGCCTGGCTGTGTCGCGGCTGGAACGCGATGGCATGACCACGGAAGACCTGATGCCGTTACTGCACAGTTCGGTGGCCCGCTCCCGGCAGATCGGGCTGGGCATCTTGCAACGGCTCGGCGACAAACAAACCATCGGGCTCGTCATCCCCTTGCTGCAGGATCCGGATGCCGGCGTGCAGCGTCAGGCCGGAATGATCCTGCGGCAATTTTCCGGTCAGACCATCCCGGCGGATCAGCCGGCGCAGTGGGAACAATGGTGGGCGAACAATAAAAACACCTTCCAAATCACGAGCACCACCCGGGCCATTGAAGATTATCCGGACGATGGGGATCTGTATCACAGCCGGGGCTGCCTGTATTATAACGCCCAGGATTTCACCAATGCGCTGGCGGATTTCAAAAAATCCTGGCAACTCACCTCGGAACATCCGGAATACGCCCATTACCGGGCCTGGCTCATCCGCGCGCGCTGGGGCGAAGCCCCGGCCGCCACGCAGGAACTGGCCACCTACCTGCAATACCGCACCCATGGCCAACCGGTTGACTGGCCTGGCACCGTCGGGCGCTTTCTGGCTGACCAGCTCAGCGAAGCTGATGTTCTGAAGGCGGCGGAAAATCCAAACCCTCAGACCAGCCGCGAGCAACATTGCGAGGCGTGGTTTTACATCGGGTCGAAACGGTTGATCGCCGGCGACACCGCCACGGCGGCCGATGATTTCAAAAAATGCCTGGCCACGGGCGTGGTTTCGTTTGAGGAATACGGCAGCGCGGAGGCGGAGCTGAAGCGGCTAAAGCCGTAGGGAATTTACGAATGACGATTTACGATTAACGCGGGCCGGTGCTGAAAGCAAATGCGGGTGGCTAACGCTCGCTTTGATTGTCTTTGTTCGTAGCAAACAGCATTTGCCCGTTACAGGCATTCCGCTAACCTTCCGGCGTGAGCGATCTCCTTCAACAGCTGGCCGGCAGCATGGCGGGTCACCGGCTGATTCTGCCGGGGCAGCGCGTGCTCGTGGCGGTTTCCGGCGGGGTGGATTCCATGGTGTTGCTGCACTCGCTGCACGAACTGACCAAGCTGAACCGGTGGCAGCTGACGGTGGCGCATTTCGATCATCAACTGCGGGGTCGCGCCAGCCGGGCGGATGCACAATTGGTTTGCCGGACGGCGGCGGCGTTGTCCCTGCCCTGCTTTAGCGAAAGCGGGGATGTCGCCGGTTATGCGCGCCAAGCCAAAATTTCAGTGGAGATGGCGGCGCGCACCTTGCGTCACGAATTTCTGGCGCAGACGGCGCGGGAACAAAAAATCCCCGTCATCGCGCTAGCCCATCATGCGGATGATCAGGTGGAACTGTTTTTCCTCCGCCTGCTGCGCGGGGCGGGCGGCGAAGGTCTGGCGGGCATGAAACGGCGTTCGCCGTCACCTGCAGACCGGCAGATCACCCTGGTGCGACCGCTGCTGGAGTTCACCAAAGCCGAATTGCGGGAATTTGCTCAGGCTAACGGCATCCGTTTCCGCGAAGATGCGACCAATGCCTCCAACGACCCGCTGCGCAACCGGCTCCGCAATGAATTGCTGCCCCTGCTGGTGGCGAAATATCAGCCGGGTCTGGCCGGAACCATTTTGCGGACCATGGACATTCTCGGCGGCGAAGCAGAGTTTGCCACCGAAACCGCGCGGGCCTGGCTGGCGGAAAGCCGGCGGCCGGAGCCAACCCGGTCGGGGCCGTCCTACGACCGGCTGCCATTGGCGATCCAACGAAAGACCTTGCAGCTTCAACTGGGCGAATTGGGGGTAATACCGGAATTTGACCTCATCGAACAATTGCGCCTGACGCCGGAAAAACCGGTTAACGCCGATTGCGGACGGTTTCTCTGGCGGCAGCCGGATGGCCAGCTCATCTGGCATACGCCCCCGGCAACTAAATTTAATTGCGGTCAATTGGCGGTGACGTTAAAGAGGAAAACCGGTAAAGCCGCATTTGGTGAACGCGCTTTCCAGTGGAAAATGGAGTTACTGAAGTCATTTGCCCGGCCAAAGCCAGTGGCAGGAATGGAAGTATTTGATGCAGATAAGGTGGGTTCCAAGATTGTCTTACGGCACTGGCAACCGGGCGACCGGTTCCAGCCCATCGGCCTGAAATCGGCGGTCAAATTGCAGGACTTATTCGTAAACGCGAAAATCCCGGGGCAACAGCGGCGCGAACTGGTGCTGGCGACCACGGTGGACGGAGTGATTTTCTGGGTGGAAGGACTGCGCATCGGGGAAAAGTTTAAATTAACCCCGGCGACGCGTCGAAAACTGGTGTGGAAATGGGCCTAAAACATCCAGTTTGACCGGCAAGATTCCATCTGTTAATTCTCTTTACAGGGTAGTGCGGCATGTATATGCTGCCGGACTCATTTAATTTATGGAAGCGAAGACAAAGACGATCGAAACTTTTAAACTGCACGCGAAAGACACTGGCTCTGCCGACGTGCAAATCGCCCTGCTCACGCAGCGCATCAACCATTTGACCGAGCATTTGCAGGGCAATAAGAAAGACCACAGCTCCCGCCGTGGTCTGCTCGTGATGGTCGGCCAGCGCCGCCGTCTGCTGGATTATCTCCAGAGCACCGACCTGAGCCGGTATCAGGCGATCACCAAGAAGCTCAAGCTCCGCAAGTAATTGCCTTTTTAGAATTTATGGAGGGCGCGGCGCGCTTTGCGCCGCCCTTCCATACTAGTCCGGAACCGGCGTGTAGACGCGAGGCACCCTCTTCCTCAACCAATAATCTCGCAAAGAAAGCCCCGCTGCCTTCGGGAAATTTCATTCAGCTCCGAATCAAAGACTCTTCGGGGTTCACTGAAGTTCCTCTGGAGGTGGCGGATTATAAGTTATGTCAGAAAAAATCACCGCCGCCATCGGCGACAAGCAAATCACCATTGAAACCGGCAAATTGGCCAAGCAGGCTGATGGTGCCGTAACCGTGCAGATGGGCGAAACGATCGTAGTCGTTGCCGCCGTGGCCGCCACCAAGGCCAAAGACGGGCAGGACTTCTTCCCGCTCACCGTTGACTATCGCGAAAAAGCCGCGGCCGCGGGCAAGTTCCCCGGTGGCTACTTCAAACGCGAAGGCCGTCCGACCGAAAAAGAAATTCTCACCTGCCGCCTCACCGACCGCCCCATCCGTCCGCTCTTTCCGAAGGGCTGGTACAATGAAGTGCAGGTCCAGACCGTGCTCCTGAGCGCGGATGGCGAAAACGATCCCGATATCCTGAGCATTGTGGGCGCCAGCGCCGCCCTCATGGTCAGCGACATCCCCTGGGCCGGTCCGCTCGGTGCGGTCCGCGTCGGCCGCATCGACGGCAAGTTCGTGGCCAACCCCACGCACGCCGAACAGGCCGAGAGCGATCTCGACCTCGTTTACGTGGGCAATGAAAAAGACATCGTCATGTACGAAGGCGCCGCCAAGGAAATCACCGAGGCCGACTTCAGCGCCGCGTTGAAATACGCGCAGGAAGTCATCCAGCCCCTGATCGCCGCGCAGAAGGAACTCGCCGCGAAAGCCGGCAAGAAAAAGCGCGCCATCACCCTCAAGATCGTTCCCGACGAAATCCTGGCCGATGCCAAGGCGCTCGCTGGCGACCGTTTTGTGCCCGCCCTGCTCACCCCCGGCAAACTCAACCGCGAAGGTGCCTGCAATGCCATCAAGGATGAAGTCGGCGCGAAGCTCGTGGCGAAGTACGGGGCCGAAAAGGTCACGCCCTTTGTCATCAATGACGCGTTCTATTACATCCAGAAGGAAGCTGTCCGCAGCCTGATCCTGGACAGCGGCAAGCGCCTGGACGGCCGTAATTTCGAGCAGGTCCGCACGATCACCAGCGAAGTGGGCATTCTGCCCCGCGCCCACGGTTCGGCGCTGTTCGCCCGCGGCGAAACCCAGGCCGTCACGCTGGCCACCCTTGGCACCGGCGACGACACCCAGGAATTCGATTCCTACACCGGCGGCGAGAACCAGAAACGGTTCATCCTGCACTACAACTTCCCGAATTTCTCCGTCGGTGAAACCGGCCGCATCAGCGGTCCCGGCCGCCGCGAAATCGGCCACGGCGCCCTCGCCGAACGTTCGATCGAGCCGATGATTCCGCTCGACTCCTATCCTTATGCCGTCCGCGTGACCAGCGAAATCATGGAATCCAACGGTTCCACCTCGATGGCCTCCGTTTGCGGCGGCACGTTGGCCCTCATGGATGCCGGTGTTCCGATGATCCGCCCGGTCGCGGGCATCAGCGTGGGCATCTGCACCGAATACAGCGGTGACAGCATCTCCAAGTATCAGCTCCTCACCGACATCATCGGCTGGGAAGACGCGTATTGCGACATGGATTGCAAGATCGCCGGCACCGAAAAAGGCATCACCGGCTTCCAGCTGGATCTGAAGCTCAAGGGCCTGCCCCATGCCATCATGGACATCGCCGTGGAAAAGGCCCGCATCGCGCGCCTGTCCATCCTGGCCGACATGGCCAAGACCATTGCGGAACCCCGCAAGGACATTAGCAAGTACGCTCCCCGCATCCAGACCCTGAAGATCAACCCCGAGAAGATCGGCGCGATCATCGGACCAGGCGGCAAAAACATCAAGCGCCTCGTCGAAGAATCCGGTTGCGAAATCGACATCGAAGACGATGGCACGGTCAACATCTTCTCCGTCACGGCGGAAGGGATGAAGATCGCCGTGGACGCGATCAGCGGCATGACCAGTGAAGCCGAAATCGGCAAGATCTACCGCGGCAAAGTCGTGACGGTGAAAGAATTCGGCGCGTTCGTCGAATTCCTCCCCGGCAAGGACGGCCTGGTGCACATCAGCGAACTGGCCAACTTCCGCGTCAAGAAGACCGAAGACATCGTGAAGGTCGGCGACGACATCACGGTGAAATGCCTCGGCGTGGATGAAAAAGGCCGCGTCCGCCTCTCCCGCAAAGCCGCGATGGAAGATCGCGACAAGGAAGCGGCGGTCGAAGCGCCCCAGGCGTAATTCGCACCCCATCAAAATTCCAAGCGCGGAAGGGCAACCTTCCGCGCTTTTTTTGTTTTAAAACATAACCACGGCAAACCCGTCTCCGTCTACCCCGAATGTGGGATGCGACCGGCTCCCGATTCAGTTACTCTACCGGCCAAGGTAAAAAATGAGTTCACACTTTATGAATTATCGCGTGTTTGTTGGTAAATTTACCACCGTCCTGCTGGCGCTCACCGGGTGCTGGACGATGGCCGCCAGCGCGGCTTCCAATACAGCGCCACCGGGGTTTGCAGCCCTGTTTAACGGCACCGACCTCACCGGTTGGTGGGGAGCGAGCACGGAAGACCCGCGCAAATATGAAGCCCTGACCGCCGCCGATTTTAAGGCCAAACACGACGCCAGTCTGGCGGACATCCAGCAGCATTGGTCCGTGAACAACGGCGAACTGGTAAACGACGGCCAAGGCCTGTTTCTGACCACCGACAAGAACTACGGTGACTTTGAATTGTACGCCGATTATAAGACCGTGCCGCTGGCGGATAGCGGGATTTATCTGCGCGGCTGTCCGCAGGTGCAGATTTGGGATACCACGGAAAAAGACAAGTTTGCGCTGGGCGCAGACAAAGGCTCCGGCGGATTATGGAACAATTCCCCCGGCGCGCCCGGCAAGGATCCATTGGTGAAGGCGGATAAACCGTTTGGCCAGTGGAATCGGGTGCACGTGATCATGACCGGCACCCGCGTGTGGGTGTGGCTGAACGGAAAGCAAACCGTCAACGGCGCGGTGCTGGAAAATTATTACAACCGTCAATTGGCCATCCCGCCACACGGCCCCATTCAACTACAAACGCACGGTGGCGAAATCCGCTGGCGCAATGTGTTCATCCGCGAAATTGGCAGCGACGAGGCGGATCAACGCTTGCGCGGCAAAGATCCCAAGGGCTACCAATCCATCTTTAATGGCCGCGATTTCACCGGCTGGGCCGGCCCGCTGGACTGCTGCCGCGTGACCAATTCGGCCATCATCTGGCAGCCGAAAAAGGGTGGCACGATTTATACCGAGGCGGAGTACACCAACTTCAGTGTCCGCCTGGAATTCAAGCTGCCGCCCGGCGGCAACAACGGTCTGGCCATCCGCTATCCCGGCCAGGGTGATACCGCCTATGTGGGCATGTGCGAATGCCAGGTGCTCGACGATAATTACGAACAAGCCACGGGCGACAAGATCGATCCCCGCCAGGCGCACGGCTCGGCCTATGGCATGGTGGCGGCCCTGCGCGGTTACCAACATCCTATTGGCGAATGGAATTACGAGGAAGTCACCGTGACCGGCTCCAAAATAAAGGTCGACCTCAATGGCACCGTCATCCTGGACTGCGACCTGAGCACGGTCAAAAATTTCGTCCATGATTATCCGCATCCCGGCAAAGATCGCACCAGCGGGCATTTTGGTTTTGCCGGTCACAACGACCCGGTGATGTTCCGGAATATTTCCATTCAAACGCTGCCCTGATTGCCTTGCATCATGAAATCCGCCCGCCAGCATTCCCGCCGGTCGTTTCTGAAAACCCTCGGCACGGCCGCCATGGCGGCGCCATTTCTGCCGCATCAGCTACTGGCCAAACCGGCGGCACGCCCGCTCCGGCATGCCAGCTTTGGCGCCAGCGGCATGGCCTGGGCCGACCTTACTGAGATCGCCAAACGCCCGGGCGTGGAAATCGTGGCCATTTGCGATGTGGACCGGCACCGTGCGACCGAAGCATTGAAACAGTTTCCGAACGCCCGGTTTTACCAGGACTGGCGGGAATTGCTGGAGCGCGAGGAACACAATATTGATTCCGTCAACGTCTCCACGCCGGACCATATGCATGCGCCGATTGGCGTCACGGCGATGCAATTGGGCAAACATGTCTATGGCCAGAAACCGCTGGCGCATGACTTATATGAAGTGCGCCGGATGACAGAAATAGCCCGGAATCAGGGCGTGGTCACCCAGATGGGCATTCAAATTCACTCCTCGGTCTATTACCGGCTGGCGGTGCAGCTCATCCACGATGGCGTCATTGGCAAGATCAAGGAAGTGCACTCGTGGTGCCCCAAGTCCTGGGGCGATTTCTCAGACCGACCGGAACGCACGGATGCCGTGCCGGCGGAGTTCGACTGGGACCTTTGGCTGGGTGTATGCGCGGAACGTCCGTTCATTGGCGAGGAGTATTATCATCCCTCCAACTGGCGCAAACGGCTGGATTTCGGCACCGGCACGCTGGGCGACATGGGGTGCCATATTTTTGACCCCGTATTTGAAGCCATCGGTCTGACGACCGTTTTAACCGTCCGTTCCGACGGCCCACCGCCCAATGAATATAATTGGCCGCTGAACGGCAAAATTCATTACACCTTCGCCGGCACCCACCGGACGGAAGGCAAAACCCTGCCGGTGACGTGGTACGACGGTACGGCTCATGTGCCCGCCGAAGTGCTGGCTTTGCTGGATGGCCAGGAAGCGCCGGAGACCGGCTCCATTATCATTGGCACCCAGGGCATCATGGCTTTGCCGCATTATGAAGTGCCAATCCTGTATCCCACGGCGCAGTTCAAGAATTTCAAATTCCCGAAATTACAAGGCACGAACCATTGGGGCCAGTTTGTGGAAGCCTGCCAGGGCCGGGGCAAAACCACCGCGAACTTCGCGTACGCCGGTCCGCTGACCGAAGCCGTCTTGCTGGGCAGCGTGGCGTTGCGGTTTCCGCAAACGACATTGGAGTGGAATAGCCACCGGCTGCATTTCGGCCAGCGAGAGGCCAATGCCTTTGTGCGGCGGGATTATCGCAAGGGATGGGAGATCAAAGGGCTAAGCTGATCCACCGGCATTAGGCGGGGAACTATCTTTAATTGCTGATATCCACGGTTTGGAATGTCACGTCATACCTAAGTGACAAGAATCAAACCCGCTTGTTCAAAAAATCGCAATTTGTTAATAGTAAACAGCAAACCAGCATTAAAAACCC
This sequence comes from uncultured Verrucomicrobia subdivision 3 bacterium, assembly GCA_903820285.1. Lineage (GTDB taxonomy): Bacteria > Verrucomicrobiota > Verrucomicrobiia > Limisphaerales > UBA11358 > UBA11358. Next base: position 6,189 of record CAIJGS010000350.1, on the reverse strand, counting down.
TGGCGTTTCCGGCCAAAACTTAGAAATCACAACCGCCACCGACCTACCCAACCCTTTTAACTATTCTTTGAGGCTTGACGTATTCCGCGCGGATCACTACCTTCCTTGAATTAAGCGGTAAACTAAGCTGGTTTCGGCCAGCGTTGCAAAAGTCGGAGACAAAAGTCTTTCCGACTTTTTTGTTCGCTGGATACAAACACCGCGAGCGTCAAATTTTTGATCGCATGAATGCAGACTTTATAGCCGGACTGGAATTTTGGGAACGGGAAAAAGGCATCAGCCGCGAGACCCTCATGGCCGCGGTTCAAGAGGCCTTGCTGTCGGCTGCCAAGAAAGCGGTCGGGCCGGCCCGCGAACTCCGTGTGGACATTGACCAGAAGAGCGGCGACATCCGCGCCTTCGCCAAGCTTATTGTGGCGGACCGCGTGATCTCCCAGCACGATCAGATTTCCGTCTTTGATGCCCGGCGCGTCAAAGCCGACGCCAAGGTAGGTGACGAAGTTGAAAAAGAAGTGACCCCGGCCGGCTTCGGCCGCATTGCCGCCCAGTACGCCAAGCAGGCGCTCATGCAAAAGGTCCGTCAGGCCGAAAAAGCCATGATCATGACGGAGTACAAGGACCGCGTGGGCGATATCGTCAGCGGCACCGTCCGTCGTTTTGACCGTTCCGACGTGATTTTGGACCTCGGCAAGTACGAAGGTCTGATGCCGAACAAGGAACGCGTTCCCACCGAGGAATACCAGGTGGGCGAACGCATCCGTTGCTTCGTGAAAGCCGTGCAGGAAGGTCCGCATGGACCGGAAATCATCCTGTCCCGCGCCGACACCCGTTTTATCGTCAAGCTGTTCCAGTTGGAAGTTTCCGAAATTAACGACGGTACCATCGAGATCAAAGGCATTGCCCGCGAACCCGGTTTCCGCACGAAGATGGCGGTTTATTCCCGTGATTCCAAAGTGGATCCGGTTGGTGCCTGCGTGGGCCTGCGCGGTCAGCGCGTTAAGAACATTGTTCGCGAGCTGAACAACGAAAAGGTGGACGTCATTCCGTGGTCTTCGGACATCAAATCCTTTGTCACGAAAGCGTTGGAACCAGCCAAGCTGAGAAGCATTGAGATCGACGAAATTCGCAAGCGCCTGAAAATTCTCGTGGCCGAAGATCAGCTGTCGCTGGCCATTGGCAAGCGCGGTCAGAATGCCCGCCTCACCTCCCGGCTGACCGGTTGGGAAGTGGACATTGATGCCGAACACATCGTCACCAAGGGTTTTGATGAGAAGGTGGCCGAAGCGGTGGCGCAGATCGCGCTGATTCCCGGCATCACCCGCGAGCAGGCGGATGCACTGGTGCACGTGGGCATTTTCCGGCTGGAAGACTTGCTGGCTGTACAACCCGGCGATCTGACGGACATTGCGGAGATCGGCGCCAGTGAAGCGACCATTTTGCAGGCGGCCCAGGCCGAGGCGACGCGACGCGCCGGTTCGGCGGGCGATTCACCCGCAAGCTAGTTGATTTTGTTTATGGTGCAAACCAGAATAGTTTTGGTTTTTGTTGTTTGAGTCATGACGGCGAATTGCACATTTCGTCCCGTGGCAATGAAAAAGATTTATGCCCGTTCGTATATACGACATTGCGAAGAAACTTGGCATCGAGAGCAAAGACGTGCTCCTGATTGCCAAGGACTTGCGTATTGCCGCCGCCAAAGTTCCCTCCAGTTCGCTTGATAAGATCAGTGCCGAGTGGCTCGAAGAGGAAATCATCAAATCGCGGCCTGATATCGCCGCCCAGCTGAACAGCCCGCACGTTGCCGAGCCTCCCAAGCCCGCCCCCGTCGAGGAAAAGATACTGATCATTTCCGCCCCGCCCGCCCCCGTTCCGCCGCCCATGGTGGTCACCGCCCCGGTGGCGCTGGTGGAAACCAAGCCGGAACCTCCGCCAGTAGTCGAAGCCAAACCCGCCCATACGGACGGAGTTGCGCCCACGCCCGCCGTGGCCGTGACGGCGCCCATTGTTATTTCTCCGGTCGAAGCCAAACCCGCCGCTCCGGCGGTACCACCCCCAGCCGCGCCCGCCGCGACCACGCCGGTGGCACCACCCGTGACGCCCCCGCCGGCACCAAAACCGGTAGTTTCCGCCGCTCCCACGGCGTCAGCCGCCCCCGCCGTTCCGCCCGCGCCCATCTATCCGGCCAAGCCGCAGATCGGCGAACTGGTCGGTCGCATCACCTTGCCCGTCCGTCCGTCCTCCTCCCGTCCCGGTGATCGCAGCGGTGACCGTGGTGTGGTCGGTGGCAACCAGCCGCGGCCCCCGCAAGGTGGCCGCCCCGGTGGTCCGCCGCAGCGCAATGACGGCCGCCCGCAGTATCAGCAACGCGGACGCGATGGCCGCCCCATACAGCAACATCAGCCGCCGCCCCGGCCGGCCCAGCCGCAAACGCCCAAGATTTTCCTGCCCACGGATGCACAGGTCATTACCCTCAAACCGCCGATTGTCGTCCGCGCCCTGGCGGAAGCCTTGAAGCAGCGACCCTTCACCATCATCGCCGAACTGATGAAGCTGAAGGTCATGGCCACGGTGAACCAGGCCATTGATGAAAAGATCGCCGTGCAGATTGCGGCCCATTACGGCTACCGTTTTGAGGCGGAAAAGCGCGCCAAGGGCGAAGGCGTGGTCCATTCCCAGGTCAAGAAACTGGAACTGGACATCGACGACAAGCCGGAAGCGCTCAAGCCGCGTCCGCCGGTGGTCACCATCATGGGTCACGTGGACCATGGCAAGACCTCCCTGCTCGACGTCATCCGCAAAGCCAGTGTCGCGTCCGGCGAAGCCGGCGGCATCACCCAGCACATCGGTGCCTATACCATTTCCGTGCCCCATCCGGAACGGAAGACGGAGATGGCCCAGATTACCTTTCTCGACACCCCCGGCCATGCGGCCTTCAGTTCCATGCGCGCCCGCGGTGCCAACGTCACCGACATTGTGGTGCTCGTGGTGGCCGCCAACGACGGCGTGATGCCCCAGACCCTGGAAGCGCTCGCTCATGCGAAGGCTGCCAAGGTGCCGATTCTCGTCGCCATCAACAAGTGCGACCATCCGAACGCCAACCCGCTCAAGGTCCGCCAGCAATTGCAGGAAAAGGGCCTCGTGCCGGACGATTGGGGCGGTGATACGATTTACGTGGAATGTTCCGCGCTCACCAAGCAGGGCATCGACAAGCTGTTGGAAATGATCCTGCTCCAGGCTGACTTGCTGGAATTGAAGGCCAACCCCAACCGCAATGCCAAGGGTAACGTCATCGAATCCGGTGTCTCCCCCGGCGGTCCGACCGCCACCGTGCTGGTGCGCAAAGGCACCCTGCATTTGGGCGACGTCGTGATCTGCGGCGAGTACTACGGCAAGGTCCGCGCCCTCATCAACGAAGAAGGCCAGCGCCTCAAGGAAGCTGCGCCGTCCGTCGCTGTCAGCGTACTCGGTTTGAACGGTGTGCCCGAAGCCGGCTGGGAATTCAGCTGCGTGGAGGACGAAAAAGCCGCCCGCGCCCTCGCCGAAGAACGTGCGATGGAAGCCAAGAGCCAGAATCTGGAAAGCCGCTCGAAGGTCACGCTGGAAAACCTCTTCGCGTCCCTCGAAGCCGCCCAAAGCAAGGTCCTGCGCGTGGTCGTCAAGGCGGACACCCAGGGCTCCGTGGAAGCCATTGTGGACGCGATCAAGAAGATCGATTCAGACAAGGTTTCCCTCGAAATCCTGCACAGCGACGTCGGCACCATCACCGAAAACGATGTGGCCCTCGCCTCGGCCTCCTCGGCCGTCATCCTCGGGTTTCACACCCGGCTGGACAGCACGGCGGCGGAAAAAGCCAAGCACACGGGCGTGCAGATCAAACTGTACGCGATCATCTATGAACTGATTGATCACGTGAAAGACGCCATGGCCGGCCTGCTGGATCCGGACCTCAAGGAAACGGTCATCGGCTCGGCGGAAGTCCGCCAGGTATTCGAACTGTCCAAGGGCGCGCCCGTGGCCGGTTGCATGATTGCCAGCGGTCGCATTGTGCGCGGCAAAGTGCGCGTGCGCCGCCGCAAAGACATCATTTTCGAAGGTGTCACCCAGTCGCTCCGCCGGTTCCAGGACGAAGTCAATGAAGTCCGCGCCGGGATGGAATGCGGTATCCGCCTGGAAGCCTTTGGCGAATTCCAGGTCGGTGACTTCATCGAGTGTTATATCATTGAAAAAACCGCGGCCCGGTTGTGAAACCCCGCTCCGAGTCATTGCCGCCCCGGGGGTTCGCCTCCGGCGGCGGCAGTTTTGCCAATCTCACCGCCACCCCTTAAGCCATGCCTAATCTCCGACAAGAACGCGTGCGCGAACTGTTGAAGCGCTCCATCGGTGAAGCCATCCGCCGCGAATTCCACGTGAATGACGTGGGGCTGGTCACCGTCAACGACATTGACATGAGCGGCGATCTGAAGTCCGCCATCGTTTTCATCAGCATTCTCGGCAACGCCGACCAGCAGAAGCGCGGCTTGCAGGAAATTGAAAACAACCGCATCCGCATCCAAAGCCTGGTGGCCAAATCGGTCGTCCTGAAATTCACTCCCACCCTCAAGTTTGTGATGGATAACTCCATCGTGCGCGGCAACAAGGTGCTCCAGATCATCGAGGAGCTGGAAAAAACCTCCCCGCTCGAGCCCGAGCAGCCGAGCGATGATTCCGATTCCGAGTGAAACAGCATCCCCAAATCATTGACCGGATTCTCGAGGTCATCCGGGAGCACCATACCTTTTGCATTGGCGGCCATATCCGGCCGGATGGCGATTGCATCGGCTCCCAGCTCGCGCTGGCCCTGGCCCTCCGTGCCGAAGGCAAAAAAGTGACGGTCTGGAATCAGGACACCGTCCCGCAAAAGTACAAATTTCTCAATTCCGAAGGCCTGCTCCAGAAGCCGGTTGCCGGGCAGAGCTTCGACTGCGTCATCACCACCGATTGCGCCAGCTATGAGCGGCTTGGCAAAGTGGGCGATTGTGTCAAAGACCGGAAGGTACTCATCAACATTGACCATCACCAGAGCAATCCCCGCTACGGTGATGTGAACTGGGTTTCCCCGCGCGAACCCTCGACCGGTGACCTGATTTTCCGCCTCATGAAAGTGGCCCGCTGGCCGATCACCCCGCCGATTGCCGACCTGCTGTTCACCGCCATTTCCACGGATACGGGTTCCTTCCAGTATCCCAACACGCGCCCCGGCACGTTTCACGCCGGCGCAGAACTCGTAACGCGCGGCGCGAATCTGGCGAAAATTTGTGACGAGGTTTACCAGTCCTATCCCCTTTCCCGCGCCAAACTGCTCAAGCACGTTTATAGCAAATTCCGTCTGACGGACAACAACCGCATTGCGTGGTTCTGGCTGAAAAAGGCGGATTTCTCCCGCACCGGCGCCGAGAGCGACGACACCGAGGGTTTGATTGATCATATCCGCGCCATCGAACCCGTGGTGGTGGCCTGCGTCTTTGAAGAAGTGGAACCGGAGCTCACCCGCATCAGCCTGCGCTCCAAAGACCCGCGCGTAAACGTCAACGTCATCGCCGCCCAATTCGGCGGCGGCGGCCATTCCGCCGCCGCCGGCGCGCGCGTTGCCGGCACCGCCCTTTCCACCCAACGCCGCGTGATTGCCGCCTTGAAAAAGGCCCTCAAAGCCGCCAAATAGTTGGAGAATCCCAAGGGAATTCCGGCCCAAAACCCAGCGGTTGCGAGTCCGCGAGCTACCCTGGGTACGCGCTTTCCCTTGTCCGTCGCAGTCACGTTGACCGCCCCCCGGCAAACCCCGCAATTTGGCGCTTGCTTCCGCCCGTCCGCCGCCACAAATTCCCGGTTAGCAGATGATTGCGCCCTGCCATCACATCCGCCGCCCCCGGCCATCTAAACAACTGGCTGCCAAACCCGAACGCAGCCTTTGCCAGGAATGCTTTCGGGGTCATAAATTCACCATTGGCAACAACCATCGGCCGAAACGCAATCAAACCCCAACCGAGACCGGCCGGCAATATCCGGCGTTTTGGCTGCCGAATACCTGTTGAACTAAGCCGCTTCGCGGAGGGTTTGTTTGCGGGTGCTTCTTTTTTTATTCCCTGATTTTCTGAGTTCCCGGAGAGTCGTTGGCCTATGTCAAAATTACGCCAACAACTCATCGCGGAACTG
>CAIJGS010000349.1 GCA_903820285.1 uncultured Verrucomicrobia subdivision 3 bacterium | reverse complement strand
TAACCACGTTCTGCCCCAGGCTGGCCACCTTGTCCTCCACCTGTTTGGTGGCCCCGGTGGTGATGCTCACCGAGGCAATGACCGAACCCACGCCAATGATGATGCCCAGCATCGTCAACAGCGAACGCATCTTGTTCCGCCGCAGGGCGCGGCCCGCAATCTTGAAAGGCGCAAACAGTTTCATGCCAGTTTCACCGCCTCCTGCGCCACTTTCAATTTGCCGAGTTCGGACGCCGCATCCATCCGGTCACGCACGAGTTCATCCGTCACAATTTTGCCGTCGCGCAACACCACCATGCGCTTGGTGAAACGGGCCACATCCAGTTCATGGGTGACCATCACAATGGTGATGCCCGCCTCGTTCAGCTTCTGGAACACGCCCATGATTTCAATGCTCGTCTGGCTGTCCAGATTGCCCGTCGGTTCGTCCGCCAGCAGCAGCGACGGTTTGTTCACCAAGGCGCGGGCGATGGCCACGCGCTGTTGCTGGCCGCCGGAAAGCTGGTTCGGTTTGTGATCGGCGCGGGTGCCGAGGCCGACCAGTTGCAGACTGTTGCGGGCGCGTTCCTTCTGTTCCTGGGCCGGTACGCGCTGGCGGTTATACAGCATGGGCATTTCAACATTCTCCTGAGCCGTGGTGCGGGAAAGCAGGTTGAACCCCTGGAAAATAAACCCAATCTTGTCGTTGCGGATCACCGCGCGCTGATCGCGGTCGAGCGTGGAAACATCAATGCCATCGAGCAGATATTTGCCGCCGGTGGGCCGGTCGAGGCAGCCGATCATGTTCATGAGCGTGCTCTTGCCGGAGCCGCTCGAGCCCATGATGGCCACAAATTCGCCGGGCAGAATATCCAGGGATACCCCGCGCACGGCATGGACATCCACTTCGCCGGTGCGATACACCTTGTGGATTTCAGCCAACTGGATGACAGGACGGGTTTGCACGGCAATTTAAATCAAATCAACGCATGCGCCCGAAACCACCGCCAAATGGAGTGGAGCCGCCGGCCTGGTTTTGCGAATCACCGGAAATCACCCCGGTGACCACCTTGTCGGTATCCTTCAAACCGTCGGTGATCTCTGTGAAAATGCCGTCCGTAATGCCGATTTTGACCTGCACCTGTTGCAGTTGCGGCGCGGACTCGTCGCCGGCGAGCAGATAGACGGTCCGGACATTCCGGCTGCCCTTGCCACGCTTGGCGGGTTGACCGGCGGCAGGCTGGTTGGTATCGGTCTGGGAGGCGGAATTCGTGATGACCACCGCATTGTCCGGCGCCCGGAAGCGCAACGCCGAATTGGGAATCTTCAAGGCGTCCGCCCGCTGCGCCACAATGATGGAAACATTCGCCGTCATGCCCGGCTTCAGTTTGTAGTCGGAGTTGGTCACACTGATCACCGTGTCATAGGTAACAACGTTGTTGACCGTGATGGGTGAATTGCGCACTTGTCGCACGCCGCCATGAAAGGTCCGGTAAGGGTACGCGTCCACGGTAAATTCCACCAGCTGACCTTCCAGTACGCCGCCGACATCCGCCTCGGCCACGTTGGAATCAATCTGCATTTTGGTGAGGTCATTCGCGATCTGAAACAGGGTGGGCGTGTTAAAACTGGCGGCCACGGTCTGGCCCACATCCACCGCCCGCGAGATCACCACGCCATCCACCGGCGAAAAGATTTTGGTATAGCCCAGGTTGGCTTTGGCATTGTCGAGCGAGGCCTGTTTGATTTTGACGACCGCCTGCGCCTGATGCAGGCCGGCGATGGCGGTATCGTAATCCGAGCCCGAAACCAGGTTGTTCGTGTACAGCTGGGCCGAGCGTTTGGCCTCCACCTGTTGCAATTCCAGACTGGCCATGGAGTTGGCCAGATCCGCCTCCGCCTGCGCCACCTGCGCCAGATAGGTGCGCGGATCAATCTGCGAAATCAACTGACCGGCCTGCACTTGCGAGTTGAAATCCACGTAGTTGGTTGTGATGGTGCCGGACACCTGGCAGCCCACCAGCACGCTGGACACCGGATTCAGGGTGCCGGTGGCCGTAACCACCTGCATCAGTTCGCCATGCGTCGCCGCGACCGTGTTGAAAGCCAGCGGGGCCTGATGATTGTGCCGAAAATACCAGTATCCGCCCCCGGCCGCTGCAATTACTGCACCCGCCAGGATCCATTTCCACCATCCACCGCCAGTCTGTTCTGCCATAAAATTATTGATTCACCAATCCGTCGTCGGTTGTCCCTCTAGAGACAGCACCACGAGTCTCCAAGTTACTTAAATTTCACGTTCACTGCAATTTCAGTTTGTGCCGGGCAAACGACCCCGTAAAATTGCGATGTGCTCGAAATCTACACGCAACAACTCGCCGCCGCGCAACCTTTGGACGACGGCCAGGTGAGCCAGGCCGTGGAACTGCTCGTCATGGAAACCATTCCGGCGGCGGCCAAGGCCGCCTTTCTCATCGCCCTCGCAAAAAAGGGTGAATCGCCGGCGGAAATCGCGGCCTTTGCGCGGGCCCTGCGCGAAAAATCCGCGCTGCCACCCATTGATCAGAACTGGCGCGATTCGCGGGAGATTCTCGATATCGTCGGCACCGGTGGCGACCGCCTGGGCACATTCAACATTTCCACCACCTCGGCCATCCTCTGCGCCGCCGCCGGTGTGGCCGTGGCCAAGCATGGCAACCGCGCCGTCACCTCCCTCGCCGGCAGCGCGGATGTGCTGGAAGCCTTGGGCATCCGGATTGACCTGAATCCGGAGGAGGCTGCCTGCTCGCTCCATGAGAAAAGCTTCGCCTTCTTTTTTGCGCCGAATTTTCATCCGGCCTTCAAACACATCGCTCCCGCGCGCAAGCTCTGCGCGGAGCAGGGTCAGCGAACCATTTTCAATTATCTTGGACCACTGCTGAATCCGGCGCGCCCCTCCGCCATGCTCGTTGGGGTGTCCCGTTCGGACCTGTGTGAAACCTTGGCGCACGTACTGCAATCGCTCGGCGTGCGGCGCGGCATGGTGGTGACCGGCGTGGTGCCGACCCCGGAACGTGAAATGATGATTGATGAACTGTCCACGCTTGGGGACAACACGGTCGCGGAATTTTATCACGAACGCGGCTTCACTGTCTCGCAGTTATCGCCGGTCAACCTCCCGCTGCAACCCGCCACGCTCGCCGATTTGCTCGGCGGCGACAAGGCGCAGAACGCGGAAATCACCCGCCGAATTCTAGGCGGAAAGGAGCGCGGACCGAAACGCGACGCCGTATTGCTCAACGCTGGCACGGCCCTGTTTGTCGCGGGGAAAACCAAATCACTGGCCGAAGGCTGGGAACTGGCCGAAACCACGATTGATTCCGGCCAGGCCACGGCCAAACTGGCGGAATTGGCGGGGTAATACTTATTCCGCTGCTGCTTCTTCTTCCGCAGCCTGCTCGGCATCCGCTTCAATGGCCGCTTCAATGGAGGCGTAATGCACGCCGAGATTGTGTTGGGCGCTCTTGTCACCCTGACGCGCGGCGCGAATGAACCAGCGCACGGCTTCCGAAGTGCTTTGCGGGACACCGCGACCGGTCTGGTAGCAGAGGCCGAGATTGCATTGGGCCGGGGCGAGCTCCTGCTCGGCGGCGGCGAGATACCAGCGCGCCGCTTCCTCGTAATCCTGCGGCACCACCTGTCCCGTTTCGTAAAAGACCCCGAGATTGAACTGCGCCGCCGGGTAGCCGCGCTCCGCCGCTTCCCGGTACCATTTCACCGCCTCGGCAAAATTCTGGGGCACACCCTGGCCGGTTTCATACAGCATGCCGAGATTGAATTCCGCCGCCGGATCGCCCTGTTCCGCCGCTTCGCGCAGCCATTTGGCGGCCTCGCCGTATTCCTGCGGCACGCCCGCGCCGCTCAAGTAGCAGACGCCGAGATAGCATTGGGCCACGGGATCGTTCTGTTCGGCGGACCGGCGAAGCCATTTGACGGCCTCTACATAATCCTGCCCTACGCCCTGGCCGTTTTGAAAGCAAACACCCAGATAGCATTGCGCCTGCGCATCGCCGGCTTCCGCCGCGGCGCGCATCGCTTCGAACGTATCCCAGGTTTTGCGAGCGGTTGACATCGAATCTTTTACAGAGCTGATATGATTATCGGATTCCCCGCCGACATCAAGCTGCGAATTCCGCTTCCGCCGGACGACGCCACGTGTTACAAACTGCGCATGGCAACACCGTTAAAAATCGGTTTTTTGGGCGCGGGCAAGATGGCCACCGCCCTGGCGCGCGGCTTTATCAATGCGAAACTCGTAAAACCCGGCCAGCTTTCCGCCAGCGACCCCTATGCGGCCGCCCGTGATCATTTCACCGCCGAAACCGGTGCCAAGACCGCCGCCGGCAACCTGGAAATCGCCCGCCACGCCAACGTCCTCATCCTGGCCACCAAGCCGGATCAGGTCGCACCCGCCTTGGCGGAGATCGCCAGCGCCTTCACCCCCAACCATTTGCTCATCTCCATTGCCGCCGGAGTAACCATCGCGAAGCTGGAAGCCGGTCTGCCCGCCGGGGCACGGGTCATCCGCGTGATGCCCAACACCCCTGCGCTCGTAGGAGCCGGTGCCGCCGGTTTTGCCGCCGGCCAAAACGCCACCCCCGCCGATGCTGAACTGACAAAAAAACTCCTCTCCGCCGTCGGCCTCGCCGTCCAGGTGAAGGAAAGCCTGCTCGACGCCGTCACCGGCCTCAGCGGCAGTGGACCCGCCTACGTGTACCAATTCATCGAGGCCTTGAGCGATGGCGGCGTCGCCGCCGGCCTGCCCCGCGACATCGCCACCAAACTCGCCGCCCAGACCGTTCTCGGCGGAGCCAAAATGGTTCTGGAAACGGGTCTGCACCCCGGCGTGTTAAAAGATCAGGTCACCAGTCCCGGCGGCACCACCATCGAAGGTATTCATGAACTCGAAAAAGGTAACCTCCGCGCCACTGTCATCAGCGCCGTCCGCGCCGCCACTGACAAGTCCAAAAAACTGGGGCAGGGTTAATCGCGGTGGCGCAAAGTTCGCAGCGTAACGCTGAGCAGGATCCATCAGCCTGTCATCAATGCCTGG
>CAIJGS010000348.1 GCA_903820285.1 uncultured Verrucomicrobia subdivision 3 bacterium | reverse complement strand
GGTAATGTTTTCATGCGCCACCACGACGCGCACGGGGCCATCGCCGGCAAACCGTGTGACCCGCACAATAAACCAGCGCTGCTCCTGCGGGCTGTGGCAGGGATATTCCAAATGGAATTCCCCTTTCTCCCCGGCCATGACGTCCCGGATGCCGCCGGCCACCAGCAGGGCTTCCGCGCAAGCGTTTCCGCCGGCCGAATGGCAGACCTGCAAATAATTATCCCCCAGACCGCCGCTGCCGGCCAGGTGGTTCTCGCGGGCAAAGCGGTTCCAGGCCGCGTTGACTTCCACAATGGTGCCCTGCCCATCGAGTATCGCAATGTGCGGGGACAGCGCATTGAGGGCAGAATGCAGGAAACGCTTCGACTCCAACAACGCCGCCTCCGCCCGCTTGAGCTCGGTGACGTCACGCGCAACTGTCACTGACCCGACAATGCCGCCATCCTTGTCCCGGATCGGGCTGAAGGAATAGCTGCCCACCCAGGTTTCACCCCTATCCTTGCGGCGCAGCCGGTACTCGGCGTTGGTGGCCGACTCGCCCCGGAGCACCCGCAAAACCGGCCACATATCCATCGGCACCAGGGTGCCATCCGCCAGATATAGCTCGAACAAGTCGGCATACTTGGCCACCGTCCGGTAGCACTCCGCCTTGTCCTTGAAACGGTGAAACGTGGCAAACGCATCGTTAATCTCGATCAATTGGCCTTGGTTGTCGGAAATAAAAACCGCGTCGGTCATGCTGGCCAGGGCCGCCTCCAGTTTCGCCCGGCTCTCCCGCAACGCCGCCTCGGCCCGCTTTACGTCCGTGATATCCACCGATACGCCCACCAGCGCCGGCCCGTCAAAATTGGGCAGCTGGAAGGGTATCTTGGTCGTATGATAGATCCGGGTTTCCCCCGTGGCGTTGGTCAGGTGTTCTTCGGTGATGATCTGCGGTTTGCCACTGGCAATCACCTCCTGGTCGTTGCGCATGAACCCTTCCGCCTGCGCCCGGTCGGACAGCAGCTCCAGATCATTGCGACCGATCATCTGCCCGGGCTTCAGGCCATTGGCTGCGGCACACGCCTGATTCACAAAGAGATGCCGGCTTTGGCTGTCTTTGGCAAAAATAAAATGCGGTACCAGATCCATCACCGTCTGCAGCAATTGCTCACTGGTTCGCAGCGCCTTCTCCACGTGTCTGCGATCAGTGATGTCGCTCACCATGCCCTCCATCTCCACGGGCGCACCGGCGGCGTCCAGCACCACGTTCCCATGCACCCAGATCCACCGCTTCACCCCGTCATGGCGGACGATCCGGCACTCAAAATTCCATTCGGTATTCGCTGTCACGCCCGCCAGGAATATCCGGCGCACCTCCTCCCGGTCATCGGCCTGCACATGCTCCAGGAATTTTTCATAGGTCCACTCCGTCTCCAGATCCGAATACCCGAAAATCCGGGCGTGTTGCATCGACCGGTTCGCCTGGCGCGTTACCAGATTCAGATCCCAATAGCCGATGCGCGCGGCCTCCAGCGTGCGGTCAAGCCGCTCCTGGCTGGCACGTACCGCCAGTTCCGCCTGCTTGCGCGTACTGTTGTCACTGGCGATTTTGGAAATGCCGATAATCTTGCCCGCCGCATCTTTGACCGGCGATATGGTCACCGAGACTTCCAGCCGGCTGCCATCTTTGCGCTGCCGCACCGTGTCGTAATGCCGGATGCTTTCGCCCCGCCAGAGCTTGGTGAGAATTTCGTCCTCCTCCGGCTGGAGCTCCGGCGGAATCAGCCGCCGGATCGATTGCCCCACCATTTCATCCGCCGTATAGCCGAAGAGTTTTTCTGCTCCGGCATTCCAGCTCGTCACGATGCCCGCCAGAGTTTTTCCCACGATCGCATCGTCCGATGATTGCACAATCGCCGCCAGGCGCGCCGCCGCTTCCTCCCGCCGTTTGCGCTCAGTAATATCCCGCACCGAGGCGATCAGGTATTCCCGGTCCAGCGTCACGCTGCGCACATTGACCTCAATGGGATAGGAGGAACCGTCTTT
>CAIJGS010000347.1 GCA_903820285.1 uncultured Verrucomicrobia subdivision 3 bacterium | reverse complement strand
GCTCGAATGTGGTGCCAGCAAAGTGATCATTGCGGACAATCCCATCAATTCCCCCACCGGCTGTTTCTTCAAGAGCGGTCTCAGCGCCGTGGCTTCGGACATGAATCTGGATTTGATGTATCCGGAAGCCAATTCCTTTTCCCCGCTGTCGCTGGATGGCGAAATTCTGAAGAACTGGACCTTCTTCCACGAGCCGTTTAAGAAGGCGAACAAGGTCATCGGCCTCGCGCCCTGCAAAGATCACAATCTCTGCCATTCCTCGATGACGATGAAGAATTGGTACGGCCTGCTCGGCGGCCGGCGCAACCAGTTCCATCAGCACATTCACAGCATCGTTTCCGACTTCGCCCTGATGATGAAGCCCACGCTGGTCATCCTCGACGGCATGAACGTGCTCATGAGCAACGGTCCCACCGGTGGCCGGCTCTCCGATGTGAAGCCCATGAACACCATCGTGGCTGGCACGGACATGGTAGCCGTGGATGCTTACGGCTACTCGCATCTGCTCGAACGCGATCTCGCGGAACTGACGTATATTCACAAAGCCCACGAACGCGGGCTGGGGAACAAGAATTGGAAGGATACGCTGTACAAGGAAGTGCAGGCGTAGGGGCGGGTTTGCGCTGGCGAACACACTTGCAGTGATTATTCCAGCAGGTACGTTGCCTTTATGCTGACGGATGAGCAAACCAGCCCCGAACAGATTGCCATTTTTCGCCGGATGACCCCTGAACAGCGATGGCACTCTGCACATCGTCTTTATTGGACGATGCGTCGGCATAAGGCCGCGTTCATTCAAAGCCAGCATCCAGAATGGTCCAAGGAACAAGTGGCGACCGAGGTTCGTGAGCTATTCTCCCATGCCAGAACCTGATTTGATCGGCATTTAGAAATCCAACTCAACAAAATCGCCGGTCTTCAGTGCCTTCAGGCATTCGGCAACTTCATCCGTGTGCATTTGAATTTCCGGCCAGCTGGTGGTTGGTAAAACCACAATTGCCCGTTTCCGGCTGGCGAGGTTCTGCTGGTAGCGAAGATTTTTATCGGTGGTGATGAAAGCAGTGTAAAATTTTTCGGCCGCCGCCAGCAGATCCCCATTGCTCAGTTTTGCCCAGCCCATTTCATATGCGGTGGATATTTCATGACCCGGCAAGTGGCGGCGTAATGGCACGGGTGTGCCATGGTCAAAAAGGACTTTCATGTACGCATATCAGGCGACACTCAGGCTTTGTCCGGTATGTTCCAGCACCGCCTCGACCTGCGTGCGGGTCACTCCGGGAAACCATTCCAGAAAATCGCTCACCGTGGCCCCGTCCTCGAGATTTTCAAACAATGCCGATACCGGTACACGTGTGCCTTTAAATAGCCAAGCACCGCCAACTTTTCCAGTTATCCGTTCTACAGCGGAACATGTTGTCCAATCGAGCATGACCAGACCATAACTTTGAATTCCGCTAAACGCAAGTGGCGGTTGACGGTGCCGGGTGGAGGTAAGTGGTTGGTGAATTCGACCGGAACCGTCCCATTTATGCCGAATTGTATTTGATTTGGCCGGGCTGGCGGTTATGTTAAGTAAACTATTGCAACGGCAAAATGAAAGACCTGCTCAAGCTCCGCAATGTGCGACGTGTCGCGCAAGTCTTCTTCTTCAGCCTGTTCCTGTTCTTCGTTTTTGTCACTGATCTGCGGTACCTCAAAGGCTGGCCCGTTTCATCGTTCCTGGAATTGGACCCGCTCGTGGCGTTTGCCACGGCCATTACTACGCATACGGTGTATATGGGGCTGACCCTGAGCCTGCTGCTGATCATTCCCACGTTGTTATTTGGCCGCATCTTTTGCAATTGGATCTGTCCCTACGGCATTCTCCATCATTTCACCGGCTGGCTGCTGGGCAAGCGCCGTGCCGAGGAACGCGAACGTATTGAGGCCAACCGCTACAAAAAACTCTATTCGCTAAAATACGTCATCCTCATTGCCATGATCGCCGCCGCCGTGGGCGGCACGTTGCAAATCGGCTGGCTCGACCCCATCTGCCTGTTCCATCGATCCATGAGCACGGTCATCCTGCCGGCGATCAATCTGTTTATTCCGTCGAGCGTCTATGTGCGGCAATATTTTCATGTGGGGGCGTGGGTGATTGGTTTTATTCTCCTGTTCCTGGTGGGCATGAATGTGGTCATTCCGCGTTTCTTCTGCCGCGTGCTGTGCCCGCTCGGGGCGTTTCTCGGCACGCTCTCGGTGGCCTCGCTATGGCGCATAGACCGGGATCCGACCAAATGTGTGGACTGCGATCTCTGCCTGAAAAGTTGCGAAGGCGCGTCCGATCCGCACACGCAGCTCCGCAAGAGCGAATGTTTTGTCTGCTTTAATTGCGTGGAGGATTGCCCCGAGGACGCGATTTCGTTCAAGTTCATGCCACCGCTCCAGCGCGAAATCACCGCGCCCGTGGTGCCCGGCCGCCGCGCGTTTGTCGGCACCCTCGTCGGCCTCGGCTTCTTCGCCTTTGGCCGCACCTCCGGCGCCAGCGACCGCAACTACGATAAGAAGGTCATCCGCCCGCCCGGCTCGGTGGAGGAGAAAGATTTTCTCGACCGCTGCATCAAGTGCGACCAATGCATCCGCACCTGTCCCACGAATGTGCTGCAACCCGCGTTGTTCGAATCCGGCCTTGAAGGCATCTGGACGCCGATCCTGAACAACAAGCTGGGCTTCTGCGAAGTGAATTGCACGCTCTGCGGCGAGGTCTGTCCCACTGGCGCCATCCAGCGCATTACCATTGAGGAGAAGACCGGCACCGGTAAATTCGCCCAGCAGGGGCCGATCAAGCTCGGCACCGCGTTCTACGATTATGGTCGCTGTCTGCCGTGGGCCATGGAAACCCCATGCGTGGTGTGCGAGGAAGTCTGCCCCGTCTCCCCCAAGGCCATTTACTCCCGCGAGGTCACCATTACCAAGCGCGACGGCAATCCCATCACGCTCCGCCGGCCCTACGTGGATCCCGCGCTCTGCATCGGCTGCGGCATTTGCGAACACGAATGTCCGGTGACCGACGAAGCCGCCATCCGCGTGACCGCCGTGGGCGAAACCCGTTCGCGCGATCGTCGTCTGCTCATGGATGGCGGTGTCACCAGTTCGGTGAACGAGTTGGAAAAGCGGTCGCGCTGAAGGACCATAGCCATGCCTCCCACCACCTCCGGTCAGCGTCTTCGCACCTGTCGCGCCTGCGGCAAAAAATTCGAATATCCCGTCAAAGGCAACCCCGCCACGCGCCATCACTGCGAAGATTGTGTGATCATTCCGCCCGAAACTCGCAAAACTCTGGAGCGCCTCAGCAGCCGCGTCAATCAGGTGGAATTTCAGCTTCGCAGCTTGGAAACCAAACTGGCTGCCTTGCAGCCGCCGCCGGCCAAGTGAGTTTTTCCCGGTCGGCAGGGGGCAAAACCATGCAAACCTGAACTGCTCCCATGTTCCAGCTTGTCGCCTATCTCAGCCTGGGGCCGGTTGCCTTGGGGAATATCGTTTTTGTGCTTGCCACCGGCGGGAATGCAGATTACCGGAATTTCTCCACCGTCAGCGCCCTGGCCTCCGTGATTTTGATGTAGCAGGTAATGTGCTTGCTTCGTTCCCATGGTTGGCGCAAGTTGTGCCCACCTGACGCTGATGTCCCAAACTCGCCGCCAAACTTGCTCTGCGTGGGCCCTCTGGTGTGTGCTGATCCTGGTCCCACTGGCCGGCTGGACCGCCGGATTTCCAGAATATCTTGTCTCCACGTTCACCATGAACGATGGACTGCCGCTGAACCAGATTAGCGCGGTGGTCCAGACCAGCGACGGTTTTTTGTGGGTGGCTACGCGGAACGGTCTCGCGCGTTTCGACGGCGTTCGCTTCACCATTTTCGATGCGACCGCGGTGCCAGAACTGAGAAACAATTTGATCACCGCGCTCTTTGAAGACCGTGCGGGCCGGCTGTGGATCGGCCACGAGACCGGCGAAATTACCGTGTTTTACGACGGGCAATTTCATGCGGCCGCCACCGGCAGCGAATGGCGCAATGCGCCGGTGCAAAGTTTTGTGCAAGCCGCCGATGGGACCGTCTGGGTGTTGAACCGGCTGGGCTGGTTGCTGCCTTTTCATGACGGCCATGCCGGATCGTTGGTTCGAAGCGATTCCGGCATGCCAATTGACGGCATTCTGATTGACCGGCAGGGGAATGTGTGGCTAACAAGGGACGGCACCTTCGCACAGTTAAAGAACAGCACTGTGACAAAGCCCGCGAATGTCCCGCCGCCGACCCCGGGGGCAAGTGCCGTTTTTCCCGGACGCAAAGGAGGTTTGTGGATTTTGGACGACCATCGCCTTCGTCGCTGGCTGGACGGAAAATGGGCCGAAGACCGGAACGTTAACAGGTCGCGAAAATCTGCGAAATCCATCCTCTTTGAAACCCGTGGCGGGCAACTCTTGGTGGAGGCCGAAGATCAAAATCTGGAGGTCATTGAGACGGATGGAAGCACCGAACGCCTGGGCGGCCAAGACGGTCTGCCGCCGGGGCGCGTTTCCTGCATATGGGAAGACCGGGACGGTGATGTTTGGATTGGCGCCAGCGATGGTTTGAGTGTTTTGCGCCCGCGCCGCGTCACCATGCTTAACCCGCCGGATCATTGGCTGAACCACGGCGTGTTATCGGTGGCCACGAACGCCGGCGGCGGCCTGTGGATCGGCACCGACGGCGCGGGCGTTTATCAGTTTGACTGGAAAAAATTTACGCGGCTGGACGAATCCAATGGCCTGCCAGCGCCAGCCACGCCGGCCGTTTGCGAGGATGCGGCCGGGAAGCTTTGGATAGGCACGCAGGGCGCCGGCCTGTCTTATTTTGCGGGCGGGAAGATAAATCCCGCCGTCGGGGATGCCCGGTTGCAAGCCAACGTGCTCGCCCTGCTACCGATCGCCGCGAACGAACTGTGGGTTGGCACGGAATCGGGGCCGGCCCGGTTTGCGAATGGCAACTGGATTTGGGTCGCGAAAGAACTGGGCCTGAATATTTCCAACATCCGTTGCCTGGCGCAAACCGGCGACGGCGCCATTTGGCTCGGCTCGCTCGGCGAGGGGCTGGCGCGGGTGGCCGGCGGCCAGGTGAAAACTTTCCGGCAGGTGGATGGTCTGGCCAGCGACTACATCTGGTCCCTGCACGTGGACCGCGAGGGAACACTTTGGGCGGGCACTTATGGCGCGGGCCTGTCACGCTTCAAGGACGGGAAATTCACTTCGCTCAGCACGGCGCAGGGACTCCCGAGCGATGTGATTTGCTGCATGCTCGAAGATGACCAGGACAATTTTTGGATCAGCTCTTACGCGGGAATCTTTCGGGTGGCGCGGACGGAACTTAACCGGTATGCCGACGGCCAGGCCAAGTCGGTGAGCTGTCTCTTGTATGATACGACGCACGGCCTGGCCACGCTGGAAATGTCCGGCGGCTGCCAGCCGGCGGGCTGCCGCACGGCCGACGGCCGGCTGTGCTTTGCGACCAGCCGGGGCATCGCCGTGGTTAATCCCGCCGAGGTCCGCATCAACCCGCTGCCGCCGCCAGTGGAAATTGAAGAAGTGCTGGTGGATGGCGTCAGCCGGAAGCCAGGTGAAAGCGCCGCCGCCACCAACGCCCCGCCCCGCCTGACGGTCGCGCCCGGCAAACATCGGTTTGAGTTTCGCTATACCGGATTAAGTTTCAGCGGGCCGCAGAATGTCCGTTTCAAATACCAGCTGGAGGGATTTGACCAGGACTGGTTCGAGGCCGGCACCCGTCGGTTTGCCTTTTACAGCCTGATTCCGCCGGGTGACTATCGCTTTCATGTGATCGCCTGCAACAGCGATGGTGTCTGGAATGCCACCGGCGCGGCACTGGCGGTGACGGTCAGGCCATACTTATGGCAAACTGGCTGGTTCAAAATCCTGTCAGTGTTGTGCTTGTTGCTGTTGGTTGGTGGCGGCATTCTGCTGCTCGAACGGCGGCGGCATCGGCGGCAGTTGCAGGCGGTGCAGACCCAGCAGGCAGTTGATCGCGAGCGGATGCGGATCGCCCGTGACATCCACGACGACGTGGGGGCGCGGCTGACGCAGCTCTTGTTTCTCGGAAAACTCGCCCAGCGAAATTCGTTGAACGCCGACGAATTGCGCGGTCAGGTGGCCCAGCTCACCGCCCGCACCCGCGAAGTGGTGGGCGCCATGGATGAAATTGTCTGGGCCGCCAATCCGCAAAACGACACGCTGGCCAACCTGGCCAGCTATTTAAGCGCCCGCGCTTTGGAATCTTTTGAGGCCACCGGCATCCGCTGCCGGTTGAAAATCATGCCGGATCTGCCGGCGGTCCCGTTGGGAATTCAAACCCGGCATAATTTATTCATGGCCGTCAAGGAGGCGCTCAATAATGCGACCAAACATTCGGCGGCCCGCGAAATCTGGCTGGGCGTCAGTTTGGATAACGAACAACTCGTGATTATCGTGGCGGATGACGGCCAGGGGTTTGACGTGGCACTATCCGGTTCCGCCGGCAATGGACTGCAAAATTTGCACAAGCGGCTTGAGGAAATCGGCGGCCATTGCGAAATTGAGAGCCGGCCCGGGCAGGGTTGCCGGGTTCGTTTGAGTTTGCCCATGTCGTCCGCCGAATAAAACTTATGCCGACCAAAGTTGCCATTGTGGAAGACGACCGGCTGGTCCGCGAAATGCTGGCCGGATTCCTCAATGATTCGCCCGGCTTCCGCTGCGTTTGCCAGTTTGAAAACGCCGCGGACGCGCTGCGGGAAATTCCCCAGGCGCGGCCTGATGTGGTGCTGATGGACATCAACATGCCCGGCATGTCCGGCATCGAATGTCTGGCGCGGCTGAAGGAATTGTTGCCCGCCATTCCGGTGTTGATGCTGACGGTCTATGCCGATACCGACAACATTTTTCACGCGTTACAGGCGGGAGCCAGCGGCTATCTCCTCAAGCGCACCGACCCGGACAAATTGCTCGAGGCCATTCGCGAAGTGATGAGCGGGGGCGTGCCCATGACCGGGGAAATCGCCCAAAAAGTCATCGCCACCTTTCGTCCGCATCCCGCCGGCCGGCCGGTGCCCGAAACGCCCGAACTCTCGGCGCGGGAAGTGGAAGTGCTTGATTTGCTCGCCCGGGGGTTTGTCGCCAAGGAGGTTGCGGATCGCCTGCAACTGAGTTTCGACACCGTGCGCACTTACATCCGGCGGATTTATGTGAAACTCCACGCGCGTTCGCGCGGAGAGGCCGTCTCCAAGTATTTGAAAAGCAAGCGACCATGAACCGCCGGCGGCCGGTCGCGGCGTCACTCATTTGGGGGACGAGACAATTGACCAAAAATGATTATGTTGAAGAGCATGTCGGGTTGTTTTTACCCAGCGAATAGGCGCAGCGCGGTTCGCTCGCCAGCGTGGCCGTTTGACCAGACCCGCCGAACACTTGTCCTGGTAATCCTGGTTTGCCTGGCATTTGTTCCCGCCGCGCCGGCCAAGTTGATCATTCGTGAACTCTTTGATGATCTTGGGCACCGGCCCGGCGGACAACTGGGCGGCCGGCTGGACGGGGACACCTCCCTTGGTTTCGATCCTCAGTTGCCCTGGCAGGACAACTGTACGGATTACATCAAGTACAGCGCATTCGACGTGACGGATGACCTGCCAGGACTCCCGCCGAATGCGGGTAAGGCGGGCGGATTGTGGAGCGACCAATGGGTCTTTCTGAACCGGTGGCAGATTTTTGATTCGCGCATCTGGGACACGCGGCCGCTGGCCCGCGCGGCGCAAATTCATTTTGACGCGGATGGCGTGTATTATTTCACCGTCCGGCTGAACAACGCCGGTGATTCCGCCGGCGGCATCGGTTTTGCCTCCACGAACTCCGGGAGCGGCAGCTTCATCGGCGCGGGCCTGATGTGGGACACAGTGAACCAAGCGCCGGGAAATTACCTCTATCTAACTTGCGGCAATCTGGAAAAGGACACGCCTTACTCGATCTACGCCCATGGCCCTCCCGACGCTGTCAATGGCCGCTGCCTGCTGCTGGGCCGGTTGACAACGCGGGCGCGGGGCGGGGTGACGATGGACGCCAAGATTTTCCTGCCCCACTCCAAGCTGCCAAAAAATGAGGCGGCGATTGATTGGGACGCCACCTGCCATTTCAAGGACAAGATGACCGCCACGCACCTGCTGGTCTGGATGAACGGCACCTATCCGTTTGAAATAGACGCCATCCGGGTCGGGACGGAATATGCGGATATGCTCAGCCGCCAGTCGGATACTGTGTCCCCAACAAATGCAGTTGCGCCAGCCGCAGTGCCGGCCACCTCGGGCGCAACCCGGGCGGCGGCCACGCCGGTAACCGCCCCACCATGAATGAGGCCGATGTGCCGGGGCCGGCCCGAACGCTGGCTGTCACTCAAATGAGTGACACGACAAATTTTGGTTTTAGTGCAGGATGTTACTGAACTCCCCGGATTGCGCGCCAGAGCGGCCCGATAAGGGATTTGTGATCAATAAACATAAAACTGCTATGAAAATAAATTCGTTGTTGTGCGTGGGTATTCTCGGATCCGCGCTTTCCGCACCAGCCCTGACGCTGAACTACTCAGTGGCTACCGATGGGTCATTCAACGACCAAGTGACCATCAATGGCACGGCTTATCCATATGCAGGCGGATTGAGTGTCTGGATTAATTCCAATAACAGCGTGGGAAACCAGGTCAACCAGTGGATGGTTTGGGGCATTGACGGTGGCGGCACCGACAACCGCACGCTTTTCCAATTTGCGCTTCCCAAAACCTCGCCCGGCAATTTTTCACTGTCGGACGTGCAATTCGGCGTGCATGACGACTGGGGCAACTGGCAGAGCTGGCGCCTTGATACCACTACCAACTTCACTTCGGCCGCGACCTGGAACAATCCGGGTTCGGGGGCACCATCGGGCGGTGCCCGGCTTCAGTATCTTGGCGAGGCCGGCGGAAATGGCGGCAATGAACTGGTTTGGGACGCGCAATCGGGCTACAACGATCTGAATGATGGCTGGGTTTATAGCCTCACCAATCTACTGGGTGTAGCCACAACTTCTTTGACCTCGACTAATCCGGTGGATCTCGCCGTTGACACCGCTTGGGGACAATGGAGTGCCCAAGACGGCGGCAGCGCTCCGTATCTGCAATTGACCCTGACCTTGAACAATGCGCCCTTGATTGTAACCCAGCCGAGTGTTGCGCCAACCAACACCGTGTATTCCGGCAACACCATTGCCTTGTCTGTGGTGGCCGCCACTGATTATACGCCCACTTTTCAATGGTATAAGGACGGCACGCTGATTGATCCCACGGTCAATCTCAATGCCACGATCACCAGCACCAACGCTTATGATTCCGAATTCGTGCTGGTCAACACGGCCACCACCGACTCCGGCCATTATTATGTGGTAGTGACCGATTCCAATGGCTCAGTCAGAAGCGTCACCAACAATGTCACCATTCTGCCGCACGTGTCGCCCATTATCACGGCCCAGCCGCAGGCCCAGACCGGTTATGCGCCGGGGCAGGCGGTCAGCCTGAGCGCGGGTGTGACCGGCACGCCACCCTTCACCTACCAATGGAAACACGCTGGCACCAACTTGGTGGACGACGGCGTCAAATATTTTGGCTCCGCCAGCAATGTGCTCACCATTGCCGCTTTGAATTTGACGGCGGCGGACGTCGGGAGCTATGTGCTGACGATCACAAATAACTTCGGCGGGACCAACACGCAGGCCGCTGCGCTAACGGTGATTCCCAACCTGGCGGAAAATCCGCTGTTTGGCGACGGGGTGTCGGCGAGTGATTTCACCGACTGGACGCCCAGCGGGTCTACCGTTGAAGCCACCGACGCGACTTATGGTACCGTGGCCCACTTGCCATATGCTTGGGAATTTATTTATGAGTACAATTCCGGTGTTACCTTTCAGGCCCACACGCTTTACACCCTGACTGCCGCTTTGCACGGGTCTGCCGGCGTCTATGGGGTCTTCAACGATGGCACCACCGACACCGACTGGCTCGGCGGGGGCTACAACTGGCTCGGCGGCGGGGGCTGGGCGGATCACACGTTTACTTTTGACACTGGCGCGACCCCCAGCGTGGTCGGCGATGCGCTCGGTTTCCGCTTCCGCGCTGACAGTGGTGACGTTTACGTCGCCAACGTGCGGGTGACCGCCGCGCCCGGTACGGCGGCACCGGCGCCCACCATCACCGCGCCCGCCTGGTCCACCAGTACGGCCGGTGCCTTCCAGTTCACCATTAACAGTTGGCCGCAAACTGCCTACAACGTGCTGGTTTCCAGCGACCTCAAACACTGGACTACCAACACCGTTTATACCAACGTCAGCGGGTCGGATGTGTTTCTGGACACCACGCCAACGGGCAGTCCGCGCTTTTATAAGCTGCAGGCGCACTGACCCGGAAGTTGTAACCCGGTTGCCACACATTTTTCATTTGGGCAGCCGGGCAATGGCGGTAAATCAGTTTGTTTGAGGACGGGTTTGGTTCGGTTGAACGGAGTGGCAGCCGGTTTGGGTTACCGGCTGCCACTTTTTGGTCGGTGTTTATGGTTCTCCGATCCGATGCGAAAATGGAAAAAGCCCAATGCCGGTTACGGACCGCCAACCAAAGGGGACATCCCGATGGTAGCCATATCTTTTATCAGTCATGCCATGAAAATTAATTTGTTATTGCCAGCGGTCGTTTTGCTGGCTGCAATCTCCGCGTCAGCCGTGCAATTGACGTATTCCTCCGGTCAAGTCAGCGTCAATGGCACGGCCTACCCGGATGCCGGCACCTTGAGTGTCTGGATCAATTCCAACAACAGCGTGGCCAACCAGGTCAACAATGGGATGGAGTGGGGCATTGACGGCAGCGGGGTGGACAACCGTACACTTTTCCAGTTTGTGCTGCCCAAAACCTCGCCCGGCAATTTTTCATTGTCTGACGTGCAATTCGGCGTTTATGACAACTGGGGCAACTACCAGAGCTGGCGCCTTGACAGCACAACCAACTTTACTTCGGCGGCGACCTGGGCCAATCCGGGTTCCGGCGCGCCCGCCGGCGGCCAGCGGTTTATCTATTGTGGCGAGGCTGGCAGTGGCGGCGGTAGTGAACTTGTCTGGGATGCGGCCAGCAGCGCCGGAAATGCGAACGGATGGATCTACGCCATCACGAATCTTTATGGTTTGGCCACCAGCGCGCTGACCACCACCAATCCGGTGGATCTAATGCTTGACACCGCTTGGGGGACTTGGGGTGACCAGGACGGCGGGAGCGCTCCGTATCTGAAATTGACCCTGACCCTGGCCAACGGTCCGCTGGTCGTTGAGCAGCCCAATGTCACCCCGGCAACCACGGTCTATGCCGGCACCACCATCGCCCTGTCCGCAGTGGCCGCCACGGACACGACGCCGACCTTTCAATGGTATAAGGACGGCACCCTGATTAATCACGCGACCAAACCGAATGCCACCATTGCTTCCACCAATACTTACGACTCCGAATTCGTCCTGACCAACCTCGCCTCCACAGACTCCGGCCATTATTACGTGGTCGTCACGGATTCCCACGGCGCCACCACCAGCCTCAGCAATGCCGTGACCGTTTTGCCGAATATTTTGACCATCACCAACGGCATCCAGAAAATCACCACGCTGGCCGGCGCCAATGTTACCCTCAGCAATCGTTGCGAACTTTGGTTGACGAGCGCCACCAGCCCCCTGGCCAATTGCACGATTAATTTGAATTCGGTGGACGCCTGGCTGTTTTTGCCGAATGTGAAGCCGTCGGTAACGACTTCCACTTATCTGGGCCAGGTGAAAGTGAACGGCGCCAGCGCCGTGGCCGGCAGCAATTGCCGTGTGGTGCAATACGGCCAGAATGGCGCGGTGGTCATTCCTCAATCGTCGAGCTTCCAGCCGTTGACCGTTTTCGCGGGGGCGGAATTTACCGGCACGGCGACTGCCTACTCGCAATGGACCTACTATACGGGTGCGGCCTACACCAACATCAGCTCCTTCAAATTAAAGCGGGGTTACATGGCGGTGCTGGCGCAATCAGCCAATGGCGCCAATTACAGCCAGTGTTACGTTGCGCAGGACGGGGATTTGGAAATCGGCGTGTTGCCGACGACGTTGAGCAAGCAAGTGCAATTCATTTACGTGACGCCCTGGCGTTGGACGGCCAAGAAGGGCGTGGCCGGAAATCCGCCGACTTCCGATCTCAACGTGGGCTGGTGGTACGACTGGAATATTGACCAAAATTCCTCGTCCGACCTGGAATATGTCGCCATCCGCCAGTCGCGCTGGTGGCCGGGGTTGAGCCAGAATTGGTCGTCCATGGGCATCAATACGCTGGTGGGCTACAACGAGCCCGACAGTTCAAGTCAGGCGAACATCGCCGTGGCGGACGCCTTATGGTCCTGGCCGGATCTGCTGGCCACCGGTCAGCGGGTCGGTTCGCCCGCCTGCACGGACGGCGGGGTTTCCAGTTGGCTCTTGCCGTTCATGAGCGGCATCGCGGGGGCGCCGGCCAATGAGAATAATGCCGCCGGCCTGCGGGTGGACTTCGTGGCGCAGCATTACTATTGGGCGGCCGATCCCTCCAATCCCTCGGCGTGCGCGTCGCAAATGTATAATTTCCTGTTGAACATCTGGAACAATACGCACAAGCCGATATGGATTACGGAGTGGAACAATGGCGCCAACTGGACGGACAACAGCCCTTATGCGGTGCCGACGGCAGCGCAGCAGCAGGCGGACATCGCCGCCATGACGCAGATGCTCGAAAGCACACCGTTTGTGGAACGTTACGCGCTTTACAATTGGGTCGAAGACGGTCGTTCACTCGTGGATAGCAGCGGGAACGTGACGTCCGCGGGCACGACCTATTCCAATCTCGTTTCAAGCCTTTCTTATGTGCAAGCGATGCCGGATAATGGCACCCGCGGCATCGCGGAATATTTGTTCGCGACCAATCTCTGGGACACTTCCGGCTATTACAACAACGGCATGGCCATCGGCGCGCCGAGCTATGCCACCGGCCACATTAGTTCAGCGCAATCCCTGGTCTTGGATGGCACAAATAGTTACGTGCAACTCCCCGTCAACATCGCCAAGGGTGGCGGGTTCACTTTCGCCGCGTGGGTCTATTGGAACGGTGGCGGCAGTTGGCAGCGCATCTTTGATTTCGGCGGGGTTAGTACGACGCAAGGTGGCACACCGAGCCAATACCTGTATCTCACGCCCAGTTCCGGCAGCACGCTGCGTTTTACCATCAACAATGGCAGTGGCGACCAGACCGTCGAGCGCGCCGGCGCGCTGGCGACCGGATCCTGGCAGCACGTGGCGGTTGCGCTCAACGGCAGTACCGCCACCCTCTACGTCAATGGCGCAGCGGTCGCCTCCGGCAGCATTACGACGACGCCGGGAGCATTCAGCCCCACCCGGAATTATCTCGGCAAGAGCCAGTTCGCCGCGGATCCGTTGTTCAACGGCAAACTCGACGGGGTGGAAATCGCCGATTACGCAATGACGGCCGCGCAGATTGCGGTGCTTTACAACGGCACCCAAAATCCAAATTTCATCAGCGGGGTGTGGACGAACAACGCCAGCGGCAATTGGGGCACGAATAATAATTGGAGCGCCGCCGCCGTGGCCAATGGCCTGAGCCGTGTGGCGGATTTCAGCACCCTCAACATCACCGCCAATCAGACCGTGACGCTCGACAGCCCCCGCACCATCGGCGGATTGCGGTTCGGCGACACCAGCGGCACCCAAAATTGGATTCTGGCGGGAACCAACACGCTGACACTCGACGCCGGTGGCGGCAGCACGCCCGCGATTGCCGTGAATCAAAACACCGCGACAATTTCCACGCCGCTGTCCGGCAGTTATGGTCTCACCAAAACCGGCGGCGGCACGTTGACCATGAACGGCACGAACAACGTTGGCGGCGGTCTGACGGTGAACGCCGGCACGGTGACGGTTTCCGGCGGCAGCACGTCCGTGGGCAGCGGCACCACGACCGTGGGTTATCTGAACGGCACCGGCACTTTGACGGTGAGCGGTGGCAGTCTCGCCCTGGCGGGCGAGCTCCGTGTGGGCGGCTCGGACCAAAGCGGCGCGCAATACCAGGCGACCGGCGCGGTGACCGTGGCCAGCGCGACCTTGGCCGTGGGGTCGCTGACCGTGGCGCGCGGAAATTATTCCGATAATTCCATTTCGGGCACGGTTACTTTGAGCGGCGGCAGCACGTTGATCTCCACGAACGACGCCACGCTGGAGTTTGCCGGCCAGGGGCTGGGCAAAGTCGCGATCCTTGGCGGCAATTTGATCCTCGGGCCCACGGCATCCAAGTGGCTGATGGTTGGCGGTTATGACAGCGGGGCGGGCGAGTTGGACATCACCAGCGGCAATCTTTTGCTCGAAAATGGCTCCTCCATTAAAATGTCCCGCCAAAGCAACAATACGGGATCCAACGTGGTCAATCAACTGGGTGGCACCGTGACCTTTTACAACGATGCCGGTGTGACGGCGGGCGGCGGCGGCAATCTGGATTTGGACTATGCCGGCACGGCCAGCACCAACACGTACAATCTCAATGGCGGCACCTTGACCGTGCCGCAGATCACCGCTTCGGTGGGCACGGGCACCAGCCTGTTCAACTTCAATGGCGGTACGCTCAAAGCCGCGGCCAACAACGCGACCTTTGTGCAGGGCTTGATGCGCGCCAACATTCGCAATAGCGGCGCGAAAATTGACAGCGCGGGATTCAACGTGACCATTGGCCAGGCATTGCTCCATTCCGCCATCAGCGGCGACATTACGATTGATGGCGGTTTGACCAAAAATGGCAACGGCATCCTGACCTTGAGCGGTGCCAACACCTACACCGGCGGCACCACCATCAATGCGGGAGCGCTCGTCCTGGCTGGCGCGGGTTCCATCGCCGGTTCCCGTAGCATTACCATCGCCAGCGGAGCGCTGTTCGACGTGTCGGCGACCGGCGGTTTTACGCTCGGCGCGACCAAATCGTTGACGGGCAGCGGCACGGTCAACGGTACCATTACCAACCTCGGCACGATTTCGCCGGGCGTAGCCGGCGCCATCGGCACGCTGACATTGAGCAACTCACCCGTATTAAACGGGGCGCTGCTGCTGAAAGTGGATCGCAACAATGGCACGCCGCTCTACGACCAAATCAGACTGCCGGCGAGCGGTCTGACTTACGGTGGCGCTTTGACGGTGAACAATCTCGGCAACCCGCTAACGGCGGGAGATAGTTTTGCCATTTTTGCCGCCAAGAGTTACAACGGCGCTTTCACGACGCTGACCTTACCGGTGCTCGGCACGGGCCTGTCGTGGAACACGAACGCGTTGACCAATGGCGCGTTGTCCGTGGTGGCCACCATGAAGCCGCAGTTTGCCTCGCTGGCGCCAGTTGCCAACGGCACGTTTCAGTTCAACGGCACCGGTGCGGCGGGCGTGACTTATACCTTGAATGCGGCCACCAACCTTAACCCGCCGGTTCTTTGGTTGGCCGTGACCAATGCCGTCGCTGATCAGACGGGTCTGTTTCAGCTGGTTGATTTGTCCGCCACCAACTTACCGCGGCGGTTTTACCGCATCAGCTCGAGCTATTGAGCCGGACAATGTTTATTTCGGGTGTTGATCCGGGCTGAATTATTCCTGCCTGGAATGAGCCCGTCGGGGTGTGTTTTGGGATCGGCTTTCCTGATTTAAGAAGCTGATGCTTCAAGCATTGAAGAAATGGTGCGTGCGGCGGGATTTGAACCCACAACCTTCGGCTCCGGAGGCCGACGCTCTATCCAATTGAGCTACGCACGCAGGCGAACCAAACATTAACACCCCGCGCACCGGCACTCAACCCTATAATCAACCTCGGTTCTCAACCGGGCTGAATGGCGTCCGCTTCGAGTTCAAAGAGCAGGTTATCGCGGCAGATGGTGCCCTGGACGGGAATCACCGGCAACTCGGCCAGCCCATGCGCGGCGCACCACTGGGCAAAGGCAGGCATATCCGCCGGATTCTTGAAATACGCGACTGCCCGGGTAACATCGCCAAAGCTGCGGCCACGCGATTGTAAAATGGCTGCCACGGTTTGCATGGTGAGTTCGATCTGTTTGTGGATGTCGTCCTGCCAGAGGGTTTCACCTCCGGGGGCAATGCTCGCCGTGCCGGAAATGGTCAGGATGCGGCCCGAGGAAGTCGGGATTTCCATGGCCCGGCTAAAGGAACTGCCATACGCCGGTGCCGGACATTGCAGCGGTGAACCGATTTCCTCCGCGTGCGGCGAATCAGGTAAGGGCTGGCTGGCCCGGGCGCCAAGAATCAGCGCCGTGCCGTGCGGATTGCGCGCGCCAATGCCCGTGCTGGCCGGCAGCGAACCGGTGCGGAACTGGATGCCATGATAAATCTCGGTGCGCACGCGATTGAATTCGTCATACCAAGAGAGAATGTCTTCCAGATAAAACCACGTGCGGACAATGTCTGCCAGTGCAAAGCCCGCCTGCGCCAGATCCGCATCCAACTGCACCAGCGTGTGTTTGGCCTGGTCCGCTCGCGCAGGGAACCGCCGGCTGGGTACCACGCCTCCAAGCAGACAATGCCGCGCAATGTCGTCGTGAAACACCGTGCCCACCACATGGCCGTCAATCCAGATGCGGTCCACGTCATCGCTCGTCAGCGCAAAGGCGTGAATGCCCGCGATGGGCAGGCTCTGGCACGAGTTGCCTTCGATCCACGAAACCGGCCAGTCTACGTGGCCAAAGGTGCGTTGCATGGCCGCCGTGGCCGCCGCACTCGCCGCCGTGGCGCCAAAGATCATCAGCTTGAGAATCGTGGCTCCGTGCAAAGTTCGGGCCAGCCGGTGGAACACTTCTGCAATGCTTTCACCCGGCAGCGGCCGGAGCGTTACGGCAAATTCGCGGCTGGCGGGGGCGGATATGGCTTCCGGTGTGGGCGTCCGCGTGGCCGTGCGGGTGCCGGCGCCGGCCGGGGCAATGGTGGTGACTGATGGCATCATAGGGTTTGACGTGGTGTTCTTCCTGAACGTTACAACTTAAACTGATGTAAATACTTCGCATAATTTGTTATTTGAATGCCAAAAATTGTGTAAGCCGCCCGGGAAAGGCGGCGTATTTTGCCCCGCCGGCACACAGGCGGGCGGTTTCCTGAAGCGGCTAAACATTACTTGTGATGCGAATGACAAGTGATGTGTGAATCTTATGGTGAAAGGGCTGCGTCTGATTTTTTAGGATGCCATTAACTTGTTTTCCACGCGGGAAGCATGCCGTTACACCAGTGCTCGACACTGGCGGTCTCAGGCTGGGCACCTCGCTGGTGCTTGGCGTGTTGCTGGCGATGCTTGGCTTCACTGCCCACGCGGATGGAACGCCTTATGAAGCCGGTGTCGCTCCCGTGCCGGCTGGTGGAATCGACCGCCTGGTCTTCGCCCGGCTCGCCGCGCAAAACCTCACCCCGGCTGAAGTCTGCTCCGATGCCGTCTTTGTCAGGCGCGTGTATCTGGATGTAATCGGCACCCTGCCGACGGCGCTGGAGACGCGGGATTTTCTCCAGGATCGCAATTCCAACAAGCGCAAGCTGCTCATCGACCGGCTGCTGGAGCGCGATGAATTCGCCGATTACTGGGCCATGAAATGGAGCGATCTGCTCCGCATCAAGGCCGAGTTTCCCGTGAACCTCTGGCCGAACGCCGCGCAGGCCTACCATCGCTGGGTGCGGGATGCGCTTCGCAGTAATATGCCTTACAGCCAGTTTGCCCGGGATTTGCTTACCGCCAGCGGCAGCAACTTTGAGAATCCGCCGGTAAATTTTTATCGTGCCGCCCAAAACAAAACCCCCGCCGGCATCGCGCAGACCGTGGCGCTGACCTTTATGGGCATGCGGGCAGAGAACTGGCCCACCAACAAACTTGCCGGCATGTCGGTGTTCTTTGCCAATGTCGGCTTCAAGGCCACCGGCGAGTGGAAGGAGGAGATTGTCTATTTCGCGCCGGCATCCACGAATGTCGGCGGCCTGAACGGCGAACCGCAAACGGCAACGTTTCCTGATGGCACCACGGTGCAGCTTTCCCCAGACCACGATCCGCGTGCGGTCTTCGCCGCCTGGCTCGTCACCGCGCGGAACCCGTGGTTTGCCCAGAATTACGTGAACCGCGTGTGGTCCTGGCTGCTAGGGCGCGGCATCATTCAGGAGCCGGATGACATTCGCGCGGACAATCCGCCCAGCAACCCCAAGTTGCTCGCGTATCTGGAACAGGAATTCGCCGCCTCCGGTTTCAATGTGAAAGCGCTCTTCCGGCAGATTTTAAATTCCAAAATCTACCAGCTTGCCGCGATTCCGCGCAGCCGCAGTCCTGAGGCGGCGGCGAATTTTGCCGGTTATCCGCTGCGCCGGCTGGAGGCGGAAGTGCTCATTGATGCGCTTGACCAGCTCACTGGCGGCACGGAAAGTTACACCAGCGAAATTCCCGAGCCCTTCACCTTCATTCCGAATAACCAGCGTTCCATCGCCCTGCCGGACGGCAGTATCAGCAGTCCGTTTCTCGAAATGTTCGGCCGTTCGCCGCGCGACACCGGGCGGGAAGGGGAGCGTAACAACCGCATCACCGCCTCGCAAAAACTCTGGCTCCTCAATTCCAGCCAGATGCAGCAGAAGCTCGAGAACAGCCGCATGGTGAAATTTCAGTCTCAGCCGGACAAGACGCCCGCCGATATTGTCGCCAACCTTTACCTCGGCATTCTCTCGCGTTTTCCCACCCCGCATGAGGCGGACCTGGCGAAGGCTTATTTTGCCAAGGGCGACATGAGCCGCCACCGCGCCACCGTGGACCTGGCGTGGGCGCTGATGAACACCACCGAATTTCTTTATCACCATTAACCCTGGGTAAATTATGACACCCTGTTCAGTTTTGGAAAAATTACGGCCCCGGATAAGCCGTCGCGAAGCCGTGCGCCGCATGTTGCTTGCGGCCGGCGGCCTGGCGCTCTCCGAACACCTCTCGTTTCACGCCTATGCCGTGCCCGCCAACGCGCGTGCCAAGGCGGTCATCCAGATCTGGATGTGGGGCGGGCCGTCTCATCTTGACACCTTTGATCCCAAGCCCGACGCGGGCGCGGAATACACGGGCTCGCTCAAGGCCATTGAGACCATCGTGCCCGGCACGCGCATTGTGGAACTCCTGCCGCTCATCGCCAAGCAGGCGGACAAATATTCCATCATCCGCAGCATGACCCATGGCAACAACGGACACGAGACCGCGTCCTATATGGTGCAGACCGGCCGGCAGCCCGGCGGTCGCGTGGTTTATCCCTGCGCCGGGGCGGTGACTTCGTTATTCAAAGGCTATGATGCCGGTTATAAAGGGTTGATTCCACCCTACGTGGTCCTCACCGAACCCCAGGGCCGTTTCGATGAGGCCGGTTTTTTGGGTGCACGGTTCCGGCCCTTTGCCACCGGTGGCAACCCCGCGCAAACGCCGTTCGCCGTGGAGGGCATCATCGCTCCCGGTATCACCACGCAGCACCAGCACGAACGCCGTGAACTGTTGCATCAGCTGGACACGCTGGCACAGGATTTACCTGCCGACCCGCAGATTGTCGCCGCCACCCAGGCGGAGAACATGGCCTACGACATGATCCTGGGCGATGGCGCGAAAGTGTTCGACCTCTCGGAGGAAAAGCCCGAGGTGCGTGATCGCTATGGCCGTACCAAATTCGGCCAGTCCTGCCTCGTCGCCCGGCGGCTGATTGAACGCGGCATTCCGTATGTCACCATCAATTATCCCGGCTGGGACACCCACAAGGAAAACTTCCAGGTCATGCGCCGGCAATTGCCGGATATGGATAAAGGTTATTCCACCCTGTTGCAGGATCTCGCCGAACGCGGTTTGCTCGACAGCACCATTGTCTGGTGGGGTGGCGAATTCGGTCGCACGCCCAAAGTGATGTGGGAAGCACCCTGGAACGGTGGGCGCAATCACTGGGGCAAAGTCTTTTCCGCCGTGGTGGCCGGTGGCGGTTTCAAAGGCGGCCAGGTAGTTGGGGCCTCCGATGCACGCGGCGAGGAAGTCAAAGACCGGCCCGTCTATCCCGCCGACCTCATTGGCAGCATCTACACGCTGCTCGGCATAGATGGCTCCGCCAAGCTCCCCAATCCCGAAGGGCTCGATACGCGTGTCCTGCCCACCGCCGATGAAGGCGTGAAAATGGCCGGCCAGTTGAAAGAGATCATGCCGTCATGAATAAAATTTTTACCACGATTTTGGGTCTGCTGTTGCCAGTGCTCGGCGCGCTGGCGCAGCAGGCGCCGCACCTTGCGTATGTTTATCCGGCCGGCGGTCGCGTGGGCAGCACCTTTCAGATTGTTGTGGGTGGACAGGCCTTGCTCTCGGTTTCCAATGCGCTGGTGTCCGGTGCGGGCATTGAGACCGTCGTACTGGAGCGCAACCGTCCGATGCCGCAGAAGGAATTCACCGAACTGCGGGACCGGTTGAAGGAGTTGCAGGACAAGTTCCAGGCCACCCGCAAGGGCAATAACACCGGGACCAATGCCTGGACCGCCGCCGATGCGAAGGAGCGCGAGGATATTCGCGCCAAAATTCTCCGCAATCCGCCGAACCGCAAGGCGAATCCCGCCATGATCGACACCGTGATCATACAGGTGAAGATTGCCACCAACGCTGCGCTTGGCGACCGTGAAATCCGGCTGGCCACGCCGCTGGCGTTATCCAATCCGTTGAAATTTTGGGTGGGCGATTTGCCCGAGGTCACCAAGGCCGCTGGCAAACCCGCCAACCCGGATCTCGATCGCTATTTGGAAAAGATGGGCCGCAAACCCGTTGCCCCCGGCACGCCCAAATACGAGGCCACCGTGACCCTGCCCGTCACCATCAACGGCCAGATCATGCCCGGCGGTGTGGACCGCTACCACTTCACCGCCATTCGCGGCCAGAATTTGATTATCACCGCCAACGCCCGCTCCCTGATTCCGTATCTGGCCGATGCCGTACCTGGCTGGTTTGAGGCCACCCTCACCATCTACGATCCCAAGGGCGAGGAACTGGTTTCCGGCGAACGCTATCGTTTCCGTCCGGACCCGGTCATTCATTTTGAAGCGCCGCGCGATGGCGAGTACACCGTGGAGATTCACGATTCCATTTATCGCGGACGCGAAGATTTTGTGTATCGCCTTACGCTGGGCCAGTTGCCGTTCGTGACCGGCATTTATCCGCTGGGTGGTCCGGCGGGGGAAAAGACCACGGTCACTCTCACCGGCTGGAATCTGCGCGAAACATCGCTCGTCTGCGACAACAGCACTGCCGAACCCGGCGTGCGGTGGCTGACCGGCGATTTTATCAACCCCGTGCCCTTTGCCGTGGATGACTTGCCTGAAGTCACCGCGCGGGAGGGCGCCATCTCTGTGAAAAGTGCGCAGGCCGTGACGCTACCCGTGATTCTCAACGGTCGCATGGCCCGGCCTGGTGCGAGCGCCATCTTCAAATTCACCGGTCAGGCCGGCCAGCAAGTGGTTGCTGAGGTCATGGCGCGGCGCCTTGATTCGCCGCTGGATTCATTCCTGCGTCTGACGGATTCCAATGGCAGGCAGCTCGCCTTCAACGACGATTTCGAGGACAAGGGTTCGGGCCTGGAAACGCATCATGCGGATTCCTGGCTCACGGC